>NZ_BAAGIC010000003.1:0-327014 GCF_054658315.1 Sessilibacter sp. MAH1
CCGAATGAATTATTTTTAGGGCAGCGAGTAGATTTACTTGCTGCATAATTGATTGCAGTTATTACTTGAAACCAAGACGTATTAGTTTTCACGAATTTCTATAATACCGATTTAATACCATTGGAGTAGTTGTCACTGGCAACACCTTTTGGCATTATCTCAGGCCATAAATGTATGGCTGTTTCAGTATCAACCGTTATAAGTATCGTTAACACACAGAAGTTTCTGAAGTTAACGTTAGTTTTATTGCATATACCTTCGGTTGAATAGGTAATTGGTTTCTTGATTAGGGTTTTTCAGCTTTGTAAGTTATGAAAATTATTGTTGTCGGAAAAAACAAAGCCACGAAAACCTATACAGTGAGTGGTTGGACTCGCGCGGTTTTATCGATTTGCTTGCTCGGTATGCCTTTAGGTGTTGGCGCCTATCTAGGCAACCTAGTCTCGTCTACTAACGGCTCCGACATTTTAGATCATGAAACTACCGCCGCTTGGAAAGCCTCCCTCGATCAACAAAAAGAATCCATTGAAGAAAGTAAGCGTGAAGCCAGTGAAAACATAGCGGCGCTTACTTTACGAATGGCTGAACTCCAAGCTCGACTGGTTCGCTTAGATGCTCTTGGTGAGCGACTGACTACGGTTGCGAGTCTTGATGCCGGTGAGTTTGATTTTAGTCAGCAACCCGCACTGGGTGGTCCCGAACTTCCGGGTGATGAAGGTAACAGCACATTTGTTCCCCCCAGTTTTGTCGATGTTATCGACGACCTAGCCAAACAAATTGAAGATCGAGAGCAGCAGTTAGAAACATTGGAAGCTCTTATCGCAAATCGAAAAATTCAAAACGATGTCTTTATTGCTGGCCGACCTATTAAAAAAGGTTGGATGTCTTCCCGCTTTGGCAGACGAACAGATCCCTTCAATGGCGGCATTTCTTGGCACAGTGGTGTTGATTTCGCCGGTCAGTTAAATTCTGAGGTTGTGGCGGTCGCCTCTGGTGTTGTGACCTGGTCAAGCGAGCGTAGCGGCTATGGTCAGCTGGTCGAAATTAATCACGGCTCGGGTTTTTCTACCCGATATGCACACAATAGCGAAAATCTCGTAAAAGTTGGCGACGTCGTCAAAAAAGGACAGACAGTTGCCTTAATGGGAAGCAGTGGTAGATCAACAGGTCCTCATGTGCATTTTGAAGTGTACAAAAATGGCCGCGCTGTTGACCCTTCTTCTTATATTCACCGAACTCATCGGAAGTAACCCTCCCTTTCGCTTGCTAACGTAAGCACCTTCCTGTTTACTGGCGCCCTTTGCTGGCCCATGTCGCCCTAATGGATTTTTTACGGAAACTGTAATGATAGGTAATGTCTTTAAAGCCGTATTTGGCACGAAAAACGATCGTGAAATTAAGCGCATGAGGCGCATAGTCACAAACATTAATGCGTTTGAAGACGAATATATAAAGCTCTCAGATGAGCAGATCAAAGAAAAAACGGCAGAATTTAAGCAGCGTTTTCAAAACGGTACTACTCTCGATAGCTTGCTTCCTGAAGCTTTCGCTTTAGTGCGAGAAGCGGGTAAGCGAACCCTAGAGATGCGTCACTTTGATGTTCAGATGATTGGTGGAATTACCTTGCACGAAGGGCGTATTGCAGAAATGCGTACCGGTGAAGGTAAAACCCTAATGGCTACTCTGCCGGTGTATTTGAATGCATTGTCTGGCAAAGGTGTTCACGTCGTTACCGTGAATGATTACCTTGCTCGCCGCGACGCGGAATGGATGACTCCTCTTTACAACGCGTTAGGTATGGAAGTCGGCACAATCTATTCAATGCAAGACCCAACCGAGAAAAAATTAGCCTACGCGGCTGATATTACCTACGGAACTAACAATGAGTTTGGTTTCGATTATTTGCGCGACAATATGGCATTGACGCTTTCTGATAAGGCTCAGCGTCCTCTTAACTTCGCAATTGTTGACGAAGTTGACTCTATTTTGATCGATGAAGCGCGAACACCACTAATCATCTCCGGCGCCGCTCAAGACAGTTCGGCAATGTATCGCGCTATTAATCTTTTGATTCCTCTGCTTACACGTCAAGAGGAAGAAATCACGGAAGAAATGGACGCACAAGCGCTCGCAAACATTGGTCATTACTTTGTTGATGAAAAAAGTCGCAGTGTTGAACTGACTGAAGTTGGTCATCAAGAAGTTGAAAACCTTTTGGTTAGCAATGGTTTGCTTCAAGAAGGCGATAGTCTTTATTCACCGACCAATCTTGGCCTGTTGCATCATGTACACGCTGCGTTACGTGCACATTCTATTTTCCAGAAAAACGTTCATTACATCGTTCAAAATGGTCAGGTGATGCTAATCGATGAGCACACAGGTCGAACCATGCCTGGGCGTCGCTTATCGGAAGGCTTGCATCAAGCACTAGAAGCAAAAGAGGGTCTGCAAATTCAGGCAGAGAGCCAAACTCTTGCTTCGACAACCTTCCAAAATTATTTCCGTTTATACAACAAATTGTCAGGCATGACCGGTACGGCGGATACGGAAGCGGTTGAGTTTCACCAAATTTACGGCTTGGATGTGGTTGTAATTCCAACCAATAAACCCATTGCTCGTCAAGATTTGAACGACTTAGTCTTTTTATCGTTGGAAGAAAAGTACGACGCAATTGTTGAAGATATTAAAAGTTGTATCGAGAAGAAAGCACCTGTTTTAGTTGGTACAGCATCTATTGAAACCTCTGAAATTATGTCGGCTCGTTTGAAAAAGGCAGGCATTCAACATCAGGTTTTAAACGCGAAATTCCACGAAAAAGAAGCGGAGATTATCGCGCAGGCGGGTCGTCCGGGAGCCGTTACCATCGCTACTAACATGGCCGGCCGCGGTACCGATATTATGCTTGGTGGTAACTGGGAAGCAGAAGTTGCTCATTTAGAGAATCCAACCCAAGAGCAGATTGATGCGATTCGGGCAGATTGGAGAGAGCGTCACCAACAGGTTTTAGATTCTGGTGGCCTTCACATTATTGGTACAGAGCGTCACGAATCGCGTCGTATCGACAATCAGTTGCGTGGTCGCTCTGGTCGTCAAGGTGATCCCGGCGTAACCCGTTTTTATCTATCTCTTGAAGATAACCTAATGCGTATTTTTGCGTCCGATCGTGTACGCAGCATTATGAAAGCGATGGGGATGGAAAAAGGCGAAGCCATTGAAGCAAAAATGGTTAACAACGCCATTGAAAAAGCTCAGCGTAAAGTGGAAGGTCGAAACTTTGATATTCGTAAGGCCCTTCTAGAATACGATGATGTTGCTAACGATCAGCGTCAGGTTATTTATCGTCAACGTGATGAAATCCTGTCAGCAGACTCTATCTCTGACACTGTTAATGCGATTCGTGATGATGTAGTTGCCGATTTATTCCGTACGTCTGTGCCGCCGCAAAGCGTTGAAGAGCAGTGGGATATTCCCGAGTTGGAGCGCAATCTCGAAGTAGAGCTCGGCATTAAGTTACCTGTTCAGCAATGGCTTGACGAAGATAAGTCTTTGCATGAAGAGTCTTTGCTAGAGCGTATTCAAGCAACCGCAGAACAAGCCTGGAAAGAAAAAGCTGAGCTCTTTGGCGAGATTGTGGTGGATATTGAACGACGAGTTATGTTGCAAGTACTAGATACTCTTTGGAAAGAGCATTTGGCGAATATGGACCATCTTCGTCAAGGCATCAACTTAAGAGCCTACGCTCAACGTAATCCAAAACAAGAATACAAGCGTGAGTCTTTCGAGCTGTTCCAATCTTTGTTGGATAATGTGAAGCTTGAAGTCACTAAGATGCTTTTTAGAATTGAGCCTATCTCTCGTGAGCAAGTTGAGGAGATGGAGCGTCGCCAGCGGGAAATGCAAGAAAATATGGCGATGTCCATGGAACATGCCGAAGCTAACGCTTTAGCCGAAGAATCCTCAGGTGATGATGCTTCAGGAATAGAGACGATGCGAAGAATGGAACCCAAAGTTGGTCGTAATGATCCTTGTCCTTGTGGTTCCGGCAAAAAATACAAACAATGTCATGGTCGATTAAGCTAAAATTACTAGCTATTGATCACAGCAAACTCAGTAGGGAAGCTTGATAGCTTCCCTATTTTTGTTTGCGACCATCGAAATTATTCAGCCGAAGCGTTAGATAAATAGGTAAGAAATTATGGCCGTTGATGGATTCGAATTTCCTGAAATGCATACCGTTGCAGGTTTTAAAATGGGTTGTGCTTTTGCCGATGTAAAGGGGCGCAAACCTGCTGTAATTGAAAAGGACGACTTAGTCTTAATGACTTTCCCAGAGGAGTCCACGGTAGCAGGCGTTTTTACCAAAAACGCATTTTGTGCTGCACCAGTGATTGTTTGTAAAGAAAATTTGAGCGAAAACATACGGGCTCTAGTCATTAATTCTGGTAATGCCAACGCCTGCACTGGCGATAGGGGCTTAACCGACGCCCGAGCCATCGATCAAAAGGTGGCAGAGGTCCTATCGATACAAGAAAAACAAGTTTTACCGTTTTCTACTGGCGTGGTTGGTGAGCATTTACCGGTTGAGCGAATTACCTCGACTATTCAAGCCGCAGCCGACGACCTGAAGGAAGCCAATTGGACGCGTGCAGCCCGAGGTATTATGACAACCGATACACGTCCAAAAGGTGCGAGCGTTACCATCGACGTAGGCGGTGAAACTATTACCATTACTGGTATCAGTAAAGGTTCTGGCATGATCAAGCCGAACATGGCAACCATGTTGGCTTATGTTGCGACCGATGCAAAAGTTGAAAAGCAATTACTTCAACAATTATTGGTAGATGCGGTTGATCAAAGTTTTAACCGCATTACGGTTGATGGTGATACTTCTACCAACGATTCGTGCATATTGGTTGCAACATCACAAAGTGATGCCCCCGAGATAAAAACAGAAAACTCCGAAGCTTACTCAGCATTTGTCGAGGCCTTAAACTCTGTGATGCTGATGTTGGCGCAGGCGATTGTTGCCGATGGTGAGGGCGCTACCAAGCTGGTTGCGGTAAAGGTAGAGCATGCTGAATCTAACAAAGAAGCTTTGCGTGTAGCTTACTCAATTGCACATTCACCTTTGGTAAAAACCGCATTATTTGCTAGTGATCCTAACTGGGGCCGTATTGTTGTGGCTATCGGCTACGCAGGTGTTCAGGGCTTGGACGTTTCTAAAATTGATGTGCGTATTGGCTCTGTATTGATTGTCGAAGCTGGCCAAAGAGCGCCAAGTTATTCCGAAGCACTGGGTCAAAGTGTATTTTCTCAAGATCGCATTGATATTACGGTTGATTTAAAGCGTGGTGACAGTAACGAAACGGTGTGGACCTCCGATTTAAGTTACGATTACGTAAAAATTAACGCTGAATATCGCTCATAACTATACCCTCTGTTTTTATGAAACGAGTAAACGTAGCCGTTGGTGTTATTACCAACGGTTCTCAAATCCTAGTTGCAAAGCGTGCAGACCATCAGCATCAGGGTGGTTTGTGGGAATTTCCAGGCGGAAAAATCGAAGAGGGTGAATCTACGGAGTCGGCGTTGATCCGCGAGCTTTCTGAAGAACTTGGTATTGTTCCAACACAATGCCAGCCTTTAATACAGATAAGTCATGATTACAGCGACAAATGTGTACATCTTGATGTGTATTGGGTTTTGGCGTTTAACGGCATACCTGAAGGCAAAGAAGGTCAGCCGCTTCGCTGGGTAGCCGTCGAAGAATTATCTTCGCTGCAATTTCCAAAAGCTAACGAGTCTATTTTAAGCGAGATTAACAAGCGTCACTTTAAGCGAGCTTAAAACAAGCGTCATGCCCCATTGCTTAAATACCTGTTACTTAACACTCGTTACTTAAATAAGAGGAACCTCTGATTAACTTAGAGTTTCTCGCGACACAAGGATGTGTCGCCAATTTCAAGAACTGTAAGTGATTGAAATTGTGAAGAAATTGGAAATCGCATTTTCAATTTCTGTCCTCTGATTAAATCATGGATGAGTTAATCAGAGGTTCCAAGAGCTTAATGAACATTTTTGCGGTTCGTGAAATCTGCTATCAAATCGTCAGACAGGAGGTCATCATAAACAGAGCTGCCAGGAATCCGCTGATTTTCTGATGCCCATTCTCCCAGATCAATTAACTTGCACCGCTCACTGCAAAAGGGTCGATGTGGGAATTTATCACTCCACTCAATTTCTTTTTTACAGGTTGAGCAGGGTAATTTGATAGGTTTATTGGAATTCTGTTGGGTCATGATGATTCTTTAAAAAACGTAGATTCGTTGATGGTGTGGACAGCATTAACACCGATAAAAATTTATTCGCTCAGCTTAAGATAGCGTTGATGCAAGTCATCAACTTGATGGTACAGATAATCTAATCCTTGATCATTTATAATAACATCGTCGGCAATGCTCAGTCGTTGTGCTCTGCTTGCTTGGTTCGCCAATATAGATCTAGCTAAAGCTAAGCTTATGTTATCGCGAGATTGAGTTCTTTCAAGTTGAACCTCTTCGGGCACATCAATAACCAAAACTCGATCAACGATATTGTGTTGTTGCGTTTCAAATAATAATGGCGATGTGTAGATCACATACCGGCTGTTAGCGCGATCAATCTGAGCCTGAGTTTCCGTTTTAATTAAGGGATGTAAAAGTGACTCTAGCCAAACTTTTTCGTCAGGGTACTCGAAAATGATGGCCCTAAGTCTGGCTCTATTTAACGTTCCGTCGAATAAAATAATGTCGTCGCCAAAGTGTTGTTGTATTTGGGATAGTGCCGGAGAATTCGGTTCAACCACTTGTCTTGCGACAATATCGGCGTCAACACATACAATTCCTAATTGCTCAAACCTAGAGCAGGCTGCGGATTTACCGCTGCCAATTCCACCAGTTACACCAACGACAAATTTTCTGGATTTTTGCTCAGCCACGGCAATATCTACAAGTAACTCAGATACAGTTGGGTGAGTTCATCGCCCCAGAAAAAAGCGACCCAGCCTGCGCCAGCTAAATAAGGTCCAAATGGAATAGGCTCACTTTTATTTTTGCCGCTAAGTTGAAGGATCAGCGTGCCAATAATTGCACCCAGACCGGCAGATATTATGATAATCAGTGTTAGTTGTTGCCATCCACACCAAGCACCTAAAGCCGCCAGTAATTTAAAATCACCGTAGCCCATACCTTCTTTACCGCGTAGGATTTTAAAAATCCAGAAAACACTCCATAAAGATAAGTATCCGGCGGCGGCGCCAATAACTGCACTGTGAAGATCGGTGAATAGATTTTGAGTATTGGCTAAAAGGCCAAGCCAAAGCAGTGGCAGGGTAATATTGTCGGGTAATAATTTGTGGTCAGCATCAATAAGCGTTAAGCAAATCAAGCTCCAGGTGAATATAAGCCCTAATAAAAGCTCAATTCCAAAGCCCAGCTGCCAGGCGACTAATCCAGATAAAACACCGGTTGCAGTTTCGACCAGAGGGTAGCGAACAGAGATCGGTGTTTTACAGCTAGAGCATTTTCCTCTTAAAAACACATAACTGATTACAGGTATGTTTTCCCAGGGTTTGATAGCGTGACCGCAGTTGGGACAGGTGGAGTGAGGAACAGCTAGGTTGAAAGGCGTTTGAGTGGCAGTGTCAGACTCCGGTTGGACATCCAAGAAGTCGCAGCAATCGCGTTTCCATTGTCTTTCAAGCATTATCGGCAGGCGATAAATAACGACGTTTAAAAAACTGCCAACCGTTAGCCCTAAAATAACAACCGCCGGTAGTAACACCAGCGGTTGAGAAAATAATACTTCCATGAATTTTGTTCGTTGTTAATTTTAGATAGCATTACCAATTTGGAAGATTGGCATGTACATCGCAATCATAAGTCCACCGACAAGAATACCTAAAACGGCCATAATCAGTGGTTCGAGTAAAGTTGTTAGGTTATCGACTTGGTTATCAACAGACTCTTCGTAAAAAGATGCAACCTTATCAAGCATATCATCTAGGGCGCCCGACTCTTCACCAATAGCCGTCATCTGTAACAACATGGACGGAAATTTATTGGTAGCTCGCATGGATGTGTTGAGCTGGATACCGGTTGCAACTTCATCTCGAACACGCAACGTGGTCTCTTCATAAATCATATTACCGGTCGCGCCAGCTACAGAAGTTAATGCATCGATTAACGGAACACCCGCCGAAAAAGTTGTAGACAGGGTTCGAGCAAAACGCGCAATAATGGACTCGAAAACAATATTACCGACGATAGGAAGCTTGATGGTGTATTGATGAACAACGCGTCGAACAGCGCTAGATTTTTGGACGGCTTGGTTGAACGCAAATACCCCGACAGCGGTACCAATTAAGATAATAAGCCACCATTTTTGAACGCTTTCCGACAGATTTAACACGAACAACGTAAATGCGGGTAGGTCTGCGCCAAAGCTTGCGAAGGTTTCCGCGAATTGAGGTACTACCTTGACCAGCAAAATACCCGTAACAACTAAGGCTACAACGACAACCGCAATAGGATAGGTCAACGCCTTTTTAATTTTGGCTTTCATGGCCTCTGTTTTTTCTTTATAGGTCGCAATCCTGTCCAACATGGTTTCTAGGGCACCGGATTGTTCGCCTGAATCAACAAGGTTGCAAAATAATTCATCAAAATATTTGGGATGCTTTGATAACGCTGCAGCAAAGCCATTACCGGACGCCACATCTTCTTTAATTTCTAGCACCAAAGATTTCAGCGTCGGATTTTCAAGACCGTCTGCAACAATATCGAAGCTCTGTACCAGAGGCACACCCGCTTTCATCATGGTTGCCATTTGGCGAGTGAAAATAGCAATGTCTTGCGGTTTGACGGATTTCTTACCGCCCCCAAATAATGGCTTAGCCTTTTTCTTAACTTGGCCCGGTGTAATCCCTTTTTTTCGTAACTGAGCCTTTACCAACGCAGAGCTGCTACCTTTCACCTCTCCTTGGATTTTATTGCCTTTTCGGTCGACGCCTTTATAGACGAAAACGGAATCATTGGTTGCCGTTGCCATACGTTAATCCTTCGTCACTCGGTTTGCTTCTTCGAGACTGGTTAAGCCTATAGCGGCTTTGCGAAGAGCAGAGATTCTTAAGTTATTGAAGCCTTCTTTTCTTGCTTGGTCGGCAATCTGAATGGAGTTGCCGCCCTCCATTATAATTCTTGAAATCGAATCTGTGATGCGAACAACTTCATATACGCCAACACGGCCTTTATAACCATTATTGCATTGAGCGCATCCTACAGGGTGATACAGTTCTATCTCCGACCTCTCCATGCCGATATCGTCAAAACCTTCTTCCGACAGAATTTCGTCGGGAATGTCATCTGCAGGTCTTTTACAGTGGGTGCAGAGTCGTCTTGCCAAACGTTGTGCAATGATGACACTCACTGAGGTTGCCACGTTAAACGCAGGTACGCCCATATTTAATAAACGTGTTAGGGTTTCTGGGGCGCTGTTGGTGTGCAGGGTAGATAATACTAAGTGTCCGGTTTGTGCAGCCTTAATCGCAATTTCAGCGGTTTCTAGATCTCGAATTTCCCCAACCATCACAATATCGGGGTCTTGTCGTAGGAACGATCTTAATGCTTCCGCGAAGGTTAATCCCACGCGAGCATTCATGTTAACTTGGTTAATGCCTTCTAGGTTAATTTCTACAGGATCTTCTGCGGTAGAAATATTACGCTCTTCGGTATTGAGTATGTTTAAACCCGTATACAGCGATACCGTTTTCCCTGAACCCGTAGGGCCGGTTACTAAGATCATACCCTGGGGCTGGGCAAGAGCATCGAGATAAATTTTCTTTTGGAATTCTTCGTAACCAAGCGCGTCGATACCCAATTTAGCACTGCTTGGGTCGAGAATACGCAATACGATTTTTTCACCAAAAAGTGTGGGCAAGGAGTTCACGCGAAAATCGATGGCACGAGTTTTCGAAATCTTCATTTTAATCCGGCCATCTTGTGGAACTCGCCGCTCACTGATGTCCATTTGTGACATGACTTTTAAACGGGCTGAAATTCGCGTAGCAAGATTGACCGGCGGACGAGCCACCTCGATCAAAATACCGTCGCGTCGATATCTTACGCGAAAGGTCTTTTCGTAGGGTTCAAAGTGAATATCGGACGCGCCACCTTTAATGGCATCAAGCAGAACTTTATTCACAAATCGAACGATTGGAGCTTCGTCTACCTCTGAGGTGTCTTCTTCGCCGTTTCCATCTTCAACGGATTGAACGTCAAGATTTTCTAGCGACTCATCTTCCAATCCTGAGATGTTATTAATATTTTCATCTTCTTGATTGAGATAGGCCTCAATGGCCTTTTGCAGTTTGTCGCCTTCAATAAGTACAGCTTCGGTGCTTAGGCCGGTATTAAACTTAATTTCGTCGATGGCGCTTAAATTAGTTGGGTCCGACAGTCCGATAAAAAGCCGATTACCGCGCTTGAACAGCGGCAGTGTATGGTGCTTTTGAACCAACTTGTTGTCGATTAATCCTCGAGGTATGGCGTCGGGGCGAATTGCATCAATATCAAAGATTGGTGTACCAAACTCGTCAGAAGAAATTTGTGCGACGGCTTTTGCCGACGCAAGCTGGGCATTAGCAATATACCAAGCGAGAGGAATTTTCTCTGCTTTTGCATTTTTAACCGCATTGCGAGCATCTTCTTCCGAGAGGATGCCGTCACTGACTAGACGTTTGGCCAATCCACTCAATTGCTGAATCTGTTGGTTCATCCACTGTCCACTTGTACGTTGGAATTTTTTTAAGTTTAGATTATTTACCAGTTACACACGATAGTTAATGTGCCTTATTAAGAATACTCGTAAATTTTCCGTGTTTTAATGTCGATACTATCGCCAATGGGATTCAAAGACAGTTGCCAACGAATTTATATCTATAAAGTCATATTCTTACCGATCCTCACTTGGTTAGCGTAAAAAAGTATTCTGCGTATAAATTTGAGGATTCCAGTCATATATTGACAAAAAAAGTCACTTGGGTGGTGTAAAGATCTTACTTGTATGACGCGCAAAGTATTAATGGCTTGCCGTAATGTGAATTTACAACCACAAATAATCCTGTTTTAGTACACTTGTCGATGTTGGCCTAGGGGTTGCTTTAAGGCAAACAACTGTGAAAAGGACTTTTCGCCTTATCCGGTCCCACATAACTTCCTCGGAGAATTTCGAAATGAAACAAGTGCAAAAAGGTTTTACCTTGATTGAATTGATGATCGTTGTTGCGATTATCGGTATTTTGGCGGCGGTTGCGCTTCCTGCGTACCAAGACTACACCACCCGTTCACGTGTATCTGAAGGTATGACTCTAGCTGCCGAAGCTAAAGTTGTTGTAATGGATAATGCTGCTAATGGTACACCTTTGGCTTCTTCGGGTCTCGGTTCTGGCTACCCAACAAGTGCAGCTCCTAATAGCGCACTTATGCCTTGTACCAACGGCACTGATCCATGTACTCAAACTGTTGGTGATGACGGCGCTACCCCAAATTCATCTCCAAATGTTAACTCGATTTCAATCAATGCGAATACAGGTGAGATTACTTTAACTTACTCCAATCGTGTTTCTGGAGCTGGTATTAACTCGACATTATTCTTGGAACCGACTGCTAATACAATGCCTTTGGTCGCTGGTGCTCGTCCAAATGGTGCTATTGTTTGGACTTGTTATGCTGCAGGTCGCGCAGGTGCAAGAAGTGGTAATCAAGGTACTCTTCCTCAAAACGTTGCTCCTGGTGAGTGTCGTGGTTAATAACTAAACTTATAGTTTGGTAACAAAAAAGGCCCCAAGTGGGGCCTTTTTTACGTTTCAATTAAGCAAAACTTTGAATTAAAAATAAGTTGTAATGAAAATATCACGTTCTTTAGTTACATCAAAAATCAATGCCGCTGTATTGCATTTTTTAATTACTGTTGTGGTTGCTATTTGCTCGGGTATTTTAGTCTTTCAGGTTTGGTTTCCTGGGCGACTGTCACAAATGCTGGGTGGTATCGATCTGTATATTTTGGTGCTCAGCGTTGAGGTAACACTTGGGCCGTTAATGTCGCTGGTCATTTTTAATCCAAGTAAACCGCGCTCGGAATTAGTCCGCGACTACGTAATTGTTGGCGTTATCCAACTTTCGGCTTTAATTTATGGATTGTCTGTGGTTTCGCAGTCTCGACCTGTATTTTTAGTGTTTGTAAAAGATCGCATTGAAGTGGTCAGTAGTTTTGAGATGGACGACGTTGATTTAGCCGAGGCTAAAGACAAGCGGTTTTCTAAGAAAGGTTGGTTTGGGCCTGTGGAGATTTGTTCTCAATTCCCAGCAGACCCACAAGAACGATCAGATTTATTATTTTCAGCGGTAGATGGAAAAGATATTCAGATGTTTCCCAAATATTATCGGGAATGCACGGATGGTGAACTTATAGCAAGGTCTTTTAGTAAAGATCTTCTCTTGTCTGAAACTGTAAGAGCCAATAATCCCGATTTTGATTTTACTGTGTTACCCGAAGAGGATTTTGTTTGGTTACCGGTAAAACATCGTTTTGGTGCTTGGGTAAGAGTGTACCCCAACAAGTCTGATGAAAGTTTTCTCTATTTTCCTTTAGAGCCTTGGCAATAAAACGCTCAGGAATAGTTAAGATAAAAAGGAAGCATAAAGCTTCCTTTTTTGTTTTGTGAGCTTAAAACAAGACTTACCAAACAATTCGCATTGATAAATCAATGGCTCGGCAGTCTTTGGTCAGTGTACCAATAGAAACAAAATCTACGCCGGTTTCGGCAATATGGCGCAGAGTTTTTTCATTAACGCCGCCAGAGGCTTCTAGTTTGGCGAGGCCCGAGTATTCGTTTTTATTGAGCTCTACAGCGTGACGTAAATCGGTCAGTGTAAAATTATCGAGCATAACGATATCGGCCTGTGCGATCAGTGCTTCTTTTAGCTCTTCCAGATTTTCTACTTCAACTTCTACGGGTTTTTCTGGCTCGTTTTGCTTGGCTTTTGAAACCGCCTGAGTAATACCACCGCAAGCGGCGATGTGATTTTCTTTGATTAAGAACGCATCGAACAAACCTATACGATGATTAAAACAGCCGCCGGTTGCTACTGCGTATTTTTGGGCTGTTCTAAGGCCGGGAATGGTCTTACGTGTATCTAAGATTTTAATGTGTGTACCGGCAACCAGTTCCCGATAATAACGAGCTTTAGTTGCTACACCCGAAAGTAACTGTAAAAAATTAAGAGCGCTTCTTTCGCCGGTAAGTAAACTGCGCGCAGAGCCAGACAATTCAAAAAGAACATTGTCTTCTTCGAAGTAATCACCGTCATCGCCGCGCCAGCTTATTACAACGCTCGGGTCTAATTGTTGGAAGACTTCTTCTACCCAAGCTTTACCGCAAAGTACACAATTTTCACGAGTAATTACCGTTGCTGTGGCTTGGGTATCGCTATCGATTAAAGCCGCAGTTATATCGCCGCTTTTGATATCTTCTTCCAAAGCTTCTTTAACAGAGCGTTTAATATCGTCTTTTAATGTTTCTGAAACGGACGTAATCATTGCTAATAACCTGATATTACATAACTCGTTGACCGGGTTTGGCACCGGAATGTGGTTCGAGTAAATAGATTTCTTTACCACCGGGACCTGCCGCTAAAACCATGCCTTCCGATACACCAAATTTCATTTGGCGAGGTGCTAGGTTGGCGACCATTACGGTGAGCTTGCCTTCTAGTTCTTCAGGAGCGTAGGCGCTTTTAATACCTGAAAATACGTTGCGAGTTTCGTTGCCTAAATCTAACGTCAATTGAAGCAGTTTGTTGGCGCCTTTAACGTGTTCGGCTTTTTTAATTAGGGCAATACGTAAATCGACTCTGGCGAAATCATCAAAATTAATGGTTTCGGCAATAGGTTCTTGGGTATCGTCAGTCGTTGTTGGTTCTGAATTTTTTTGCTCAACAGGAGTTGGTAATAACTTAGCGTTAGTTTCCATCACTGCGTCAATTTGCGTTTTTTCAACGCGTTTGAGCAATGCTTTAAAACCGTTAATTTGGGTTCCACCCACAAAGGCAAGTGGTTGGCTCCAATTAAGTGTTTCATTTAAGAAGGCTTCTGCACGTTCCGCCAAGCTCGGAACCACTGGTTTTAAAAAGGTCATTAAGGCTCGGAACATATTGATGCCCAGAGAACAGATGGCGACAACTTCTTGTTCTTTGCCTTCCTCTTTTGCTAACGACCAAGGTGCCTTCGCGGCCAAATATTCGTTGGCGGCATCGGCTAAAGCCATAATTTCGCGAGTTGCTTTTGCGTATTCACGATTTTCAAAAGCAGACGCGATACCGTCTTGACCGTTTAAGAATTGCTGCCAAAGCTCAGGGTTTTCGGGTGATTGTGAAAGTGTACCGCCAGATTTTTCAATAAATTTAGCGGTGCGACTGGCGAGATTTACTAATTTGCCAACCAAATCGGAATTTACTTTTTGAATAAAATCTTCAAAATTTAAATCGATATCATCAACACTGTTAGATAATTTACTGGCGAAGTAGTAACGCAAATAATCGGCGTCTAAATGTTCAAGATAACTTTCGGCATTAATAAAGGTTCCACGAGATTTAGACATCTTCTCGCCATTGACCATTAAAAAACCGTGCACGTTAACACCGGTTGGGGTTCTAAATTGCGCAGACGACAACATGGCCGGCCAAAACAACGCGTGGAAATTCACAATGTCTTTGCCAATAAAGTGATACAACTCCGCCGAGCTGTTTACATTCCAGAAGTCGTCAAATTCTAAACCGTCGGTACGATCACAGAGGTTTTTGAAACTCGCCATGTAACCGATGGGCGCATCGAGCCAAACGTAGAAATATTTGCCGGGTTCACCGGGAATCTCAAAGCCAAAATAAGGCGCGTCACGAGAGATGTCCCATTCTTTTAAGCCGGAATCTAACCATTCGGCCAGCTTGTTGGCGACTTCGTCTTGTAAATGTCCCGCTCGTGTCCATTCTTTTAAGAAGGATTCGAATTCGGGTAACTTAAAGAAGAAATGTTCCGAGTCTTTTTGAATAGGAGTCGCGCCGCTGATTGCCGATTTTGGATTGATCAAATCACTTGGGCTATAGGTTGCGCCGCATTTTTCACAGTTGTCGCCGTATTGGTCGTCGCTCTTACATTTGGGGCAGGTGCCTTTAATGTAACGATCGGCCAAAAATAAATTTTTCTCTGGGTCAAATGCTTGGGTTACATTGCGACTGGCAATATGTCCGTTGGCTTTTAGGCGCTCGTAGATCAATCCTGAGTAAACTTTGTTTTCTTCAGAATGGGTGCTGTGAAAATTATCAAAACCAATATTAAAGCCTTGGTAACACTTTTCGTGATCGGCTTTGATGTTTGCGATTTGTTCTTCCGCTGTGATGCCGAGCTGCTCGGCTTTTAGCATAATGGCAGTGCCATGGGCGTCATCTGCGCAAACGTAGTAAGCTTCGTTACCGCGAAGCTTTTGGAATCGGACCCAAATATCGGTTTGTATTGCTTCCACAATGTGACCTAAATGCAATGGGCCATTGGCGTAGGGAAGTGCACTGGTGACAAGAATTCTTCGATTAGACATGGTTGCTCTGTTCTAATTACGGATGCGTTTATTACTACCGGGCGAGAAAAATAATAGTTGTATGCATTGGCACACAATCGTTACAGCCCCTAAATGTTACAACCTTTGAATAAAGATTAGCTAAATCAACGTTAGCTGGCTTATAACATTAAGCTTATTTATCGCGCGGTTATCTGTGATTCATTGGGCGCGTAATATACCACACTTGTCGGCTGATTTTCGCCAATGTCTGGGCATTAGGTTCGGTATGGCAGGTCTTGTAGATTTCAAACTCAAGCGTAATTTCAATGCCATTTACGTGTTGGCCTTGGCACAGAATTCGATGAACAGATGAATGGACGGAAGGTTTTTTCACAGTAAGCGTAATGTTTACTCAATTTGGATAATGACAGATTGTTTATGAGTAATTTACCAATAGATTTAGAGTCAATTGCACAACGAGTTGGCGCTCTTATCGAGCCGATTACCGGTAAGTCGTTACTGGAGATCGGAGCAATCAGTGATCTTAAATTTGCCAAGGGTAATGTAGATATCACTCTGACATTTGGATTCGTTTGCGACGGTTTACAGCAGGCACTATCGCAGCAGATTTGGCAATCTTGTCAAACCATTGATGGTGTTGAGTCCGTTAATGTGGATATCGACTGTGTTATTCCTGACGGACGCCACGTTGCTGAATTACCGCTCTTACACGGTGTAAAACACGTTATCGCGGTGAGTTCTGGTAAGGGTGGTGTCGGTAAATCCACCACCAGTGTCAACTTGGCACTAGCGTTACAGGCCGAAGGTGCCAAGGTCGGTATTTTAGATGCCGACATCTATGGCCCAAGCCAACCGCAATTGTTAGGTGTTGGCGGACAACGACCAGAGGCGCAAAACCAGACTATTATGCCCATTGCCGCTCATGGCATTACTTGCATGTCGATGGGCTTTCTCGTGACCGAAAACACGCCCATGGTTTGGCGTGGACCAATGGCCAGTGGTGCGTTTCAACAGATTATCGGCCAAACCCAATGGGGCGAGCTTGATTATTTAATCGTCGATATGCCGCCCGGTACCGGCGACATTCAATTAACGCTGTCGCAAAAAATTCCACTCAGTGGCGCGGTTATTGTGACCACCCCGCAAGATTTGGCATTACTCGATGCGAAAAAAGGCATCGAAATGTTCCGGAAGGTTCACGTTGACATACTGGGCGTAATTGAGAATATGTCCACCCATGTCTGTTCCAACTGCGGTCACGAAGAACCGATTTTTGGTGAAGGCGGCGGCGCATTGATCAGCCAGCAGTACTCAACACAGCTGTTGGGCAGTTTGCCGTTAAGCTTGTCTATTCGCAAAGATGCCGACAGTGGCAGGCCTTCGTTAATTGCAGATGCAGAATCTGACATTAGTTTGCGTTATCGAGAAATTGCTCGAAAAGTCTCCGCTCAGATCTGGCTTAATGGCAAGGCAAAAGCTTCTGCCCCAATGATTGAGATCGATAACGATTGATGTGAGCCACAGGAGCGTCTTGAATGTCTGAGCATCGGTAAAACCTTAAGTTTAATCAGGTTAAGTCGTGCCATGCGGTGTTTTTTTCTGTGAGGTAAGTCGTTATCATGATGGGTTCTGCGGTGCAAAACTGCTACTCAAAACCGCTGCCCAATACCCGAATTAAATAATGAGAGAATTATGAGTATCAAGTCAGACAAGTGGATGTGCCGCATGGCTCAAGAGC
Source organism: Sessilibacter sp. MAH1 (assembly GCF_054658315.1). NCBI lineage: Bacteria > Pseudomonadati > Pseudomonadota > Gammaproteobacteria > Cellvibrionales > Cellvibrionaceae > Sessilibacter > Sessilibacter sp. MAH1. The sequence goes on from NZ_BAAGIC010000003.1 coordinate 17,406, forward strand.
ATGGCATGATTGAGCCATTCGAGCCCGGTCAGGTGCGCACCAGCTCCGATGGCCAGCGGTTAATTTCCTACGGCACGTCCAGTTATGGCTACGATGTACGCTGTGCAAATGAGTTTAAAATTTTCACCAACGTTCATTCAACCATTGTTGACCCTAAGAACTTTGATGAAAACAGTTTTGTTGATATTGTCAGCGACGTTTGCATTATTCCGCCTAACTCTTTCGCGCTTGCGCGTACGGTTGAATACTTCCGTATTCCACGCAATGTCTTGACTGTCTGTCTTGGCAAGTCGACCTACGCTCGCTGCGGTATTATCGTCAATGTGACACCGTTAGAACCCGAATGGGAAGGGCACGTTACCCTAGAGTTTTCAAACACAACGCCATTACCGGCAAAAATATATGCCAACGAAGGTGTTGCTCAGATGCTGTTTTTTGAATCTGACGAAGTGTGCGCGACCTCGTACCGTGATCGTGGTGGTAAGTACCAAGGTCAGGTCGGAGTAACATTACCTAAAACCTAATATTGAATCGCTAATGTAAAAGGCATTGGCGAAATTAACTTCAGAAGTTTCACCACTATGCAGTATCGATGCGCCAGCTGTGCGAGTATTTTCTCGGACAAACAAGCCAAATGCGAAGATTGGACTGACCCAACGAAAAACTTTATCTGTCCACATTGCGAAGTTGCACTGATGCGCACAGAAGCACGCAGTGTGAGTATTGGCGAGCGAATTAAGCGTGTGAAACCCGCTCACTGGATTGCTCTGGTGGGCTTTTTCTTAATGCTCGTGCTTATTGATCGTCGTGCGGGTTTACCGATACTGTTCCCTTACGTAGCTACGTTTTTAGCGGCTCTGGCACTGGTGATTCACCAGTGGTTCAAGTCATCACCCTACGAGCACACCGAAACCGTTGATATTTCATTAGAAAGATCAACAGACAGTAATGTTTATCAATTTAGGCCAAATGCCGAGCGCGACCATCATTAATGGGTTTGTTGCCACGGTTATTTTTGAACACTTTTAGGGGTAATTTTTTTGGAAGACTTTTCAGAGAAAATTGTTATCTCTAACGCTGTGTCTATTCCGTTGCACGAGGTGTCGTTTCAAGCGATTCGTGCGCAAGGTGCTGGTGGCCAAAATGTGAATAAAGTCTCCAGCGCTATACATTTGCGCTTTGATATTTCCCAGTCGTCGTTGCCCGATTTTTATAAAGATCGATTGTTGGCATTAAACGATCAGAGAATTACCAAAGAAGGTGTTGTTGTTCTTAAGTCTCAAGAACATCGCACACAGGAGCGAAATCGTTACGAGGCGTGTTTACGGTTGCAATCGTTAATTCGCCAAGCCACAAAAGTTGTTGCCAAAAGACTATCAACGCGACCCACTCTTGCGTCGAAAAAGAGACGTTTAGAATCGAAAAATCAACGCTCGAAAGTTAAAAATATGCGCTCAAAAATTGATTGGTAAAATCGACAGCGGATATTTTTAAACCCTTTCTAAAACAGATTAATTGTTCCATTTATTATGAATATCTCAGCTCAACAAACCATTATTAATACGTTGGCAGATCAAGGTTGGGGTGTGTTCGATAATGTTATTGATGACGGTATTCTCGAACAATTAATGCTGTCTTTCGATGAGCTTAACGAATCCGAATTTAAACAGGCTGGCATTGGCCGCAATCAATTGTCTATGGTTGATCATTCCATTCGTTCGGATGAAATTCGTTGGTTGTCCCACGAAGATAAAGACATTGTTCCGTTTTTTAATTGGATGGAACAGCTACGTATCGCCATTAATGAGGCGTTTTATTTAGGGTTATTTGATTACGAATGTCATTTTGCCTGTTATAAAACCGGACGATTTTATCAAAAACATTTGGATGCATTTGTGGGTAAATCGAACCGTCGTTTATCCACTATTTTGTATTTAAATGAACAGTGGCAGTCTGGGCATGGCGGTGAATTATTAATTTATCCCAGTATTAATAGTGAAAAACCTAACGACCATGTTATGGCAACCGTTGAACCTAAATTGGGTCGATTGGTGGTTTTTTTCAGTGAAGAATTTCCTCACGAAGTTTTACCCAGTCAAACATTACGCAAAAGTATTACGGGTTGGTTTCGGGTACGAGAGGTATAACAGAGAACTCTGATTAAATCACGGATGTATTGATTGAAGATTCTTAAACTTAGTTTTTAAACGCTAATGTTTAAGTGGCGTGTCAACCGAGCGACTGCTTGAGTCTTTAAACCGTTATTTCCTGCGTTTATTTTCAGAAGAGTTCTGTTGAAACAAAGCATTGAGCAGATCTTTCTCGTCGGCGGAAACTTGGCTGTGCTCTTTTGTTTTTATATCGGTAATGCAAACTTGGTTACGCCCTTGATTTTTGGCGCGATACAATTGTTGATCAGCTTCTGCGATTAATTCATCTTGAGTTAATCCACAATCTGCGGTGTAGCAAGAGACGCCAAAGCTGGCCGTAATTACCAATGAACCATCGTTTACTGGCAGTGGCGTTTGTTCAAGAGCAATTCGAATGCGCTCGGCGATTTGTTCGCTGATTTTTAACGTCGTTGCCGGCAGTAGTAACGCAAATTCTTCACCACCGTATCGACAGGGAAGATCCATTGGGCGAATAGCCGTTCTAATGAAGTCAGCGAAGTGTTTAAGCGCTCGGTTACCAACTTCATGACCCCAGTTATCGTTGACGCTTTTAAAGTGATCTAGATCGATAAATACCAAACAAAAGTCTGCGCTGGTTCTGCCGGTGCGTTCAATTTCTCGATGCAGTGCTTCGCGAAAATAACGGTGGTTATAAAGGCCGGTAAGTGCGTCGGTTCTAACCAGAGCTTTGAGCTGTGACAATTCAAGCTGTAAGCCGTGAACCTGGTTTTTTAGGTGAGTATTTTCCTTCTCTAAACGATAAAGCTCGGTTAGAAGATTTTCAGAGTCTAGCTGTTGTTTGGAAAAATCACCCATGAGAACACTGCAACTATTAGTCTTGATATGCATTATAGTTCGAAATTTGGAACATAAAGGCACGGGTGTGCATCATCATTGATTAAGATTGAACCACAAAATTTCCGATTATCCTAATCCGAAAAAGTCAAAGTAGGAAAATTACCACAAATTTATGTAATTACTAGCATAGTCACTGATAGGTTAATAGCCACATTTGAGTAAACAATCACGTTTGAGTTTGTGTAGATAGGTGCTGGTTTAAATAGACACTGGTGAATTTGGGGTTTTTTCGCGTTTTGTGAAATAAAAATCCGCGTTGATCTGTAACGCTTAACCAACATTGTATAGCAGAATCTAATTAACCCGAAGTTGTCCGCCGAGCAGGGATGTGTTGCCAATTTCAAGAAAGCTAAGTACTTCAAATAGTGAATAAATTGGAATTCACATTTTCAATTTTTGTCCTCTGATTAAATCGTAGGCGATGTAATCAGAGGTTCTGGATAAACTTTTGATTTTTTGTTGATGGAAAAGATCGATGTGTAAAATCGATAATTCAAAAAACTAAGATTGCTAGGTATGAATTAATTTTACGATAATCAAAGTGTTTTTATATTTCGCTTTTTTTATATAAATAAGCACTCAATTAACTTTAAACTCGACCTAATGTTTTTTATGGGATAAAGCCCACTCAGAGTAAGATCAAGAAACATAGAATTCATCGATCATAGCAAAAGCAATTTCGTGTACAAATTGGTGATCAACATATCTTTAATTAAATCTACGTTGTCTTTAGGAAACTCTGATTAACCTAGAGTTTCTCGCGACACAAGGATGTGTCGCCAATTTCAAGAACTGTAAGTGATTGAAATTGTGAAGAAATTGGAAATCACATTTTCAATTTCTGCCCTCTGATTAAATCAAGGATGAGTTAATCAGAGGTTCCTTTAGAAACTTCCTAAGTGTGAATACACTGTGAGTATAAATATGCTCTGAGCAGTCATTATCGCTGATTGCTTTCGCACAAATTTCAACCAGGTTGTAGCTGAACAAAAGGATTAATTAACCAGCCCAGTAGGCCCGTAAATTTCAACGGCGCATCTACCACGGCTAAACACAGGCAGTCGGCATCCGCTGTTGCGTTGGGTGTATGAACGTCACCGGGCTTTCTGTGTAAGAAATCACCCGCGCTGTAGATGCCGTCTTGATCTGAAAATGCTCCTCGCAGTACCACCGTATACTCGTTACCTTTGTGGTTGTGCTCCAGCACACGACCACCGGCGCCAATCTTAATAAGCGAAACCTCGCAGCGATTTTGTCCGGTTTTGAGATGAGCGATTTGCATGGCAGGCGCCACACGACGCCATTTTAAAAATCGAGGCTTCACAATTAACTTGGCCAAGTTTGCAGGCAGATCGCGTCTAATTTTACTGGCAACGGCAATGGGTATTTCACTGGCTTGAGCTTCTGATACAGTCGCCGGATTTTCAATACCATCGACACGCGCCATTACAGAATCAAAAAGCTGATCTAAAGGCCGCAACATCGAGGGAGTTGCTCGTAGGTTAACGTTTTCGGGTTGATAACTGCTGTGCTCAAGTTCTTCTAAGAGAATGCCGCCGAGTTGGTTAAAGCGATTGACCTGTTCGCTACAGCTTTCGCAATAGTGCAAATGCGCCGAAACGCTTAAGGCCACCGCCGAATCGATGGAACCCGCGCTGTATTCAAGCAGCAAGTTAATGTCTGGGTGGTGGCGAATCATTGGTCAACCTCGTTACTTCTGTTTGCAACTATCAACTGCAATTTCTTTAAACCCAATCTCACACGTGATTTCACGGTTCCCAGGGGAAGGTCCATTTCTTCCGCTGCTTCTAGATGCGTTTTGCCTTCCATAAACACCTTACGAATGACTTGAATTTGATCTTTTGGCAAAACTTGCCAAGCTTTGGCGATCAGGTCTTTATCGCGAGCTTTTTGTAGGTGAGTAACGGGTGTGTGTTCCTCTTCATCGGCCCAAAGATCATCAATTTCCAGCGGCTGCGCGATATGTCGATTTGATCTTCTCAGCAAATCAATTCGACAGTTTCTGGCAAGGGTAAAAACCCAAGTGCTGGCGGAGGCTTTTTTAGGGTCGAAGGTGTTGGCTTTTTGCCAAACCTTGATCATAACTTCTTGAGCCAGCTCATCGGGCAGGCTTGAAGATTGATCGGGCACAGGTTTAGACAGGCAATAACCCCTGATCAGCGGAACATAGTGATTGAAGAATCGCTCGAAGGCCTTTCTGTCCTTCTGGGCGACAAGCAGCAGCGTTTGGCTCCAAGTATCGTCTCGCAAGGTGTTTTGCGATCCGCTTGTTGGTGGGTCGATTCTATCGGTCACTTTGGCTTTAATTTTAGGTAGGTCATTGCCTGAAGCTAGCACGAAAACTCTCTCTTTTCATGAAAAACCGTCATTGTCAGCACAACTCAAACACAAACGAGCCAGTTAGGAGTTGCATTGAACCTTGTTACGCAGAGAGATTGTTAATGGATGACCCATTGTTAACGATTGTTTGAACTAAACTGACGGTATGGCCGTTCCACTCATGTGGACGATCCAGTTTCACTCTCCTGTGTGGGAATATTGATGTCGATCACTCGGTGAGCTTAGGCATTATCTTCACCTGAGAAGCTTTTTAGTGTGTGGGTGGTGTGTAACGACTAAGAATTCGAAGTGGCTAAGAATTCGAAGTGGCTAAGAACTCGAAGCGATAAAGCATTGGTTTGATTGTGAGGGTTTGCTTGATCTAATAATCGCGATACCGCGTACAGATCTTATATATCAATTTCCAAGGTGCGCAGACCAGAGAGGAACTATGAATACGGCGCTCGACATCAATCAGTTAGCCAGCAAACCCGCGATGCAGAGATTTTTATCGGCTTACTCTGAGTTCGATGCCAGGCTTATTCAAAATCTACCGCACATCTACCATGAGAACGCCGTGTTCATTGACCCAGTACACAGAGTAGAAGGTATTGGTGGTATTGAAAGCTACTTTTCCAAGCTCTTACCATCGTTAAATTATTGTCGATTCATTTTTGAAGACATCGTCGAAACCGATGATATTGTGTTCGTGAGTTGGGTCATGGAATTCAGCCACCAAAAGTTAGCACGAGGCGAAGAGATATCCGTTAAAGGTACTTCTAGGTTAGTTTTCAATAACGAAAAAATTATTTCGCACATTGACTACTACGACATGGGGGCGATGCTTTACGAACACGTTCCTGTTTTAGGGCGCGTGGTTATTTGGCTGCGTAAACGTTTGGGATAAATGTGTGATGTTCAGTAAATCGGCATACCCTCTCACCGAAAAAACCGTGTGGATTACCGGAGCTTCGTCAGGAATAGGACTGCAATTAAGTAGAGATTTAGCATCGAAGAACAATTTAATTATTGCCAGCGGTCGCAATACTTCTGCATTAGAGCAGTTGCAGCAGCAGTTTCCTAACAACATTGTTGTTTTGAGCTTTGATTTATCCAACGACGCTCACTGGGCATCATTGCCATCGCGTTTTCGTGACTTTACGGACACCCTTGACGGAGTTATCGCCGCCGCTGGTATTTGCGAATATTTGGACGATCCTTTAACAGGGCAAGCTATTTACCGTCGCGTATTTGAAGTGAATTTTTTCGCGATGATCAGGACTTTATCAATTGCTGTGCCGTTGTTAAAAAAGTCCGAATCCCAGGCGTTTTTTGCCGGTGTTAGCTCAATGGCTGCACAGGCGCCATTTACCCGAACACAAGCTTACGGTGCATCCAAGGCCGCGTGCGAATATTGGTTGGGGTGTCAGCGTATCGATCTTGAGCCTCAAGGTATTCATGTGATCACAATTTCTCCGGGTTTTGTAGATACGCCCTTGACTCGACAGAATGATTTTCCCATGCCGACGTTAATTTCTGTAGAAGAGGCATCAGACATTATTTGTACCGGTATTGCCCAAAATAGAAAATCAATTGTGTTTCCCAAAAGATTATTGTGGATGCTACGTATTTATCGCTGGTTTCCAGGCTTATGGTTTGGTCCTATTGCGCGAAAAATGCGAAGAGCCCAAGATATTTAACGAATTTTTTGCAGAAAAGTAATTTGCTTCAAAAAACAACTCTGATTAATTCAGAGATTCTAAGGGGATTTGCTTGTAAAAAACCCTGTTGTACCTGTGAGAGAGTTAGAATTTATTGTAATTGTTATTTGGTGGCAACGCTTAATTTTTAGCACCGCTTAATTTTTAGCACCGCTTAATTTGTAGCACCGCTTAATTTGTAGCACCACTTAATTTGTAGCACCACTTAATAAGCTAGATACTATTGCGTTTTTTGCGCGTTCATTCCTATTAAATATCGGCAATTAAAAAATTATTATGACCGGAAGCATTTTAGACCGTGTAATTAAGCCTCGAATAGCGATAGTGGGTTCAGGTATAGCAGGATTATCGTGCGGATATTATCTGCACAAACATTTTGATGTGCATATTTTTGAAGCTGACTCGCGTATTGGTGGTCACACTGCGACTATAGATTTCGAGCTAGACGGTAAGCATTATGCAATAGATACTGGCTTTATTGTTTTTAACGATTGGACTTATCCGCTATTTATGCAACTGCTTGACGAGATCGGCGTCCAATATCAACCTTCAAGTATGGGCTTTAGTGTCACGTGCGAAACTACAGGGCTGGAATACAGTGGTGGTAGCTTAAGTACCTTGTTTGCCCAGCGCAGTAATTTATTAAATCCAAAACATTGGAAAATGTTGGCGGATATTGTTCGTTTTAATAAAACTATTTTGGCCGATTTAGCATTGAATAAACTCGATGCTAAACAAAGTCTCGGTGAATATCTTGATCGCAAACGTTTTGCGAGCCGATTTTTGAGTCATTATTTAATTCCCATGGTCAGTGCCATTTGGTCGAAATCAACCCAGGCAAGCCTAGATATGCCGGTGCTTTTTTTCGCCGAGTTTTTTAAAAATCACGGATTGTTGAGTGTTAAAAATAGACCTCAGTGGTATGTTGTTAGCGGTGGATCAAAGAGCTACATTAAGCCGTTAACGCAGTTTTTTGCCGATAAAATCTACACCAATGCCAAGGTTACCGATGTTAAAAGACTTGCAGACGGTGTTGAGTTTTTTGTCAACGACGAAAAACAACATTTCGATTACATAGTGTTTGCCAGTCACAGTGATCAAACATTAGCGACGCTAACAGACGCCTCTACCTTAGAAACCGAATTACTCGGCAACATTCCTTACCAAGTAAATGATGTAGTCTTGCATTGGGATGAGTCGCTGTTGCCGGAGAATAAATCAACTTGGTCGAGTTGGAATTATCGTCTTGTCAAAACAAATAACCAGACAAGATTCGAACAAGACAAAGCCGTGCTGACTTATCACATGAATACGCTTCAGAATATTCAAAGTGAGCGGAATTTTTGCGTAACCTTAAATCATACCGATGCGATAAATCCCGATAAAATTATTGGTCGCTATCAGTACAGTCATCCAACTTTTGGCAAAAAAGCTTTAGTAACCCAACAATCTTGGCAGGACATTAATACCGATCGAACTTGGTTTTGCGGTGCTTGGTGGCGAAATGGCTTTCACGAAGATGCCGTCTACAGTGCTAAACGTGTAGCTGATGCTTTATTGCAGAAAGTACAGGTTGCTACGTGTCACATAAACACGGAATCCACTAACCAATAATTAACGAGAAATTAAACATTTAATGGAATTTCAGTCGGCCATTTATTGCGGAAAGGTGTGTCATCGCCGCTTTGCCCCAAAACATCATTCCTTCGGTTATGATGTGTTTATGTTTTATTTGGATTTAGATGAATTAACTGATTTAAGCCAAACCAGTCGATTATTTTCGACAGATAAAAAACGCGGTTTCGGACGCTGGTTCTGGCGGTGGCGTCGTGAAGATTATTTTTTAAATAACACCAGTAACTTGAAAAACGAAATTTACCAATGGTTGGCCGATCGGGGAATAAAAAATCTTTCCGGGCCCATTCGAATGTTGGCAAATGTTCGATGTTTTAATTTTATCATTAATCCTATAGTTTGCTATTTTATTTTTGATGAAAATAATTCGGTACCAAAATACGTTATTGCAGAAGTTACCAATACTCCATGGCGCGAACGTACCCAGTATTTGTTAACCTGTGATGAAAGCGGAAATCTCAAAGATTTTGAATTTGAAAAAAAGCTTCATGTTTCACCTTTTCATGGTATGAATATGTTCTACCGTTGGTGCAGTATTTCACCGGGTGATAATGTTCATATTAATATCGAAAACGTGGTGAATAATCGCGGTAGTGAAGACGTCATTTTCGATGCCACTATAAATTTAAGACGTATTCCTTTTACCGCGCAAAATTTGCAAAGAACGTTTTTTCAGTTTCCGATAATGACATTCAAAGCGCTGTTTGGCATCTATTGGCAAGCATTAAAAATATTTGTTAAAAAAATACCTGTCCAACCTCATCCCAAAAACTTGAAAGCGAGGCCTTGATGAGAGCCATTAGTATTGATGAAACCCGTGTGGTCAATAAAAAAGATATTTTATTTTTAGATAATCTAGCACGTTCAACTATTTTCAAAATATTTAAACGTATTCGGGTTGGGCATTTAATTCTTACCGAAGGCGACAGAACTTACACCTTTGGTCAGCCTAGGCATGACGCAGAGATAATTGCCAAAATATCGGTTAATCACGGATGGGCATATCGTCAGGCCTTATTTCGTGGCTCGGTAGGTTCAGGTGAGGCGTACATGCTTGAGGGTTGGAGTTCACCCGATCCTCTCAATGTTGTGCGTCTAATGGTTCGCAATCAACACATGCGCGAAGCTATGGATCACCGCTGGGGATTTTTAAATGCGTTAATCAGTCGAATTTCTAAGTTTTTATCACGTAACAATATTCATGGTTCTAAAGCGAATATTTCCGCCCATTATGATTTGAGCAATGAATTTTTTCAGTTGTTTTTAGATGATCACATGATGTATTCCTCTGCGGTTTTTAACGATCATCAATCTTCGTTAGAAGATGCGTCGGTCACTAAAATGCAGTCGGTGTGTGACGCTCTCAAATTAACAGAGCAAGATCATTTATTAGAGATTGGCACCGGTTGGGGTGGTATGGCAATTTACGCCGCTAAAACGTCCGGTTGCAGAGTAACAACGACGACAATTTCGCAAGAGCAATACGCTTACGCTCGGGCGAGAGTAGAGCGGGAAGGTCTCAGTGATCGCGTGACGGTACTTTGCCAAGATTATCGAACACTAGAAGGTCAGTACGACAAGATTGTTTCTATCGAAATGATTGAGGCGGTGGGCCACAAATACTATCCGACGTATTTTTCAAACTGTTCTAGTTTGCTCAAAGAAAACGGCTTGATGTTTATTCAGGCAATTACCATCGCTGATCAGCGTTACGATAAAGCGAGAAAGTCTACCGATTTTATTCAACAGTATATTTTTCCCGGCGGTGTATTACCCTCCATAGAAATTATCGCAAAAAATATACGTGCTCATACTAATATGCAGATGGTTTCGTTAACCGATATTACCGGTGACTATGTTTTAACATTGGATAATTGGCGTCGACGTTTTCAAAAAAATATTCACAAGGTTCGTGAGCTGGGTTTTGATCCCATGTTCGAACGTATGTGGGAATATTATTTATTTTATTGTCAGGGTGGATTTCAAGAAAGAGTTATCAGCACGGTGCAATTAGTTTTGGCTAAACCATTGGCTAAAAATTTTTAAGAGGTGCAGTGAATTAGAGTCGGGTCATAAATGAAAACGCGATTTCCAAATTTAGTTTGATGCTACTTCTTATTAAAATTCAACAGACTTTCTAGTTTTATATTCGGTTACGAAATAAGATTTTAAGAATTTCTGAATAACTTAAAGCCTTCTTTAGGCATACTGAGATGTTCATTGATTGAAAATGGTCTGGTTTTTCTACAATTGGATATTTTTTTAATCAATGACTCTCAAGTATGTTCTTATTTTGTAAATCTGACCCTCATTTTGTAATGCGCGTCTTTACGTTGTAAAAGTATCGATAAATTATTCCACTTTATTGGCAATACCCGGAATAATCTTCTAGGTTTAAATAAACTGACTTATAAATCGATAAATAACGTCATACAACTTCGGTATTCTTTGTTCAATTATTGACGTTCCTTGTCCTCAATGGTCTATGTATGTCTTACTCGCGACCTGTGTCGCAGATATTCTTTTTCTATTGTGGGAAATTCCTGATGTAAGCCTAAGGTTTTTCGTTTAGTTTCCAAATGGCGAGATTATCGAGAAGTTAAACACACATAATGTGTATAGAATTTCGTGGCACGAAACGTGTCTATAAGAATAATAATATTGAACGTCTTTACTGGATTCTCAAAATTGTGAGAATTATTTGAATGAAGAAATGCGTAAACATGGAAAATAAAACAATTGTAAATGGATTTAAGCTGGCGCGACCTGTTAGGCCAGCAGTAATAGATATAGAAGCATCGGGTTTTGGCTTTCAAAGCTATCCTATCGAAGTGGGAATTGTCTTGTCTTCAGGTCAGCGTTTGTCTCGTCTGATTAAACCTTTGCGTAGCTGGACACATTGGGATTCCAGCGCAGAAGCGCTGCACGGCATTTCACGGGATCAATTGCTTCAAGAAGGCTATGCCCCCAGAGTTGTTGCCGAAGAATTGAACGACATTTTATCGGGTCAGACTGTCTACAGTGATGCTTGGGTTGTTGATAAGCCCTGGATTGATACTTTATTTGACGCCGTGAAAATAAATCGTGATTTTCGTATCAGTCCAATAGAGGCGATTTTTTCTGAAAGCCAAATTGAAGATTGGGATTTGACCAAAAAACGTATTACCGAAGAGTCTGGTCAACCTATTCATCGAGCTCTTAACGACGCATTGCTGATTCAAGAGACCTTTGTAGCAACTCGCAAACCTGTGAGTTCACGCATTGCGTAATTTCAGACCGAATATTTATTGTTCACTGTTTAGCTGGCGCTCAAAATGAGTGCTGGCGCCATTCGTCTTTTTACTCTTATTGCTTAGACTTTATCCTATCTCGCCAAGCTACTTTTCCCGACACATTGATCATTACTGTTGCTGGCCTTTTAAAGACACTGGTACTGGATATTGGATTTGTTAACGAGGTTTTGAAATTGAAGTGAGTTGTGTGATAACAGGCTTTAAGAAGCTGCTTGATTAACAAAAAGAAGAATGAAGTTTATTGGTGAAGAGCTGAAAATAAAAAGGCTCTAATAAAGAGCCCCCTAGATACCTGGTCGTCCATGACCCGAAGCATCCTGCTTCGAAGAATCCAGTTCTTTTGGATAACAACAATCCTCTGTTGCTATAAAGACCTAAGTACCGCTTCCGTACGGCTATTGTATTACTGTCCTTGTTTTTATCTGTATTTTTACCTAACTTGGTCCATCAAACGACCGTGTTGCCTTCCCGTGGCAAACTCTCTTTTTAAAATCCTTTTCAGACCTAACCTTGGTCTCTTGTCTTCCTTGATTACCTCCCTGTGATTTGTATTATCACTTCAAAGTGAAAGTGTGAACAGGCGCATATTTCTGGTCTTTTTGTGAGATATATCTCACTTGCTAGCAGATGAAATACAATTTGAGAAAGAACAAATTAGCATTGGGAGGTTATTTTTAATTGCTGGGTGTGAAAGCTATGCTGATATTTGTGTGCGAATTTTGATCTTTTAGGATTGTTAATGATCTATTTGTGCAAGAAAAACGAAGAATTATGACGAGAATGACTGTGTAATGGGTGATCTTAGAGGAGTTTTGAATGTGTGAGCATTTGTCACTAAGTTGATGATTGAATTCGAACGACAATAGACGAGAAAGTACTCGTCTATTGCGAAATTGAGGAGATTATTCTCCCCAGTTAAGTGCGCCACCGGTTTGGTATTCAATAACGCGAGTTTCAAAGAAGTTCTTCTCTTTACGAAGATCCATCATTTCACTCATCCAAGGGAATGGGTTCTCAGCGCCCGGATACTGTTCTGGAAGACCCAGTTGCGATAAACGACGGTTGGCAATGAAGTGCAGATACTCTTCCATCATGGCCGCGTTCATTCCCAATACTCCGCGCGGCATGGTATCGCGAGCGTATTGAATCTCAAGCTCAGCACCTTCGAGAATCATTTGAATGATTTCGGCTTTGAATTCTTCGGTCCAAAGGTGCGGATTTTCCAGTTTGATTTGGTTGATAACATCGATACCAAAATTCAAATGCATAGATTCGTCGCGCAAAATGTATTGGAATTGCTCGGCAACACCAGTCATTTTGTTGCGGCGACCCATGGATAAGATTTGAGAGAATCCACAGTAGAAGAAGATGCCTTCGGTCACTACGTAAAAACCAACAAGGTTGCGCAGTAATTCTTGGTCGCTTTCTGGTGTGCCGGTTGTGAAGCTCGGATCGCTCAAACCTCGGGTGTGGGCAATACTCCATGCAGCTTTTGCGGCAACCGACGGTACTTCGCGATACATGTTGAACACTTCACCTTCATCCATACCCAAAGACTCAATACAGTATTGATAGGCGTGGGTGTGGATAGCTTCTTCAAAGGCTTGGCGCAAAATGTATTGGCGACACTCAGGATTGGTCACTAAGCGGTAGATGGCAAGTACTAAGTTGTTGGCGACAAGGCTATCGGCGGTAGAGAAGTAACCTAACGAGCGCATTACGATCAAACGCTCATCGTCGGTTAAACCTTTAGGGTTTTTCCACAGGGCGATGTCTGCGTTCATGTTAACTTCTTGTGGCATCCAATGGTTTGCACAACCATCAAGGTATTTTTGCCACGCCCAATCGTATTTGAACGGTACTAACTGGTTAAGATCTGCGCGGCAGTTGATCATGCGTTTGTCGTCAACTTCAACGCGTGCGGCACCCATTTCAAGTTCTTCTAGACCCGGAGCCGTATCGGCTTCGGCAATGGCTTTTAATGCGGCTTCTACGTTTGCCGAAAATTCACCGACATTAGCGGCTGAGGTAGCTTCTTTAGCCACAACGGTCTCTAGTCCTGCGCCTGAGGCTACGGTTGAAGCTGATACTTTATTGCTTGGTTCTTGAGCGGGAGCTGGCTTTGGTGCTTCAACTGGTTTTGCGGTTTGAGGTTTTGGTTTGACTGGAGTCGATTCGTTCGTGTCGAAATCATCCCAACTTAACATGGTGTGAAAATCCTTTGCCATTTAAATGGTCGGTTGAAGGTACGGATTTTGGGTTGATCGCTCGCCGGCGATATCAAAAAAGTGTGTAACAACAGAATGAGCAGAGTTTCAGGTTTGATTCGATATAACCTTGATTAACTTTGGAGAAATAAGCATTCGTCGTGAAGTTGTCTTTCCTTGTCTGTGTGTACAGCGCACACCAAGAACTATAGGCAATATTGACAGGTAACACAATATCTAGTGGTTTAAAAAAATGTAAACACTAGATATGTACTATTTTTTCACAAGTTATCCACAGGTGTGGACAATTTTTTACTTCTAGACGAAATTTTCTGGGCTTTTTGTTAGTACTTAAAAGCACAAGGCAGTGGTCACTAACATAGTCTATATAGGCGGGGAATAACTTGGTGTGGCGCTCAAATTTGTGTGTTGAGTAAAGTGAACAGCCATTCGGTCATGAAATTTAGAAACGAATCACCGATAATGAATTCTCAAGTATTAGCTACACATACGTGGCATAAACTACCGAACTTGAGTGTTTCTTCAGTGTGAATACTAAGAGTTCAAGTTCTGAGCTACCGTCACGTTATGAGTGAGAAACTCGCTACGCAATTGCGTATTAGAATGTGAATCTAAAAATCATTACAGGCGGGAGAGAAACCTTGCAGGAAGATCAACACCCACGAGTGGTGCGATTGAGTTTTAGTAAAGAGTATTTAAAGTTTTCTGCTGCTCATTTTACGATTTTTTCGGCCACCGAGCGCGAACGTTTGCACGGTCATAATTTTACGGTTGCGGTTGATATGCAAGTATCAGTGGGCGACGACGGTTTAGCTTCTAATTATCGAGTTTACAAAGACGAGCTTAAAAAGTGTTGCGCTGAATTGGATGAATATTTGATATTGCCGCAGTTATCGCCGCATCTAATCATCGAGTCAAACGCTGGCGAATATGTGGTTCAATTTCATAAGGAAACCATGCGATTCCTACAAGCGGATACACAACTCTTGCCGATTAGAAATACAACGGTGGAAGAGTTTTCGCACTATCTGTTAAATCAGCTTCTCTCTACAGAGGTTTTTGCTCCTGGCAAAGTTTCTGAGTTGTCTGTCACTGTGGCGTCAGGACCGGGTCAGTCTGGCACCAGTTCTTGGTCAGGTTGCGCTTAATTTTTGGGCTGATTGATTGAGTAACTTAAAAAATATGTGTGATGTGTATTTGTTCGCCGATGTAGAGTACAAATTTGGGTTGCGCGCTAGAAAATGCTTTATTTGAAGAGCCTCTGATTAACTCGTCGCTGATTTAATCAGAGGTTCAAATCGTACGGGACAATTTTAAATTTTTACGGAAATAAAATTTAAAAAACGTATTTTGTATTACACAAAAATATTTTCTTCTGCTGGGAATATTCCATTTCGAGTATCTTCGGCGTATTTCATTAATGCACCGGGAATCGAAGCGGTTTCTTCCAAAAAGTTTTTGGAAAACTTGGGTGGTTTCTCGGTAAGACCTAAAATATCGTTAATAACCAAAACCTGTGCGTCGGTATCTTTACCCGCACCTATGCCAATGGTTGGAATGTCGAGAGATTCGGTAATGGTTTTGGCAAGTGAAGAAGGAATGCATTCCATAACCAATAAGTCGGCGCCGGCTTCTTCTAGCATGCGCGCGTCATTATAAATAATTTCGGCTTGTTGCTCGTTGCGACCTTGCACACGGAAACCACCGAATTTGTTCACGTATTGTGGCGTTAAACCAATGTGCCCACACACGGGAATGCCTCGGTCGGTCAACATTTTTACGGTTTCAGCAATCCATTCACCGCCTTCCAGTTTTACCATGTGCGCGCCGGCCTGCATGATTCGCGTGGCATTTATCATGGCTTGTTCGGGTGTTGCGTAAGACATGAAGGGCAGGTCGCCCATGATCATAGATTTATTGTTACCGCGTCTTACAGCTTCAACGTGATAAATCATATGCTCCATGGTGACAGGTATGGTGTCGTCGTACCCTAAAACTGTCATTCCCAAGCTATCGCCGACCAGCAGTAATTCTATGCCGGTCTTCTGCGCCATGGCTGCCATAGGCGCATCGTACAGTGAAACGCAGACAAATTTATTGCCCTCGGACTTCATCTTTCTCAAGGTGGTGATGCTAACGGGTTTAGTAAGAGCGGACTCTTGTGTGGGTTTTCCGTAGGGCATGATAGTTTCCCATGTATTCAATCAATAGTGTCGCCGGTGTAGGGCGAGTTGTAGATGAGTTTCTCGCTTTTGACGCAAAACTCAATAACTATTTTGTGCAACTTTATTCGCTGATGTGGCGAAGATTGATTGCGTGCTTGCTTAACGTTAAAAAAGCTTAGAGCAAATAATCAGGGTATTAATCAAAGCTTATTTTAAACGCGGTTTTAATAATTCTAATTTTTATAGGAAACTCTGATTAGCCTAGAGTTTCTCGCGACACAAGGATGTGTCACCAATTTCAAGAACGGTAAGTGATTGAAATTGTGAAGAAATTGAAAATCGCATCGTCAATTTCTGTCCTCTGATTAAATCAGCGACGAGTTAATCAGAGGTTCCTATACGGTTATATGGCGTATTTATTGGCCATATATTGGTAATCTTATGTGTTAAAAATTAAGCAGCGATATATTGTCGAGCTGTCGTAATCCCGCATTACCAAGGTTTTTTTTAAGTAAATTTAACGGTGTGCCATCGGGTAAGGCAAGGTTATTGTCGATATCCAGCAACGGAAAAACCACAAAATTTCTTTCGTGAAGCCTCGGATGGGGAACCGTAAGAAAATCTGATTGAATCACCTGATTGTTAAATAGCAATAAATCAAGATCCAATGTACGCGCACCCCAGCGTTCAATTCGCACTCTACCGTGATCGCTTTCTACTGTCTGTAAAACGGTCAACAATTCAGGCGCTGAAAGTTCGGTGCTAATTTTTAGGGCCGCATTGGTGTAATTGGGTTGGGCAGGGCCAACGGGATCGGAATCATAGACTTTAGAGCATTCAAGCACCTCAATAGAGAGATGCTCGGAAAGTTGTTTAACCGCAGAGGTTAATTGTGCGATGGGGTTATTTAGATTAGCGCCAAGGCCAATGTAGGCAGTATTCATAAATTGAAAAACATAGCCGTAATTAAACTCAATTATTAAAAGCGCTAGAGTTTATTCGTTAGCAGGAGGGTAGTAGTACAGGGTAAGGCTGCGTTTTTTTCCGTAAATTATTAAGCCAAGAGAGGCAAAAACCGAACAGAGTGCGCCTAAAAATAGAGACAAAAATACACCAGCCAGCGGCACTATAAAAAGCGCCTTGATACCTGTTACAGGTTGTCCTTGCATGTAAAAATCCAGCAAGCCGACAGACGCTAAAATACCCAGCACTGAAAACAAAGGAATCATAAACACCGTTACGCCGACGAAAATGATTTTAAAAACAGATTTAGTATGCAGCCTTTGAACGTTTATTGGCTGCATGGATTTCTGATTATCTGACATGAATAACTCAACTAGTTTACGTCGGGAGAATTTGACGGTGATTTGCGTCTTGGTCGACGCCGAGAGTTAGAGTTGTTTCTGCCTCTACTGTGTTGTTCGTTAGCCATTTTTTCACGATTGACATCGTTAGCATTTTGAAAATCCGTCCACCATTGGCCCAAACCTTGGTGATCTTCGCCCGATTGCTCACGTAACAGTAAGAAATCGTAGGCGGCACGAAAACGAGGGTGCTCCATAATTCTGAAGGCTCGCTGGCCTGCTCTGCGGGGTAGTCGCGCTTGTAGATCCCATATTTCACGCATGGTGGTGCTGAAGCGCTTTGGAATGCTGATAAATTGGCATTGGCGCGATAACACTTGTTGATAGGCCTGATGCGTTGCTTCTGCTGGCGTCAGTTTCTCAGCCTTAAGAGTTTCTATTCGAGCTTCAATTTCGGGCCACAGTAATACGGCATAGATAAAAGCCGGTGTTACGCGTTTGCCTGATCGAATACGAGTATCAGTATTTGCCATGGCGTTTTCAAAAAAGACGCGGAAACTAGCACGGGCTTGCACTTGTTCTGCACTGCCGGGAAATAACTGGGCAAATAAGCCAAACTCTTCGAGTTTGTGAAAAATGGGCAAGCTGTAACCGGACATAAACAGCTTCAAGCTCTCGTCCCACAATCGAGCCGATGAAACCTGTGTGATTGCTGGAGCCAACGACTTTATAGGCGCTGCGGTTTTGGGTTCGATGGTAAAGCCGAGCTTGGCCGAGAAGCGAACCGCTCTGAGCATTCGAACAGGGTCTTCCTTGAAACGCGTTTGAGGATCACCAATGATGCGCAGAGTTTTGTCGTTAATATCGTTAACGCCGCCGGTAAAATCAAAGATTTCGTTAGTAATTGGGCTGAAATAGAGCGCGTTGACGGTGAAGTCTCTGCGTCTGGCATCACTTTCGATATCACCAAAGACGTTGTCTCTGAGTAACATGCCATCTTCTGATCGAGAGGAAAGCTTTTGATCCTCTTCGCCAGTATGGTCACTTCTGAAGGTAGTAACTTCAATAATCTCGCGGCCAAATCGTACATGAACGATGCGAAATCGGCGGCCAACGATTCTGGAGTTACGAAACAGCCTGCGAACTTGCTCGGGAGTGGCGTCTGTAGCGACATCAAAATCTTTAGGATCGCCATCAAGAAGTACGTCGCGTACACCGCCGCCTACTAAATACGCTTGATGATTCGAATCTGCAAGGCGTTGAATGACTTTAAGAGCCGCTTGGCTGACTTTTTCAGATGACAGATTGTGATCAGAGTTTTTGTAAACTGTTGATTTGGAACTGTCTTTAGCCCCAGTGAAGAGGTTGATTAACCGTTTTAGCATGCGTATTAAATTAAATGACCGATACCGTGAGCGCGGCGCTTGGCTGTACCTATTATAAAGGAGTTAGACGCCAGTAAAAATAAGTGGGCGAGTGTATCACGTGGTTTTATCTGGTGGAAATTATCGGCAAATACAAATGAAGGAATTGGTTAAATTAGGCAGGTGTACAGACGAAAGCAAACCGGGAGAGTAATCACTCCCCCGTTTATAATTCGGTTGTCCATAGTGTGAAAGTATTTGGCATCCTTGCTTCTTAGTTTCGCATTTGGAGGAATCGCCTCCAGTTTCAAGTTTAGTTGTTGTTGGTATTTATTATTAATTGTTGTTAATGAATTTCTTTTATTATTATTTATTGTTGTTATTGTAATTTCTGTTTTAGTTATTATTTATTGTTGTTATGTAAGTTGTTATTTATTTTTATTATTTATTGTTTTTATTATGCTAGCTATAAAGCATTCGCTGTGCCAGTTTTAAAATTGATATATTTATCAATAAGTTACAAATTTTTGACACCTTGTTATCTCATTTCGCTATTTTCAATTCGTTACCTATTATCCCGTAATCTGTTACCTCATCTTGAGCGGGGTAACACTTTACGGCGAGTAACAGGAGGTAACTTTTTCAGTAACACTCCTAGTTCGATAAGCTTAGTCCATGTGTTGTGAATCGCACGTATTATCGACTGTGATTGGCAATTGACTTTTGTCAAGGTTGGTCAGTATGAAAATTGATCAAATGGCGTTGATCGAGAAGTGAAGGAACAAGGATTGAGAACAGAGAAAGAATCTGAAGGGTAGATAAGGGGTTGGAATGAAATGAAATGCGAATTGCGAGTCGCTTAAATCTACGACTCGTCGCCTATTACTTTGTGGCCGAAAGTGTTTTCTTACGCTCAATGCCAAGCTTTTGGCGTCTTTCCCATAAACATTTGCGGCTAATCCCAAGCTTTCTTGCGAGTTCGGTCTCACTCATGGATTCTTGGTGTTCTAGTACAAAATGCTGGAAATAATCTTCTAGCGATAGATCTTCTTGGGGATCTGTTCCGGGCGTGCTGACGCTTTTGGGCCTTAAGGCTTTGTGGGAATACGGCGATAGTTCATCGTCTTCGTAATTTTCCGGCGTGTCTGTTTTGACCAGATCGAGATCGATACCTAATATTTCGTAGGAAATATCCTCACCTGGCTCGCTTAAAATCACCGATCGCTGAATGGCGTTCTCTAGCTCTCGAACATTTCCTGGCCAGTTATAGGTACTGATGGCTTGAATGGCTTCGGGGCTGAGTTTTTTCTGCTCCTGGCCCATTTCATCGCAAAATCTTTCAAGCAGTGCTTCGGCAATGGTAACCACATCTTTGCCACGCTCTCTCAACGGCGGGAGTTGAAGTTGAATTACGTTTAAACGGTAATACAAATCTTCTCGGAATTTTCCCTCTTTAGAGAGTTTTCTAAGATCTCTGTGTGTGGCGGCAACCAAACGCACATCAACCTTGCGTGAATCAATGGCACCAATGGGGCGGACTTCGCCTTCTTGGATAACCCGCAATAGCCGAGCCTGTGCCTCAAGTGGCAGCTCGCCAATTTCATCTAAAAAGAGCGTGCCTGTATCGGCAGCGGCGACCAGTCCTTCGCGAGTGGCGGCGGCACCGGTGAACGCGCCTTTTTCATGACCAAAAAGTTCAGATTCGATAAGTGTTTCAGGAATTGCCGCGCAGTTGACGCTGATTAAAGGACGCTCCGCTCTTGGACTCATAGAGTGTAGAGAGCGGGCAACCAATTCTTTTCCGGTACCGGTTTCGCCGTGAATAAGCACTGTTGCTGGCGTAGGGGCTACCTTAGCAAGTTTGGCGTAAAGCGTTCGCATGACCGGGCTTGTACCAATCATGCCTTTCACGGCAGTAACTGGGCGGTTCTTTTTACCTGCCGATGATCGGTCGACCTTACCAATGACTCTTTTAACGGCCGCGACCATTTCGTCGTGATCAAACGGTTTGGCGATATAATCGATAGCACCCATGCGCATAGAGTCTACCGCTGAGCGAAGACTTGCATAGCTGGTCATGATAAGTACAGGAACGTCACCGGAAAGCTTAATAAGATCGGTACCGGGTGCACCGGGTAGGCGTAGATCACTGATAATAAGATCATAATCTGCCAACTGAAATTTAGTAACGGCCTCTTTTACAGAGTTTGCTTCGCTAACGTCGTACTTATGGCGAGACAGCAGCTTACGCAGGGCCGTTCGGATAATGGCTTCGTCTTCAACGACAAGAATCTTGCTCATAGTCCATCAACTGGCAGTTAATACAAAGGAGGTTAAGTTTGCGGTGCCTGCGCAATAGATTCAACCCTATTCGGTATGCGAATGATGAATCTCGTGCCGGATTGTGTACTTTCGTGCACTGGACTTTCAATTTCTATGCTGCCACCGTGTTCTTGAACAATACTGTAAACCATGGCTAAACCCAAGCCTGTGCCTTTTCCGGGGTCTTTGGTCGTAAAAAACGGTTCCAGCACTTTTTCCTGATCTTCTTTTTTAATGCCTTCGCCTCGGTCGGTTACCCAAATCTCGATAAAACGTTCGATCTGGGCAGCTTCAACTTCGATCTCATCGAGGGGCTGGCTGGCGTCGCGGGCGTTGGATAACAGATTAATGAAAACCTGAATGAGTTTTTGCTCGTCGCCGTTGATGATCAATTCGGGATTAATTTTGTTGGTGTAAACGACTTCGGTGTGGTCTTTCTGTAAAGACAATAAGTGAATGGCTTCTTCGGCGCACTTGTGCAGAGGAATAGGATAAAAACCACTGCCTTCAAGATCACCCGCTCTGGAAAAGCTCACCAACGATTGCACAATTCGGCTGATGCGATCGGTTTGAGACAGAATTTGATCCGCTGTTTCTAAGGTCTCAGGATTTTCATCTTCGTACTTAAGATTTTGCGCCAGGCAGGCAATACCTGTGACCGGGTTGCCAATTTCATGGGCAACACCTGCTGCCAAGCGGCCCACAGAGGCAAGGCGTTCGCTGTGCGTTAACTTTTGCTCAAGTTTTTTCAGTTCGGTAACGTCTTCGACAAGAATCACTTGACCATCGACACCGTCGTAAATGGACGGGCTGCTCAAGTCTGCCTTGTGCAGGTTGAAAAAGTGCTTGGCATTTTTAAGTTTGATGACCAAGTTATGTTGGTGGCGTAAATCGCTTTGGCAAAAGTCGTAGAGAAGATCGCCCCAGGGTTCAGGCAGATCTTTCAAATGTGAACCGGTAACACCGCTGGCTTCAATGCCGGTGATCTCTTCCATGGCTCGGTTCCACATCAGCACTTCTAAATCGGCGCCCAGAGAACACACGGCCAAAGGCAGTTCTTGCAACGTGTTACGGTGGTAACGGCGTAAGTTATCCAGCTCCGCCGATAAACCCGTGAGTCGATCTCGATAGCGATGCAGACGCGACTCAATGAGATTGATGTCGGTACTGCCGTCTTTTTCGGGTAATCGAAAGGGCAGGCTTTTGTCGACTACGCTTTTGGCGGTTGAACGACCCATGACTGCGGAAAGGTTCGATTCAAGCCGATCTCTGAGTCGGCGCAAGCTATAGGGCCTGCGCTCAGAAAAGTTAATACCTAACTCTTCAAGGGCTTTGTTGATGTGCGCTTCTGCCATGGTTGGGCCAAGTCTTTGGCTGAGCCGGTCTCGAATTTCTTCGCAGCTGTGTACGTCGAGAATCACTCGAACCGGATGACTTAATTCGTCTTCGGTACAGAGCGAGGCGCTAAAGCGTTCTTCGGCGGATTGCTGAGTTAGCAGTGAACCAATCACAAATCCGCAGCAATTAACGAACAGAGAAATAAACGCAACCTTGTCCCAAACCTCGATGCCCACCGAAACCGATCCAATAACCGGGAGTGTGTAAACCTTAAACTCTAGAAGGGTGGGTAATAACAGTCCTAACAGGCCAATGATAGAGCCCAATACAACTCCAACCATTAACCCCACTCGGTTGGCTCTTGCCCAATAAGGTGTTGCAAATACGGCCGGAAAAAACTGCAAAACTTGGATGAAAGCAATTAAGGCAAGATCGGTGATGCCTTGTCGGCCACGCAATGACAAGAAAAATAGATACGCGGTGGCAAAAATAACGCAAATAATGACTTTTCTAAGCCTGATTAATTTTAATCGCAGGTCGAGTTGATTACTCAAGGTAGAGAACGGCAAAACGATGTGGTTTAGCGTCATAACCGTACAGGCGACTGTAACAGACACTAAGGCGCCTGTTGCCGCAGAAATACCACCCAAATAGATAAATGCCGTGATCCAATCTTTCTCTAACGCCAAAGGAACGGCTAAGGTGAAATATTCGGTGGGTGACTCTACACCTAACGATTTCCCGGCCCATAAAATCGGAAAAATAGGGAAGGCCATAACAAATAAATAGCCCGGAAATGCCCACGAGGTGATTCGCATTGAGCGCGCTATGGGCATATTCACCATGGAAGTTTGAAAAATGTGTGGCATCGCTAAGGTGGCTGTTAAAAATACCACCAACAGTGCGTAAGCGCTTTGGTTTGGGTGGGCATTATGTAAGGCATTAAACGCTTCGGGATGTGCGATCAACCAGTTGTCTATTTCCGAAAAACCACCAAAAACGCCAAATATCGTTAACAGACCAACTGTAATCATGGCGGCAAGTTTGATGAGTGATTCAGCCGCCAGAGTAACGAATAAGCCCTTGTGTTTAAGTCGGCTGGCGCCGAATGTGAGAGTAAATACGGCAATGCCCAGGCAATAGACAAAGGCGATTACATCTTTGGTGAGCGAATTATTATTGCCGTTATTAATGTCATTAGACGAGGTCACAATTGCTGTGGTGTCGGCGATTACTTGAATTTGCACTGCCAGCAGCGGTAATAATGCCAATAAACTTAAAAAGGTAACGAGAATACCAACAGGTTGGCTGTGGTATCGAAAAACCAAAAGGTCTGCCAGCGAAGGAATTTTAAATCGACGCGTTAATTCTGCTAAAGGCGCTAAGGTTACCGGTGCAAACAAAAATAAAATGGCAGCACCAATATAAAAGCCCAGTGCACCCAGTCCAAAAGTTTCCGCCAATTCCACCGATCCGTAATAAGACCAAGCGCTATTGAAAACGCCCATCGATAAAATGTAAGTCGCTGGATGATTGATAATGGAGTTTGGAATCCATTCTTTGTTGGTGGCGTGGGCGACGAAGAACATCAACCCTACATACGCGATCATTAACGACAATATTGTGAAAAGGCTCAGCGTCATGGCTTATGTCCTTTTTCACGCTGCAATAGGAATGCAACCACGATTACCACAAACCACACGATAAAAGAGCGATACCAATTGCCGGATTCACTTTGAATCCAAGAGAAAATCGCCGGAGAAAAACAGGTAGTAATGAGTAACAGTGAGATTAATAAACGTTGGGTTAAGGTTGATTGATGCATGGCAGCACAGGTCTTAAAGTTATTATTAATTTCTATAGGAAACTCTGATTAACCCAGAGTTCTCAATGACACAAAGATGTGCCGCCAATTTCAAGAACAGTAAGTGATTGAAATTGTGAAGAAATATGAAATTGCCGGGCCAGTTTCTGTCTTCTGATTAAATCATGGCTGAGATAATCAGAGGTTGCTATAGCGTACCAAAGCTTTGCATGGGACGTATATCGAAGATTTAACGCGTATTTACAGCTGTTGATTGGTGTTTCTTCGACTTAGCTAAAAATTAGCAATGTAAAATACAAACGCCAATTTCTTTATAAATCCAGTAACTTATTGTTACCGTTATCTAAATGCGTCTTGATGTTAGTAGACCTTTAATTTAAGCGTGTTTTTTATAGTATTGGTTCAAACATCATACCTTCTTGTTGCGGAATTTTATTGAGAGCCCAATGTTTTACCGCCCACCTTAATAATTCTTCCACCGAGTTAAGTTCTTTAATGTCTGGTGGTTCTTGTCGTAAGAAATCCAAAGCTTGATGAATATTTTTTAGAGCGTGTTGGTCGTTGATGGGCTTAGCTTTATTTTGTTTGCTGAGTTTTTGCTGATTATCGCCGAGCACAACGGGTAAATGGCCAAAAGTTGGTGCGATTGTATTGAAACTCTGGTACAGCAGAATTTGATTTGCTGTTGTCGACAGTAAATCACAGCCTCTTACAATATGAGAAATTCCTTGCTCAATATCGTCGCACACAACCGCTAATTGGTATGCGTATAAATTGTCTTTACGTTTCAGTACAAAAACATCTTCTGGATTGGATACAACGGTTTCTAATCGACCTTGTATTAAATCGTTGATAGCCACAATTTCAGATCGCTCCGGTACAAACTTAATTGCGCTGGGGCTTTGTGTTGGTGGTGGATGTCGTAAACAATAACCGTCGTAGCGATTGTCTAATTCTTGTAAGCGTTGACGAGTGCAATTACAGCGAAATGTTCTCGATTTTTTAGTCAATAATTCAAGGTGATTTTCGTATAAATCATAACGGTGAGACTGATACACAACCTCGCCATCCCAGTGGAGGTGGTGTGCTTCGAGTGACGATAAGATTGCCTTGCTTGCACCGGCTTCTTCTCTTGGCGGGTCTAAATCTTCAATTCTAACCAGCCAACGTCCTTGATTGAATTTTGCATCAAGGTAACTCGCTAATGCTGTCACCAAAGAACCAAAATGCAATTTACCCGAAGGAGATGGTGCAAATCGTCCACAGTAAGCGTTGTTTAAGGATGGATTTTTTAGTGTTTTTTGCACGATAAGTACGCGGAGCAAGTTGTTTGAAATTATTCTTGAAAGAACTTTAAAGTGCTTGTTTCTACACGGTACTGATTTTTAAACGACTGACTTAGCGAGAGCATTTAGAATCGCAGAAAAATATTAAAAACGGATTCGTAAATTAAATGGAATGGAATAAAACGGAACATAATTACAGCAACGTCAGATAATAGAAATATTCAGTTGCTGTAATTAATAGAAACTCGAAAAACAGTTAGCTGCTAAACATTAGCCGCCGATTTGTTTCTCGCGAATTTCATCGATGGTTTTGCAGTCTACACACAAGGTTGCAGTTGGACGCGCTTCTAGGCGACGAATACCAATTTCTACACCGCAGGTTTCGCAAAAGCCGTAATCACCAGAATCGATTAACTCTAATGTAGAGTCGATTTTTTTGATGAGCTTGCGTTCACGATCACGTGTGCGCAATTCCAAGCTAAATTCCTCTTCTTGGCTGGCGCGGTCTGCTGGATCAGGAAAATTAGCAGCTTCGTCTTTTAAATGGCTCATCGTACGATCGACTTCTTCCATGAGCTCTGATTTCCAGGCTAGCAGAATAGTACGAAAGTGCTCTTGTTGAGCGTCATTCATATACTCTTCGTCTGGTTTAATTTGGTACGGCGCAACTCCGTATGATGTCACTTTGTCTGATGCAGATGAGTTTGGCATTCTTATACGCCTCTTTATAGAAATCACAGACCCGTGGATATTGGGTTTACTGAGGAATTTTCAAGCCTAAATTTTAGAGGCAGGGAAGCTACCAGAAAGATTTAATTTATGCTACAGATTTTTTTCGGTTATTACTGCTAAGAATTTAAATCTGTGTTTTAGTAACCAATTACGGTATTTTGAAGGCATATTTGTTGTTATTGCACCTGTATTGAACAATTTTTTATGAGATTTAATCCTCCTTTTAATCAAGCGACTTTAATTAAGCGATATAAGCGGTTTTTAGTGGATGTTGACTGTGGTAACGGGCAGCTCAAAACCATTCATTGCCCCAATACGGGTTCAATGCGTAATTGTATAGAATCCGATAGCCGTTGCTGGTATTCGCTGTCGGACAATAAAAAGCGAAAGTATCCTGAAACCTTAGAAATTGTTACCACACCTTCGGGACACCTCGCCGGAGTTAATACTTCAAGGGCGAATAAGTTAGTTGCTGAAGCGATTGGCGACGGTGTCATTCGAGAATTACGCAGCTATAGTTCCATAAAGCCTGAAATAAAATGCCCCGAGTTGGACAGCAGAATTGATTTCTTACTGACCGGTCATAAGCGCGATCCCAGAGAATGCTACGTTGAAGTGAAAAGCGTGACTCTGCTTGGTGACGGTGGTGAGACAGAAAATCAGCAAATAAAGGAAGGAAGAGGTTTTTTTCCCGATTCAGTCTCGGAACGAGGGACAAAACACCTAAAAGCGCTTATGAACTTGGTTGATCGTGGCAAGCGAGCAGTGATCTTCTATTGCGTACAGCATTCGGGTATTGAAAGTGTTTCACCTGCCGATCGTATCGATAAGATTTACGGTGAAACCCTCAGAAAAGCAGTGGCTCAGGGTGTTGAAGTGTTAGCTTATCGAGCTGAAATCTCCGATCGAGAGATTCGCCTCACGCGCCCATTACCGATCATTTTGTAAAAGCTTCTGATTAATCAATTTCCAACCGAATTAGTGGCATAAAGCCTTAAGATTTAAATACTGGATTAGCGCAAGAATTCTGAAGCGATTGAGCGAACTGCACATCCCTGTGCTGCTCAAAAATCTTAGTGAATCAAATTCCTGTCGGGCTCGACTCACATGTCACTGTGGGGCAATTAAGGTTACAGAGGTTTTTTGTGGCTTATTGTTGCGGATAAAGCTCACTGTGACCTTGTCTCCGGGCTTGTGAGCTTCAAGTACACTCAATAAATCATCCAGATTATTAATTCGAACGCCGTCTACAGCGGTAATAACATCGCCCAGCGTTGTTGCTCCCCAACGATTTGTCGCAATACCTTCAAGGCCGGCTTTGTTTGCAGGGCCGTCTCGAAAAACTCGCAAAATCGGTATGCCGGGTAGATTATTATTGCGCGCCCAAGATACAGGCGCCAATTCAATTCCCATTACCGGTCTCACCAAATGGCCGTATTCGATCAGTTCTGGAACAATTTTTTTCACCGCGTTAACCGGAATGGCAAAGCCAATACCAATACTGGCGCCATTGGGGCTGTATATAGCGGCGTTCACGCCAATGAGTTCACCGTCGGAATTCAATAACGGCCCACCGGAATTACCGGGATTAATTGCGGCATCGGTTTGAATAACGTTTTGAATGGTTCGTTGATTCGGTGCTTGAATTTCTCGACCTAATGCACTGACCACGCCTGTGGTCAGTGTTGCGTCAAGCCCAAATGGATTGCCAATAGCGAGAACTTTTCGTCCTACTTGAAGATTTTCAGAGTCGCCAACGGGGAGGGCTTTTAGGGTTTTTTTGGGCGCATCAATTTTTAGAACAGCAATATCTTTCTCAGGCGCTAAACCAACAACACTGGCACTCCACGCGCTTTGATCAGACAGTGTAATTGTGATTTCACGAGCACCATCAATCACATGGAAGTTGGTAACTATATGTCCTGAGTTATCCCAAACGAAACCTGTACCCGTACCCTGAGGACGACGAGTGACATTGTAAGAGTAGGGATCTCTAACCAAGGTATTATTGGTGACAAATACAACTGAAGGGCTTGCCGATTTGAATATTTCGATGTTGTTTAATTCATCGTCGGTAAGTGCAAAAGCAGGCTGAATGCACAAGCTCAGCAGAAAAATACTAACCAAAAAAGTAAACGAGTGTAGTTTATTTGACTGTGAAGTATTTATTTTCATAGTACTTGGGTTCTTCGTTCAAATGGGAAAAGTCTGAATTGAGAGACTTGAGGCGATAGATTCGCCGTCGCAGATCAGAACCAACAGTTTTAGTGGAATCCACCTGCAAGTGTGTTCTCAGCGTTATAGATAGGGGCGAGGGAATAAAATTCAAAAAAAGAGCCAGTCCAAATGGACTGGCTGAAAACCGTGATTAGCCTGATTAAGGAGAAGAGACCATGGAGTAAGGTTTCCTCTGTATCGAAACATTGTCTCGATGAGTTAATGATAACAAATCTCATTTGCATGTAAAGTGTTTTTGCAAATTATTCTCATTTATTTTATTCGAGCGCACATTTACCGATAGACCTGCATTACGTGTGTAAGCGAACAGTGGGAAAAAGGCTAAACTGGCGATTGATGTAAGATTTGAATCCGTTGGCATCAGCGCCAAGACAAGGTCTGTCTATAGCGCTGTTGGCCAAGGTTTATGAATGGAGTGGAGTTACGTTAACGAAGACGTTAGTGTTCGGCAGCAAGCATGGCAGCGGCATTGCCCGACAGGTGTTTTACTTCGGCAACCAATTTAGCTTTGGTGTCTGGGCCTAGGTCATTCCAATGCCTGTCTTGAAGA
This sequence comes from Sessilibacter sp. MAH1, assembly GCF_054658315.1. Lineage (NCBI taxonomy): Bacteria > Pseudomonadati > Pseudomonadota > Gammaproteobacteria > Cellvibrionales > Cellvibrionaceae > Sessilibacter > Sessilibacter sp. MAH1. Next base: position 46,776 of record NZ_BAAGIC010000003.1, read on the forward strand.
GCGCCTTGCAATGCGTAGAGCATTACCTTAGACACATTAATGCCTCTTTTTTTGATGCGAACATACGCTTCAACAGCGCCGACTTCTTTGAGATCGTCAGTATTGTGTATACCTACAGCGTGAAGGATGTTTACAGAGGCAGCCCCGATATTCTTAAGGTGAATAAGGTCAGTATTGTTAACGTTCATAAATTAGCCTTTATTTATTATTATCAAGCTTAAAAAATTATAAAAAGTACGAACTTTTTTGCTACTTACCCATATAGCGAATTGTTATGTTACACCTTAGAAAGTTTATGGGTAAATACTTGTTAAGGATTTTGCGATGCACAATCTTTTTCTGTTACCTAAGGTAGCAACACGGTTACAAGATGGCGGTTAAAGGCATGAAATTCGATGAATGTTGTGTAGGAAAAACCATATCCCACCTAGCTGAACCTGGCCCGGACAATCCGTTTGGCTGTTTACTTCATCCGAAAGTTTTACCTTCACTTAAAATTTTAGCAGATGCAGCAAAAAGTCAAGGTTTTGAATTGAAGGTTTATAGTGGTTTTCGTAGTTTTGATACCCAAATGACAATTTGGAATAGAAAGGCTGCGGGTGCACGGGTGATTTTAGACGCCAATGAAGAGCCAATTCCTTATGATTCTCTTAGTGGTTGGGAGCTAGCCCAAGCTATTTTGCGTTGGTCGGCGTTACCGGGCGCCTCTCGACATCACTGGGGTACAGACGTTGATATTATTGATGCCAGCGCTTGCAGTGAAGATTATTCTGTACAGTTGACCCAGAAAGAAGCAGCTAAAGATGGCATCTTTGGAAACTTTCATCAGTGGCTAACACATTGGTTAAGTGAGAATCCAGAATGTGGTTTTTATAAGCCCTACACAAAACCAGTGTTTGCTAATGATCCACAGTTTGGTATTGCGCCAGAACCGTGGCATTTGAGTTTTGCACCTGCAGCACAGAGGTTCGAGGAGCATTTTGATTTGTCCTATCTGTACCGGTTAATTGAGGTATCCGATATTTTGTTGAAAGATACGATACTCGAACACTTATCGGAAATTTACGAGAGATTCATCCGTGTGGGCTCAATGCCTAACCAAGTTGTGAATCATTAAGCTTGAATGAATATAAATAACTGCGGTTAAATTGCTGTGGCGAGTCTATCGGAACCTCTGATTAACCCAGAGGCTGCTGTAAATCATTCATGCTGGCATCGATTGCGCAAGAGACTTATCCTAAACACATCTGCCCTACAATTTCTAACACAGAGCCGCACATGCAACTGTTAAGAGTCCAACAAAAGCCTGATCACCTAATTCATTTATGGGAAACCATTCGCGCTGAAGCTAAGCAAATGAGTTTGATAGAGCCAGAATTGGGCAGTCATTATCACTGTACTGTACTTAAACACGACAAGTTTAATCACAGCATTACCTACATATTGGCCGGGCTTCTGGAAAGCACTGATCTTCCTGCAATGTTGGTGCGTGAAGTTTGCGAACAGGCTTTGTCGAGTGATCCGAGTATTGAGATCTCGATGTTGGAAGATATAAAAGCATGCGTTGATCGAGATGCGGCCTGCGATACCTACATTACGCCTTTGCTTCATTACAAAGGTTTTCATGCCCTGCAATCCTACCGGATTGCCCATTGGTTATGGAAAGAAGGACGTAAACCGTTGGCGTTGTTTTTTCAAAATCGCATCTCAGAGATGTTTGCCGTTGATATTCATCCGGCCGCGTTGATTGGATCTGGAATTATGTTTGACCACGCTACCGGTATCGTCATCGGAGAGACGGCCATCATCGAAGATAATGTTTCTATGCTCCATTGTGTAACCCTCGGCGGCAGTGGTTGTGGGCGTGGTAAAAGACACCCAACCATTCGCCAAGGTGTGATGGTAGGAGCGGGCAGTAAAATCTTGGGTGATGTAGTCGTTGGAGAGTGCGCGAAAGTTGCCGCCGGAAGTTTGGTAAAAATGTCGGTGCCTGCCTACACAACCGTCGCCGGTGTTCCCGCAAAAATTGTTGGTAAATCTCAGAAAACTCAGCAAGCGCCGTCTCAATCTATGGACCAACAAATCTCCGCATAATCTCAGTTCTAGTGTGAAAAATCGTCTTGGTCTAGACGATTTTTTACGCGAAATGGCAGCTATCGCTTATTGTGTCTCGCGCTGATATAAACATCTTGATAAACAATGCGCAATTTCAATGCCTCAATAGGTGAAATTTCGTATACTTTATCTTTAAGCATTAACGTCAGTGCTTATGCCGTGGAACGATTCTTACATAGTATTCAATAATGTTCGGAAACTCTAAAGATGCATGATCAGGGAATTGGCATGACTTCCCAGCGCACTCGCCAACGTCTTACCCAGAGACTGCGCGAGCAGGGCATCACCAACAATCGAGTACTCTCGATTATCGAATCGACTCCCAGACACCTTTTTCTCGACGAAGCGCTGAGTCATCGCGCCTATGAGGATACTTCTCTGCCAATCGGCCACGGGCAAACACTTTCACAGCCTTACATTGTCGCGCGTATGACCGAGATATTACTGGAACATGCGACCAGCAAAACCAGTGTGCTTGAGATTGGAACTGGCTCTGGGTATCAAACCTCAATCTTGGCGCAACTGTTTCAACAAGTTTACAGCATCGAACGCATCAAGCCTTTGCAAGACAAAGCTCGAAAGCGTCTTAGTCAGCTCAGTTTACGCAATGTTATTCTCAAGCATGCCGACGGACAATTTGGTTGGCCACAAGAAAAGACTTTTGGTGCCATTATCAGTACAGCCGCGCCAACAGAGATTCCTCAAGAATTACTGGATCAGCTTGAAGTGGGTGGCGTGCTAGTTATTCCCGTCGGACAAGAGCAACAGATTCTAACGGTGGCCAAGCGCCAGCCTGATGAGAGTATTTCTATTACTAAAATAGAACCCGTAAAATTTGTACCATTACTTGGCGGTGTAACACGTTAGACTCGTTACACCTTTAATGTGGCTGTTTAAATCTTCTGCTGTTTATCGTTTCAATTCATCCGCGTGGGAACTCCACGCTGTCGTTTTAACTCTCTCATTAATATCTACTTGGTATCAAGGACGACAGTTTCATGACCAAACTCTTTAAGCATTATTTTTTATTAGTAGTTCGAGGAATGGCCATGGGGGCGGCTGATGTTGTGCCCGGTGTTTCTGGCGGTACTATTGCGTTTATCTCTGGGATTTACGAAGAGCTTATTAACTCTTTAAAAAGTATCGGCCCAAAAACCTTATTGATTTGGAAAGACCAGGGCTTAAAAGCGGCCTGGCAATCCATCAATGGCAACTTCCTGTTGGCAGTTTTTGGCGGCGTTTTGATCAGTCTGTTTTCGCTATCAAAATTGATAGATGTAGCTCTGCATCAGTACCCAATTTTAGTTTGGGCTTTTTTCTGGGGATTAGTGGTTGCATCCGTGTGGCATCTAGTTCGACAAATAAAGTTTGAAAATCTAACCATTTGGGCTTGGATGGCATTTGGTGCCTTTGTCGCATTGGGTATTTCTGTTGCCAAACCGGTTGCTTTACCGGCCTATTGGTGGGTGCTAATGCTCGGTGGTGCGGTGGCGATATGCGCAATGATTCTACCGGGTATCTCCGGCAGTTTTATTTTGTTGTTGCTGGGCTTGTATCCCATTTTTATTGATGCACTTGCCACCTTCAATATAGTGTTGCTGGCGAGCTTTGGTGCCGGATGTGTAATTGGTTTGATATGTTTTTCTAGGCTCTTGTCCTGGTTGCTTGCACGGTATCATTATCAAACACTGGCTTTGTTGACCGGATTTTTAATTGGCTCCCTCAATGTAATATGGCCTTGGAAACTTGTGCATGAAGTTCGTGTCGATCGACATGGAGATGCCATACCGGTCGTTCAAGAAAATGTACTACCCAATGTATACGCTGAAGTCTCTGGACAAGCATCCTACTTAACCGAGGCACTTCTATTAGCGTTTATCGGTTTTGCACTTGTTCTATTTATTGAATTTTTTTATAAGAAATGGTCTTCAGCCACTCCAAATAGTCACTAAGGATAGATCAAAAGGTGCCTACTGAAATCAAGAAAAGGAAAAGTAAACCTGTAAATATCAGTAAAACGTCTTTTTGGTACCTTCTTTTTTATTTTTTTTTAGAATTTATCTTAATAGACCGCCAAGTTTTAAGCGGTCTCAAGCATAAAATCGTTATATCGCGATATTCTAAAAGAGAATTATTTCACACTATCGTTGTTCAATATTGGTGCTTTTATGTGCGGTAGGATGTTCAAGATCTTGATCATCCCGCTGATCATAACGGGATGTAGTTCACCTTCTCGGCCGGCAAAAGTGATTGAATTATCGCAACCGCCGTCTAGAAATGTCACAACTCACGTTGTTTCGAAAGGCGAAACGCTATATTCAATCGCTTGGAGATACGGACTTGATTATAAAGGTTTAGCAAGAGCTAATAAAATTGGCGCCGATTACTACATTTACCCCGGCCAAGTATTGAATTTGGTCTCATTACCCGAAAAACCTAGCCCTTCCAAGAATACCCACACACAAAGTGTAGCTAAATCACGGTCTACTACTTCCAATAATGATTCTGGTGTCAAAAAGGCGACACCGCCTCGTTCAAAACTGTTAACGCGATCACCCGCTCAACAAAATTCGCAAACCACCTCAAATTCTTCGGTCAACTGGGTTTGGCCCTCTCATGGAGCGATCGTTCGGCATTTTCGGGTTGGAGACCCCGAAGGTGAAGGGATTGATCTTGTGATGAAAAAGGGAGATTCTGTTGTTTCCGCCGCAGACGGTACCGTGGTCTACGCGGGTGAAGGACTTAGAAGATATGGCAAACTTCTCATTATAAAACACAACAAACAGTTCCTCAGCGCATACGCGCACGCCGATCGAATTCTGGTTGACGAAGGGAGCCAAGTTAAAGCAGGTCAGAAGGTTGCCGAAATAGCTTCCGAAAGGATTAGTCAACCAAAGCTGTATTTTGAAATTCGTGACGGTGGTAAACCTGTCGATCCGTTGCGGTTTCTACCCAAAAGGTAGCGTGTTTCGAATGTGCTTTAGCGGTAAGTCCACACAACAATAATATTTATAGGACTTCTCATCCCAAAGTCAGGGTGTCACAGAATAAGAGTGTTGGTGAGCTCTTTAGTATTAATCAAATAAACAGGGCTAAGATCATGGCAGTGACTATACATAATTCTAATATTAAAGCTGACGATAACTTGTTTGTTGTATCCGATTTAGACGCCAACTTCATTGACGTCGATAATGATGATGATTCTGCTGATGAAGTTTTTTCTCATCATTCAAAAAAGTCTTTTGGCGACGAATCAGACGAAATTGCTAAAAATCTAGACGCAACTCAGCTATACCTCAATGAAATTGGTTTTTCCCCGCTTTTATCTGCTGAAGAAGAAGTTTTCTTTGCGAGAAAAGCCTTGAAAGGCTGCGAGGGTTCTCGCAAAAGAATGATAGAAAGTAATTTGAGATTAGTGGTAAAAATCTCTCGACGTTATGTTAACCGTGGACTTGCCTTACTAGATTTAATTGAAGAAGGTAATTTGGGTTTAATTCGTGCGGTTGAAAAGTTTGATCCCGAACGTGGGTTCCGCTTCTCTACCTATGCAACTTGGTGGATTCGTCAAACGATTGAACGTGCCATCATGAATCAAACGCGAACCATTCGTTTACCGATTCACGTGGTAAAAGAACTTAATGTGTATTTGCGTGCAGCTCGTGAGTTATCGCAAAAACTCGATCATGAGCCTACACCCGATGAAATTGCGACCTTGCTAGAAAAGCCGGTCGAAGATGTTGAAAAAATGCTGAAGTTAAACGAGCGTGTAACATCAATGGATGTACCACTTGGTATTAACTCAGAAAAAACATTAGCCGATACCATTCCAGATCATCAACATTCTGATCCGTCTTCAATGTTACAAGACAGCGATCTGTGCAACAGTTTGGATAATTGGTTAGGCGAGTTGACCGAAAAACAACGAGAAGTTATTGCTCGCCGATTTGGTCTTCGTGGTTATGAAATGAGTACGTTAGAAGAGGTTGGTAAAGAAATTGGCTTAACTCGCGAGCGTGTGCGCCAAATACAAGTGGAAGCATTAAAACGCCTACGCGATATTCTTGAACAACAAGGTCTTGATGGTGAGTGCTTGTTTAGCTTTTAATTCACATAAGGGATATTGAGTTAATTCGTAGCTAGTCAATCTTAGTTCCCTAAATTAACAAAATTTGAAGCCGCTTTTTGCGGCTTTTTTTATGATTTTATTTTGGGGAATCTTTAATCCAATCCTGAAAGAGTTTATTAAGGAACCCTTTGGCGCATAATTCCGCTAATTAATTCCTCGCATCGCAAGCCAAACTTATGAAGGCATCTAAGCTCATTGTTGATCGTAAATAAAAGCACGGCTTTTGGTGCTTTTAACACTCTAAAAATCCTCGAACAATTATTGGTAGTGGTTGCATTCTAAAGATTGCCAACAGCATACGTTTTGATGGTGGTTGATTGTCGATAAAAAAGCAGTAGGATGCCTTTTTGAAACATTAGCCTTGCAGATTATGCCTACCAAAAAGCCCAGCCAGAATTTTTCCAATGTAACCTACTCGTTTTCGGCGATTGGTGTTGTTCACTCGTGTTTTAAAGAAAAATTTGCGACACCGCGACAAAGTGGTTTGGTGGCCGAGGCGACCGGAGTTATTGAGTTGTTAGAGCCGTTTAATGATCCAGACGCGGTTTTGGGTCTTGAGCAGTTCAGCCATTTATGGGTGCAGTTTGTATTTGATCAAAGTATGAAAACACCTTGGCGTGCAAAGGTGCGTCCACCGAGATTGGGTGGCAATGCTAAGTTAGGCGTCTTTGCGACACGCGCACCGGTGCGTCCCAATCCTATTGGTTTGTCGGTAGTAAAACTCGACTCCGTAGAGGTTAAGCCCAATCAGGTGCTGTTGCATGTGAGTGGTTTGGATATGGTTGAGGGAACACCGGTTCTCGACATAAAGCCCTACATTCACTACGCAGATTCTATTCTTAACGCGCGCTCTGGTTTCGCCGATACAACGCCTACTAAATTACCGGTTGTTTTTTCTTCAGAGTTAAAAGAATCATTAACAGATTCCTGTGAATACAACCAATCCTTAATTGCGTCGATATTAGGTTTAGATCCACGTCCGCAGTATCAGCAGTTTGATGAATCTCGTATTTATACTGCCAATATTGAAAACGTTGACGTGAGCTGGGTTTATCGACCTACAGAGGGTGATCAGTGGCAGATTGAAGTGATTGCGGTGAAAAAACTGAAGACTTAAGAACTAAGTTTTTTGGATAATTAATTGAAAAATTATTGCGGGAATACTAAAAACAAGATTACCAACGACATACGTGCAGATATTGTCTGTCGTTGGATAGAGTCTGGAAAAGCTTAACGCTCTAGATACTGCAACTTGCCTTTAACGCCATCCCAATCTGCTGCATCGGGAAGTGACTCTTTCATCTCTGTAATGTTTGGCCATACTTCGGCCAATTCTGCATTCAGTTCAAGGAACGCAGCTTGATCTTCTGGTAGTTCATCTTCCGAGAAAATAGCATCAACAGGGCATTCTGGTTCACACAACGCACAATCGATACACTCGTCTGGATGAATTACAAGGAAATTTGGGCCTTCGTAAAAACAGTCTACAGGGCAAACTTCCACGCAGTCGGTGTGCTTACATTTAATACAGTTTTCGCCAACGACGAAGGTCATGGTGGGCTCCAATAACTATCTGCTAAATTTCGAGCGGGGCATTCTATCAAGAGTCGATAAATTTTTGCACGTGCTTTTTCCAGTAATGTTTATCGACCCATTGAATAATTATAAACTTTTATGGTAAATGAAAATTATTAGCAATTAGGTGTCAGTTTGATTTTAACTTTCGCTTTAACGCGTAGATCAAATCCAACGCCGCTTTCGCTGTGAGCTCATCAGGATCAAGTTTTTCCAGCTCGGCAACAATTGGATGTGGCGCGCTGCTGAAAAAATCTCCCTGAAAAAAGTCTGTCTTTTCAGTATTACTTGGCGCAGCGATAACTTTGGGTGGAAGGTTATTCACCGCCGTAGAGCCTGCTTCTAACAGCTCCAATTGCTGTTTTGCAATTGCTAATACTGGCTGTGGGATTCCTGCGAGCTTGGCAACTTGTAAACCGAAACTCTGATTTGCGGCACCGCGTTGAATGTGATGCAAAAACACCAAATTATCGTTGTGTTCGGTTGCATCTAGATGAACGTTTGCTACGGTGGCGATTTGCTCTGGCAATTGAGTTAGCTCGAAATAATGGGTAGCAAACAAGGTGAAGGCTCCAATTTTTTCTGCTAAATAATGCGCACAGGCCCAAGCCAATGACAGGCCATCAAAGGTGCTGGTGCCTCGTCCGACTTCATCCATTAACACTAAACTGCGATAGGTGGCATTGTGCAAAATATTAGCGGTTTCGGTCATTTCCACCATAAACGTTGATCGACCGCCGGCAAGATCATCAGACGAACCAATTCGAGTAAAAATTCTATCGACAATACCAATGCGCGCGCTCTGAGCGGGAATAAAACTGCCCACATGCGCCAGCAAAGTAATCAAGGCATTTTGGCGCATATAGGTACTTTTACCGCCCATGTTTGGACCGGTAATAATGAGCATGCGTTGATGCTCATCCAAACTTAAATCGTTGGCCACAAACGGCGTATCAATCACTTGTTCGACAACTGGGTGTCGGCCACCAACAATGTCTAAGCCCGGTGTTTTTTCCAATTTGGGTCGACAGAAATTCAGCGATAATGCGCGTTCCGCCAAGTTGGTTAACACATCCAGTTCGGCAACAGCGGCGGCAGAGATTTGCAAATCAATGAGATCTTCATTAATGATTTCTAGCAGCTCATCGTAAAGCGCTTTTTCTCGTGATAGCGCTCTACTCTTGGCAGAGAGTGCCTTATCTTCAAACGCTTTAAGCTCAGGCGTGATAAACCGTTCGGCATTTTTCAACGTTTGTCTGCGCAGGTAGTCTGCCGGCGCTGAATCCGATTGGCCGCGACTGATTTCAATGTAGTAACCGTGCACGCGGTTGTAGCCGACCTTCAACGTACTGATTCCCGTGCGGGCTTTTTCTCGCTCTTCTAAATCTACTAAGAACTGCCCGGCATTGGTACTCAATGATCGGAGTTCATCAAGTTCGCTGTCATAGCCATTGGCAATTACGCCGCCTTCTCGAATCACCACCGGTGGATTTTCTTCGAGCGCTTTACTCAGCAGCTCAACAATTTTTGGAAACTCAGCGATCTCGTTGCTTAGACTGTGCAATTTTGCAGATGCATCTAGCGTTTTTAGATCCGCTTGCAGGCCAGGATAGACCGCTAAACTCGCGCACAGTCGAGACAAGTCTCTCGGTCGAGCAGAGCGCAGCGCAACACGGCCTAAAATACGTTCTAAGTCACCGATATTTTTCAGTGACTGATGAATTGATTCGTAATGATAGTTTTGCGACAAGGACTCAATAGCATCTTGGCGCTCCGTTAAAATCGCAAGATTTTGCAGCGGACGATTCAGCCAACGGCGTAACAATCGGCTACCCATGGCGGTAGCGCTTTTATTTAAAACCGAGTAGAGGGTATTAGATTCTTCACCCGATAAATTCAAATCGATTTCTAGGTTACGACGAGTTGCGCCATCAAGGGCTACTGCTTCATCGCGATCTTCATGTTTTAACGAGCGAATATGCGGCAGCGATGTGCGCTGGGTTTCTTGGGCATAAGAAAGTAAGCAACCAGCGGCGCCAATGGCAGCGTGCAGATTTCCACAGCCAAATCCCGATAAGTCTTTGGTGGCAAACTGCTCACACAGCAACCGCGTGGCCGTATCGTAATCAAATTCCCAAGGTGGGCGAGGTCGCTGACCACGTGTTTTCGGCGGCAGGTACTGGCCACCTAAATCTTCCGCAAACAATATTTCGGCGGGCTTTAATCGCTCAACTTCTGCCAATAATGCTTCTTCACCGAAGACCTCTAAAACGTGGAAGCGGCCACTGCCAATGTCTAAGGTGGCAATTCCAAAACAGTTATCAACAACATTAACAGCTACTAATAAATTGTCTTTATTTTCGTTCAATAAAGCTTCATCACTAACCGTACCTGGAGTGACTACCCGCACAACCTTTCGCTCGACCGGGCCTTTGCTTTCGGCGGGATCACCGACCTGCTCACAAATGGCAACCGACTCGCCCAAACGAACCAGCTTCGCTAAATAGGCCTCCGCTGCGTGAAACGGAACACCAGCCATGGGAATTGGATTGCCGCCGGATTTTCCGCGAGCGGTTAGTGTGACATCTAATAGCTCGGATGCTTTTTTAGCGTCATCAAAAAAGAGCTCGTAAAAATCGCCCATACGATAAAACACCAATTCGTGCGGATGCTCGGCCTTGATGCGCAGGTATTGCTGCATCATCGGCGTGTGGTGAGATAAATCGGCGGTGTCTATCGAGGAGAAATTTTGCGCGTTTTGGAGATTTTGTGGGTCCATAAAGACAATTTGATTGTTTACTTGGAATGAATGATCGCAATTTGCGACCGGTTCCGCTCAAGGTTTACTTGAGCTCGAAAATAAAAGCACGATAGTCTAACGTATCTCGTACATATACTCACTGATGGAAGCTAATCTCAGAGACGAGCTTCTCAGCGCGCCTCACCGAAGTACTGATAGGAAACCGATAGTTTAAATTATGAAATCAATGACAGAATCTCTTGCCCAACAATTGGGAAATCTATTGTCAGAAAAAAGTTTGACCTGTACCACGGCAGAGTCGTGTACTGGTGGCGGTATCGCTGCGGCAATTACTGAAATTCCGGGCAGTTCTCTGTGGTTTCAACTGGGTTGGGTTACCTACTCAAACCAAGCCAAAACCCAACAATTGGGTGTAAGTGAAGAAACACTTAACACTCACGGTGCAGTCAGCGAAGCCGTTGTTCAAGAAATGGCGGAGGGTGCATTAAGAGCTTCGGGTGCTGATTTTTCGGTGGCTGTTAGCGGTGTCGCGGGGCCAACCGGCGGCAGTAAAGAAAAACCCATAGGTACAGTTTGGATTGCCTGGAGCTCAAAAAGTAATCGTCAAACTGTTAGTAAACATTTTCAATTTAACGGTGGGCGAGCCGAAGTTCGCCGTCAAGCGACCATGGCCAGCTTGCGTGGTTTGATCGAAATGGTACCGGGTAATGGCTAATGAAAAATACTGTATAAATAAACAATAACTGTTTTCTTATACAGTATCATGTGATAATTTAAAGCAACTGAATTCAGCCGCTTGGGTTCACTTATCGGTGTCATATTTTGTAAGCTACGGCTTTTGATACTCTAACCTTAAAGAACCAACGCAGCTTATGAAACAAAAAAACGTTAAACCCACGAGGATATCAATGGACGCCAATAAAGAGAAAGCACTCGCCGCGGCTTTAAGCCAAATTGAACGACAGTTTGGTAAAGGCACGGTCATGCGCATGGGAGACCGTGAACATCATAATATTCCTTCGGTTTCTACAGGCTCTATTGGTTTAGATTCCGCGCTGGGTATTGGCGGTTTACCAAAGGGACGCATCGTTGAAATTTACGGCCCAGAATCTTCTGGTAAAACCACTTTAACGTTACAAGTCATCGCTGAAGCCCAAAAACAAGGCGGTACTTGTGCTTTCATTGATGCTGAGCACGCGCTGGATCCTATTTACGCTGAAAAGCTCGGGGTTAATGTTGACGATCTTATCGTTTCCCAGCCAGACACCGGTGAACAAGCTTTAGAAGTTGCCGACATGCTGGTTCGCTCCGGTGCTGTTGACGTTCTTGTGGTTGACTCTGTTGCGGCGTTAACGCCAAAGGCTGAAATCGAAGGTGAAATGGGTGATCATCACGTGGGTTTGCAGGCTCGTCTTATGTCGCAAGCCTTGCGTAAAATTACCGGTAATATCAAAAACGCTAACTGTTTGGCTATTTTCATCAACCAAATTCGTATGAAAATTGGTGTGATGTTCGGCTCTCCAGAAACTACCACCGGTGGTAATGCACTGAAGTTTTATGCCTCTATACGGTTAGATATTCGCCGAATCGGCTCGGTAAAAGAAGGCGAAGAAGTCATTGGTAGCGAAACCCGAGTAAAAGTGGTTAAAAACAAAGTTGCTCCGCCGTTTAAACAAGCAGAATTCCAAATCCTTTACGGTCAGGGTATTAACCTGTTGGGTGAAATAATCGACTATGGCGTAAAACTCGGTCTAATCGATAAGTCCGGCGCTTGGTACAGTTATCAAGGCGATAAGATTGGCCAGGGTAAAAATAACTCCATGCGCTTTTTGCGTGAAAATCCAGAGATTGCTAAAACCATTGAGTTACAAATTAGAGAAAAATTATTACCTGAGACAAGCAGAGAAGATGACGCCGTCGAGGTTGATGAAGAGTCTTCTGAAGTTGAAGAATAATATGAAGATTACTGATTGAGTCACCCATGAGTTAATCAGAGTATTTAATAGACTTTCATTAGTAAAAAGCCGACTTTAAATGTCGGCTTTTTTATTGATAAGAAACTCTAGGAACCTCTGATTAACTCATCCTTGATTTAATCAGAGGGAATAAATTGAAAATGTGATTTCCAATTTATTCACAATTTCAATCACTTGCCGTTCTTGAAATTGGCGACACATCCTTGTGTCGCGAGAAACTCTAGGTTAATCAGCGTCTCTCATAAGCAATCGAGCGTTTGAAAAATATGAAGTAGCATGTTTAATTTTGCAATTCGATTCAATCAAGGATAAGTTAGCCAGAAATTCCTATTGTATTAAATTGATTAATTGAGCATCGAATCTCGTGCCCAAAGACCTTAAGCAAACAACAGACTTACCTAAAAAGTTTACCGATTACGCAATTTATTTGTTATCGCGTCGTGATTACTCGACCTCGGAATTAACAAAAAAGCTGCACAATAAGTTTGCGACAGATGATGAGAGTGGGCAAACGACAGAAGACTTTTACAATGCCCTTCAGCATTGCCTCAACAAAGTTATCGAATATGGCTACGTCAATGATGAGCGCTACAGCGAAGCTTTTGTTCGTAGCAGTAGCACAAAATTTCGCGGGCCACTGCGTATTCGTAATGAGCTCAAGCAAAAGGGGCTCGCTAATCATCACATCGCCAGCGCATTAGAGACTGATACTATCGATTGGTTTGAGCTGGCGAAATTAGCGTTTGACCGAAAATTTGGACCAGATAGTAGGGAGCAAATTAAAACGGATCCAAAATTAAAAGCGAAATGTTACCGTTATTTGTCGTACAGAGGTTTTACCTCGGATCAAATCAGCTACGCATTAGATGCAACCGAATAAAATATGCTTTTTTGATATTAGTCGTCTTTAAATTATTGCATTTCGAATAAATAAGTTTTATTCCAATCGTTATTTTACAATCAATATAAAATTTCCCGTCTATAAAAAATATCGTATGTGCAAACATTATTTGCACGTATCTTTAAAATTCTGATAACAACCCGGTATAAAACCAGAGTCAGCCCTCTTTATAAAATTACTAATAATGCCTGAAATTTCCAAATAGAACCTCTGATTAACTCATGAGGGTTAATCAGAGGTTCCTAATTTAATAGGTATTAATGGTTAGTTTAGAGTTTGTACTTCATTAAAGACCCAATTTTTGATCTGTGACAAAAAATACAGTAGTTGGACTTTTAACTAGCCACAGTTACCGTTGTTCAGATATGAGTTTATTTTACAAATATGTTGGTTGCGTTCTTTGTTCAGGTTTTTGGGGTAAAAATATTTAAAGCTGACTAAAGTAATTAAAGTAATTAACGTGACCGGCATGACTATAGTGACATATATTTATTTGAATATTTTTAACTGATTGTAAAATGTGTGAGATTAATCGGAAGCGTATTGAGCTTGTAATAAATGAAGTTTGCCGCCGTAATTTAAGAATTATTTTTTAATGTTTTTAATAGGAAAAATGAACAAGTTAATAATTGTTAATGAAATATCACAAAATAAAATAAAGTTCATTTTTTAAAGTCGAAAATGTAAATTCCAGGGAGATAACAAAATCTCTGGAATATTTATTACAAATTGTTTTTGCTCGCAAGAACATTAAGACGCTAGGTCGGTCTTCGATGTAAGTAAAAAATATGTTGAGTTTTTATGGTAAAAAAACTCTCTCTAAGACTGGTTTTTTCTCCATGCTATAAAAAAGGCTAACCCATAACCCCTTATAACATGATGAGGATTTGGTAATTTAAATCACCGTAACTAATTGAAATTAAAGAAAAAATTAGACATAAGTTTTTCAATTTATTCCCTTCGATTTCATCGTGGAAGAGTAAATCAAAGGTTTCGGTAGTTTGTATATAACATTAAATAAGTGAACGTATTTTTGAACGTTAATTTAATTTGGTAAAAATTAGAAAATTAATAATATGTAACCGAAATTACATAAATTTATGTAAATGAACAGGCTTACAATCTAGGCTGTTATTCCTGTCAGTATTGAGGCTAATCAATGAGTAAATATACTGCGCGCCTTAATCAGCTAGGGTAATAAATCCTCAGTCGATCAATCTCACGAGCATTTAATTCACTTCTTAAGTCTAAATTTCAAATTTAATTTGAAATCAATGGACGCAGTTTTATATTTTTGAATGAATGTTTTTTTTGATGGCTAAGATTGGTTGATTACAATGTGAAGTAATGCTTTCGTATTAATAATAACTTTTATTTTTCATTATTGTGGTTTGTTTTATTTAAATTAAAAAATTCTTTGTGAATTGATTCAAAAAAAATATTTTATTAAGAATACAGAATGTTTTTTATAAATATAATGCGCAACCTAACTGTCAGACAGTTACAAATAGAAGTTTAAATTTTTTCTAACAAAGCATTCTTTTATTTTTGTTCATCTTGTTACTGTAAAGTATCGGTCATAAATTAGTCCTACACTCCGATACAAAAAATAAAACGGTAATAAGTATCTCTGTGCGCAAATAAATCTAAATTTATTTTGATTAAGTGGTCAAAATCGTTTCGGATAATAATAAATAGACTCAAGTTTTATTAAATTAATTAAATAGCTTTGGTCTGTATAAAAATTTAGTTGCACTAACTGTATTGTTTAGCCTTGTATAAAAAATAAATTAAGTCATTTTTAAATTAATCTATTTCAAACAAATAAATCACTACCTGAGTAATGTTTAGGGTTTTAGGGTGTTGCCTTAAATATTGTTTCTCAGCATTTTAATGTTTTACAAATATATTTAAGGAAGAAATATTATGTTAAATAATGTCTGTAATTCTATCGAAAAATTCTTGCCGGCTGTTTCTCGCGTTAAAAAATTTGACGCTGGGGTGAGTAAAATTATCGCGGATGAAATTAAAGAAGCAAATTTAGATTGGAAAAACTTCTCGTACAGTGAGTACGTTTCTGAAGGCGTGCATTCATTGTCTTTGTACAGCAGTAACGGTGACAGCAGTAATACACTTATTAAAGACTGTACACCTGAACCAACGGATGTTTTGGCCAAATTACCAAAAACTGCAAAAATCATTGAAGATCTAGGTCTTGATTTGATGTGGGTTCGTTTAAATTTATTGCGTCCAGGCGCTTGTTTGTGGGAACACCGCGACTATTCAGAGCTAGAAGACAAAAAACGTCTACGTCTACATTTACCTGTGCAAACCAATGACGAGGCGTTTTTAATTTTAGAAGGACGCAAAGTACACATGCATGAAGATGCCTTGTGGAAATTAAATCCGGCAGATTACATACATGGTGCAGTAAATAACGGTTCTGATCGTATTCATATTGTTTTCGACTGCTATGTAAACGAAAATCTAGAAAATATGGTTCGCCAAGAAGTTCTAGACGAAGCTTGGATTCGCGGCATGCAAACGCCTACCGACGACGATTTAAATACCAAATTAGTTTCTGCGTTACGTCTTTATCAACAAGACCGTAAAAAAGAAGCTGAAGAAACGTTATTACGCTCTTTCTATAATTACGACTTCACCGGCAAATCTTCGTTAGATCTTGTTCGTGAAATGTACTATTTAATGGGTGATAAAGACCAAGTTGGAGTGTGGGAAAATCGAATCACACGATTCTTAAAGCAAGAATCTTTTGAGTTTTTAACCCCGGCTAACTAAGTGCTGTTGAGAAATCTACACGATTAAGGAATTACAATGAGCACATCTACAGATAACGCTTCATCTAATCATTACGACGTTATCGTTCTTGGTGTTGGTGGCATGGGCAGTGCCACCATTTGTGAACTTGCAGAACGTGGTTTAAAAGTATTGGGTATTGATCGCTTTTCAATTCCTAACCAAATGGGTTCTTCCCATGGCGCCACGCGTATTATTCGTATGGCCTACTATCAAGAACCTTATTACGTAAAATTGGTTCAACAAGCCTATGATTTGTGGCGAAAATTGGAAGAAAAATCCGGTGAGCATTTGTTGGCAATTACCGGATCAATCGACGCCGGTTACGAAGACAGTGAGATTTTTTTAGGCTCTAAGCGATCTTGCGAAGAACACAATTTACCACACGAGATTTTAAATGCACGCCAAGTTGCGGAAAAATTTCCGGGTTACAACCTTCCTGATGATATCTACTCGGTTTATCAGCCAGATGGCGGTGTATTATTTGCCGAGAAGTGTATCGATGCCTTTATTCGTTTGGCGAAAGAAAACGGCGCTGAAATTCACGATCACGAGCAGGTATTAGATTTCGAATCTAACGACGGTTCGGTAAAAGTGATTACCGACAAAGGTGAATACTTTGCCAATCGTTTAGTAGTAACGGCTGGACCTTGGTTCTTAAAAATTCTAAAAGATTTGCCCAAGGTTGCAACACCTGAACGCCAAGTTGTTGGTTGGTTTGAGCCCAATGATCCCGAAGTGTTTTCGCCGAATCATTTCCCGGTGTTTAATTTAAAAGTTAACGAAGGTCATTATTACGGATTTCCGGTATTTGATCAGACGGGTTTTAAATTTGGTAAAGCGCATCACTTAAAAGAAGTGGTTGATCCCGATAACATGAATCGTGACGTCAGCGAAGCGGATGAGCAATTAACTCGTGAAGGTTTAGTGCGTTTCTTCCCGGAAGCTGCGGGTAAGCTATTGGATAAATCCACGTGCATTTACACCAATACGCCTGATGAGCATTTTGTGATTGATTTATTGCCGGGTACATCCAATGTGTATTTTGCTGGTGGTTTTTCAGGACACGGCTTTAAGTTTTGTTCGGTAATTGGCGATATTATGGCCGACTTGGCTCAGCATGGTAGTACTAAATACGACATCGATCTATTTAAACTAAGCCGCTTTGAGTAACTGTTTTTAGTTTAAAGAGTTAACTAAGCAAAAGATCACAAGCTTAGTTTTTTCTGCTTCAATACACATCGCAAAAGGGATGTTGCGATTGGTAAGGTGTAGTTCGGAAAAACATTTTGATCGTTAAATGTTATTTTTGAGCTTGATATAATGGCTAAAATTATGACTTTTAATTATCAACGTATAAAGCTGAACACGACCACTAAGTTTTCAGTACTGTTCTTTCCAGCTTTATTTGTACTTCTTTGGAGTACAGGTTTTATTGGTGCTAAATACGGTTTGCCTTATGTCGAACCGTTTACTTTTTTATTCATTCGTTTTGGTTTTGCGACCCTATTATTGTGCGCAATTGCTTTGGTAATGGCCTCGCCATGGCCGAATCGCCAACAGCAGGTGTTTAATATTTCGGTTTCGGGATTATTACTGCACGGTTTTTACCTAGGTGGAATTTTCACCGCGATTAGTTTAGGAATGTCTGCGGGCGTCGCTGCATTGATAGTGGGTTTACAGCCAATATGCTCGTGTTTGTTCGCACGTTATTTTTTAAACGAATCCATGTCGCGCTACCAATGGATAGGGTTATGCCTTGGTTTTTGTGGCGTTGGCTTTGTGGTTGCCGAAAAGATATTAGCGATTAATCTCGGTGAGAGTAGCAATCTGACAGCAGCGTTATTGGCCGTATTTGTGAGTTTAATGGGAATCTCATACGGTGTGATTTTTCAGAAGAAATATTGTACCGAAATGCATCCAATTACCGGTACAGCTCTGCAATACGCGACAACATGCATTGTTATGCTCATTTTGGCACTCTCGTTTGAGACAATGCAGGTACAATGGACGGGTGAATTTATTTTTGCTCTATTTTGGTTAGTATTTGTATTATCGTTTGGTTCTATCTTTATTTTAATTTATTTAATTCAAAACAGCTCAGTATCTAGCGTAACCAGCTTGTTTTATATGGTACCGCCTGTTACCGCCATAGAAGAATATTTAATTTACCATCAGCAACTATCAGATGCCGCTATTGCGGGTGTGCTCATTGTTGCTGTAGGTGTTTTTATTACCAATAAAAAATAAGCTAAGATATTTACAAACGCTACAGATTTATACGTTATTGTAGACATTTAACCGAATAGACCGATCAACCCGATTATTCATAAAAGATTTTAGAGACGTTATTATGGAATTAAAAAATAAATCCGCTTTGATTACCGGTTCAACCAGTGGTATCGGTCAAGGTATTGCTTTCGCGTTAGCGGCACAAGGCGTTAACATTATGCTTAACGGTTTTGGCGATGCAGAAGAAATTGAAAAACAGCGCCGTGCGATGGAAACCGAATACGGCGTAACCGTATTGTATTCCAATGCTGATATGACTAAACCCGAAGAAATTCGTGCAATGTGTGAAGTAGCCGTTGCGGAATTTGGTGGTGTCGATATTTTAGTAAATAACGCCGGTATTCAACACGTATCTCCAATTGATGAATTCCCAGAAGATAAATGGAATGCCATTATCGACATTAGCTTAAACTCTAACTTTCATACCTTAAAAGCCCTTGTGCCAAGCATGAAAGCAAAAGGTTGGGGCCGTATTATTAATACCTCATCGGTTCATGGTTTGGTGGCATCACCTTATAAATCTGCTTACAACTCTGCAAAACACGGTGTTATTGGATTAACCAAAACCGTTGCCTTGGAATTGGGCGAATTTGGTATTACCTGTAATGCCATTTGTCCGGGCAGTGTAAATACACCGCTCATGCACAAACAACTTCCCGGTTTAGCAAAAACCTACAACATGACCGAAGAAGAAGCCATTAAAAACGTATTGCTAAAAGCACACGCCATTAAACAACAAGTCAGCATTTCTGATATCGCCGACCTAGTTGTGTTTTTATGTGGTGATTCTGCGAAATTAATTACCGGCTCGTCATTAACAATTGACGGTGGCTGGACTGCGCAATAAAACTTAGGAAGACATTATTTTTATTGTGTTACTAAATGCTTTGCTAACTTAGTTATTCAAGTTGTGTTCGGGTTAAGGTTTTCTAATCTTAACCCGACGTATTCCTTTAAAAAATATAATTTACCGATTTCTGCACTTAATGGGTCTGTAGTTTTCTCTAAGTGTTCCTTTAGTACAATTCCAAAAGATTGAGTTGTTTTCGATTATTGGAGTAAGGATAAGGGTTTCATTTTCTACGGTTGATATTACTGATCCAAACGTAATAATTAACTCTTCACCATTAAATACTGCTTCATGTGATTCATCTATTAGATAAATTTTGTTATAACCCAAATGTGTATTTGAAGCGGGTAGAGTGTCATATTTATCAAAATATTGTTCTATACTTGTGGTCAATACTTGTGATTCCACAATAGTTTGGTCAATTTTTGCTCTTGTTGTGTAGTCTTGATAAGCAGGAAGGGCGACAGCCGCTAGTATGCCGATTATTGCCGTGACCATAAATAAACCAATAACAATAATAATCGCTACCAAGAAACCGCTGTTTTTATCGTTTGGCCCAGCTGGAATCCCTTCGTTATATTTGTCATCCCATTTTTTAGGATTGCATACTAAGAAATAGATAAATTCTACAAGAGCAATTAATCCCGGTATCCATAACCAGCAAAATAGCAGATAAAAAACACCCCACCATTGGCCTAAATAGAATCTGTGTGCACCAAAGCCGCCTAAGAAAAAAGCAAAGATAGCAGCCGTAACTTTATTCTTATACCGTTTTGATCGTTGTGATAACCCGCAATTTGGACACGTAGCAGCTGAAGCATGCATTTCTTTTCCGCAAGCATTGCAAGTTCTTGTTTCGTATGTATTTAAGTTAGAATTTGGTACCTGGTATGGCGATGTCATTGATGTTCCTATCGATATTGAATCAGCTGAAGTTGGATAATTTATAGTGTTTTCAGCGTTGTTGGAATCGCTTCTGCGGATAATTTATTATCAGTTAATATTTAAGGAACCTCTGATTAACTCATCCATGATTTAATCAGAGGACAGAAATTGAAAATGCGATTTCCAATTTCTTCACAATTTCAATTACTTACCGTTCTTGAAATTGGCGACACATCCTTGTGTCGCGAGAAACTCTTAGTTAATCAGAGTTTCCTTAAGTTTATATCGCGGGCTGGTTTTTTTATTCAATAAGTTGTTTTGTCGATTGAAAAATAAAGGGTTTTTCGAAGGAGGTAGGCGTGGAATTTAAAAAATATAGAGTAATTTATAAAAAAACAGGATTGTTATTCGAGATGTAGATCTATCACTTGATGGTTTTGATTTTAGTCATGTTTTTAAATTTATTTCTAGATAATTTCTGAGGCCAAATTATTAGAAAAGTTTAAGCCTTTAAGTTGGTTGTTTTCGATTAAATCTTTAAATGCTTGGTTACAATAGATACTTTCGTAATTATTAAACTGCGATTTAAAAATTAATAACGATTCAACTTTGTTTTTAAGAAAGCCCAGTTTAGTAACTTCAATAAAACCTGTCTCGTCAATATTGCGTTGGCTTTTACTGTTATCTACGTAACTTAAATCGGTTTTTAAATTTACGTGAAATAACCAATAGGGAATGTTTTCGCATAATATCGGTAGCCATTCGGCATACTGTTTTAACGGTTCTTTTAAATGTTTTATCGTTCATGATGAGTTGGTCGGTAAACCAACAGGTAATGTCAGGAATGGCGGTGATATTAGAGTCGCTGTCATTATAAAAACGGATATTTAAAGGCTTCCAGATTACTTGCCAAGATTCTAATTCTTGCTCGTGTTCATCTTGAAATGGGTAATAAGTACCGTGTTTTTCGTAGATTTCTTCCAGAGGAATATCGGCCACCAGAAATTTATGGCGATTAAAACTAAGTTGATAAGTCATGGTTTAAAGTGGAAGTACTTAAGCTGCGCTTTGATTTCGCAATTGCCACAAGGTGTAATCGGATTGCATTTTTGCCCACATCTCGGCACTGCCGGAGCCAACCGTTTCCAATCTTAATGCCATTTCTAAAGACAGCGATGCGCTGCCATTAATTACTTTATTTAATGCACTGCGGCTCACGCCAAGCTTTTTAGCAACATTGGCAATGGAATCGATTTTATTGCCGTCTTCATCTTCAATCAGAAAGGTTTTGATCAGCTCACCTGGGTGTGGTGGGTTGTGCATATTCATGGTTGGGCCTCAGTGATAGTCATCGTAATCAAGAACGTAAACATTGCCATCTTCAAAAATAAAAAATAATCGCCAATTTCCGTTAACTGAAATTGACCAATGATTTGCTAGGTCGCCGCTTAAGGGGTGTAAATTAAAGCCCGGCTGATCAATATCTTCTATACACATAGCGTTATTCAAAATTGCTAGGCGAATTCGTAAGCGATTGGCATGATCTTGACGAATTCCTTGGGTTTTTCCCAGTTCAAAGAATTTTTTTAAACCCTTGTGTTTGAATGATTTGATCATCCCGTCTCCTTACGTTTGCATATTGTAGCGCGATACGCTACAAGTTGAAAGCTGGATTATTTTGAGTTTGATTGTGCTGGGTCGGCAATAGTGGTGTGGTCGGGAGTACGATGGATTTAAGTTCGTAAGGAGTTTCTTAAATAAAAAACCGACACTAGGCCGGTTTTTTATTTTCTGCGTTTTTATCCATTAAAACTTATTGGCAAGCTTCGCAATCTGGGTCGTCCAGTGAGCAGGCTTTGGGTACTTCTGCGGCCTGTGGTTCTTGCGCGGGCTGGCTTGGTGAGGCGCTGGCGCCTGCCGGTGCTGTGCCCGAAGATACGGCGTTTAGGCTGCCAGTATTAACGGTAGATTTCTCGGTGGTGGTTGCCGCTAACGCACGTAGGTAGTAGGTGGTTTTTAGGCCACGGTACCAAGCCATGCGGTAGGTGATGTCGAGTTTTTTACCGCTAGCGCCGGCAATGTATAGGTTCAAGCTTTGGGCTTGGTCGATCCATTTTTGGCGACGGCTGGCAGAATCTACTAACCAACGCGGTTCTACTTCAAAGGCGTTGCGATACAGCGCTTTTAAGTCTTCTGGAATGCGATCAATGGCCTGTACCGAGCCTTCGTAGTATTTCAGGTCGTTAACCATTACGGTGTCCCACAAGCCACGTTCTTTTAGATCGCGAACAAGGTAGGGGTTAACCACGGTGAATTCGCCGGAAAGGTTCGATTTCACGTACAGGTTTTGATACGTCGGCTCAATGGATTGCGACACACCAGTAATGTTGGCGATGGTTGCTGTCGGAGCAATGGCCATAACGTTGGAGTTACGCATACCTTGGGTTTTTACGGTTTCGCGTAAGGTGTCCCAATCTAAGGTGGTGCTGGTATCGACTTCAATAAATTGTTCACCACGGGCGGCAATCAATTTTTGAATAGAGTCGATTGGCAAAATGCCTTGGCTCCACAATGAACCGTCGAAGGTGGAGTAGGTGCCACGTTCGGTTGCCAATTGGCTGGAGGCTTCAATGGCGTAATAGCTGATGGCTTCCATGCTGTTATCAGCAAATTCAACGGCTTCATCCGAGGCATACGACAATCGCATTTTGTAAAGCGCATCTTGGAAGCCCATAACACCCAAACCTACCGGGCGGTGTTTGAAGTTACTGTTCTGCGCGCTGTCTACCGAGTAGTAGTTGATATCGATAACGTTATCGAGCATGCGCACCGCGGTTTTTACGGTGGCTTTGAGTTTTTCGATATCGAGTTTGCCATCAACAATGTGTTGCGCAAGGTTCACAGAACCTAGGTTACACACGGCGATTTCTTCGTCGGCTTTTGTGTTTAGCGTAATTTCGGTACACAGGTTCGATGAGTGCACCACACCAACGTGTTGCTGCGGGCTGCGCAGGTTACATGGGTCTTTAAAGGTGATCCATGGGTGGCCGGTTTCGAACAACATGCCTAGCATTTTGCGCCATAAATCGAGAGCACGAACGGTTTTGCTGAGCTTGATTGCACCGGTTTGTGCTTTGGTTTCGTATGCGCAATAGGCGGTCTCGAAGGCTTCGCCGTAAAGGTCGTGCAAATCAGGTACGTCGTGTGGCGAGAACAGCGTCCATTCTTTGTCTTCGAAGACGCGCTTCATAAACAAATCGGGCACCCAGTTGGCGGTGTTCATGTCGTGGGTACGACGGCGATCGTCACCGGTGTTTTTGCGAAGCTCTAGGAATTCTTCTACGTCTAAATGCCAAGTTTCTAGGTAGGCACATACGGCACCTTTACGCTTACCACCTTGGTTAACGGCAACAGCGGTATCGTTAGCCACTTTTAAGAAAGGCACAACACCTTGTGATTTACCGTTGGTACCTTTGATGTAGGCGCCAAGCGAACGAACGGGTGTCCAGTCGTTACCCAAGCCACCGGCAAATTTAGACAACATGGCGTTATCGCGAATAGCACCGTAAATGCCGTGCAGATCATCGGGAACGGTGGTCAGGTAGCAAGACGATAACTGCGGACGCAAAGTCCCTGAGTTAAACAGTGTTGGTGTTGAACTCATGTAATCGAACGAGCTGAGGAGTTGATAGAACTCAATGGCACGTTCGTTTTTGTTTTCTTCTTCAATGGCAAGACCCATAGCCACACGCATAAAGAATACCTGGGGTAGTTCAATGCGCACGCCATCGCTGTGAATAAAGTAGCGATCGTAGAGGGTTTGCAGACCAAGATAGGTGAATTGGTCGTCGCGGTTGTGATCGAGCGCTTGACCCAGTTTTTCTAGGTCGAAATCCAATAGTTTTGGATTAAGCAACTCAAGCTCAATACCGGCTTTAATGTACGCAGGCAGAGCTTGGGCGTACAAACCTTCCATTTCGTGATGGGTCGCTTGCTGCGCAATTTTCAAGAATGAAAGGGCTTCGGCGCGAAGTTTGTCTAACAATAAACGCGCGGTTACAAAGCTGTAGTTGGGCTCGTTTTCGACCAGCGTACGGGCGGTAATAACCAAAGATGTGTTGACGTCTTCAAGGCTAACACCGCTGTAAAGATTGCGCATGGCACCTTTAAGAATGTCTTCCGGGTTTACTTCAGCAAGACCAGCACAGGCTTCTTCTACCAATGTGCGCACACGCACCATGTTAAGTGCCTGTTCGCTACCGTCTGGCATAACTACCATGATGGTGCCGTAAACGGCATCGGGTTGTGGCTCAGAGGTGGTAGCAGCTTTAGCCGCACGAAGACGTGCGTGCTCTTCACGATAAAGAACGTATGAGCGGGCGATTTTGTGTTCACCGGCGCGCATCAGCATCAGTTCTACTTGATCTTGAATGTCTTCGATGTGCATGGTGCCGCCAGAAGGCATACGTCGAGCGAAGGTTGCTGCAATTTGCGCCGTTAGTGATTTAACGGTTTCGCGAATGCGCGATGACGCCGCAGCGGTGCCACCTTCGACCGCTAAAAACGCCTTGGTCATGGCAACCGAGATTTTACTCTCATCAAAGGGTACTACCGTGCCATTGCGCTTGATTACGCGCATTTGCCCGGGTGCGGTAGCACTTACGTGGCTGGCTCGTTTTTCGGTGGGTGTAGGGGTTTTTGACGAGGTTTTATCGGTTCGGACTTCCGACTCGGTTCGCATGTATGTCTCCGTAGACTGTGTAGCTATTACTGCTTGTGGCTGTAGCTGAGGTATAGATTGAATATTTGTCGACAAGCAAATGGAACGAGCAACTCTTGTGCGGTTACCTAGTTCTGCTTGTTATTGCCAATGCTGTTAAAAACATTGTTAAACGATTTCTACGTATTGAAACTCAACATCTGCGAGTTTTATTTGTATGAATCTAGTCGAGTGCAAGGATGGCGTCATTTTTCTCACATTCAAACATCGTAAGCCGTAACAGAGAATCCCTAACAACCGTAAGTCTTTTGCTTACCTAAAAATTCAAAAGCCCTGATCTCAGAGGTATCAAGGCTTTTGGGCGATTCACGTGTTGGGTTGCCTATTATGTGGCGTTTTTGCGTGTTCGATCTGTAGTTTTTGCCTTAGAACCGGTGCAAATTCGGCACCTTTTGCGGTTATTTTCTGCGACTCTGTGTGTTAACAACATCTTGACAGGAAACCCAACATATAGGGGTTTCGAATTGGCTTTGATACAAGATAATGCGCTTTTGAGCTTTCTGCAAGTTGTGTGACTTGGTGGTTTTTTGTTGATAAGGTGTGGATAAATCAAAAAGTTAGTAATTGCTAACCATGTTTCGATTGATATAACTCTAATTCGTCAAAAACTACTAAAAAATCTGGTTTTATACTTTTTTACACTTAACAGGAGCAATTTTTAGAAGATGTTAACTGTTAGCCAATCTGACAGGTTTTTAATTGGTCAACCTACTCAAAAAAACGGTTAATCAAACAGGAATACAGTTTATTTGGGGAAACCAATGAGGTGTTGCAAATTCAATGAAAGTGGAATTTGCTGGCCAATGGCATAGTCGAGGTGACTTGGAAAACTGGCGAGCAATTTTGAGCCTGAGCCTAAATGCAAGGTGTACAAAGTCGATGTTCCGGCAAAAACCTTACCTGAAACCTGTCCTGCAATTTCGCTGTGTTCATCAAAAATAACATCATCGGGGCGAACCAAGAGATCAACTTCCCCGGAGTGAGGCCAATCATTCACTCCATTTTTGGCAATTAAGCCAAGTTCAGTTTCAATGTGATGCTCACGTAGCCTACCCGACAAAAACACGCCTTGGCCGATAAAGCTCGCCACAAAACGGCTGTTGGGTTGATGATAAAGATTGTAGGGCGAATCCCACTGGTGCAGCTTTCCGCCGTACATCACACCAATGACATCCGAAAACGCAAAGGCTTCTTCTTGGTCGTGGGTTACCATAATCGCAGTAATTTGCTGTTGCTTGAGAATGTTCCGTACCTCAAGCGCGAGTGTTCTGCGCAGTTCGACATCTAGGTTTGAGAAGGGCTCATCAAGTAGTAGCAATGATGGTTTTGCGGCCAGTGCGCGGGCCAATGCCACACGCTGTTGTTGACCACCGGACAATTCATGGGGAAATCGTTCGGCCAATTGTTGCAGCTGAACCAGCGCGAGCATTTCTTCACAGGTCGCCATCTGTTGAGCTTTGGGCTGTTTATGCAGGCCAAAAATAATGTTGTCTTTTACCGATAGGTGAGGGAAGAGCGCGTAGTCTTGGAACACTAAACCGATTTTGCGGTGCTCCGGCGCTAAGGTGGTTAGGGCGCTTGATAGCATCTGTTGTGATAAGCGAATTTCGCCGGCGTGGAGGTTATGAAATCCAGCAATGGCACGCAGTACCGTAGTTTTACCGCAGCCGCTTGGGCCTAATAAACAGGCTATTTCGCCTTCGTTTAGTGTCAGGTCGAGGTTTTCAACCACCTGTGTGTCTGAGGTTTTGCCTTGCGCTGGGTATTGGCAGGCGATGGACTTTAATTCTAAAAAACTCATCAGACAAAAGGCCTTCTAATCGAAATTCCAGACATGGCAGGATACTTCAAAGTCATGTTGCTATCATCCACCTTTTTCTTGCTTTTACCTATTATCAAGCTTTGAGCCAATTATTTGATTTACAACGATAATCTTTGGTCTTGCCTAACCAATGTATCCGTCTTTGACGGTTGCTGATGAGGATTATTAAAAAGCTATGGCTAAAAGGCCGTATTTTAAAAGAAGTGATTGTTAAAAACTTGATCGTTAAAAAACCATAGCATGGTCGATTAAATAACGGCCATTGATGTTGACCAAGACAATCTCGGCCACGTATTCACCTTGAGCTTTGGAGCAAAACTGTTTCCAGATAACAGCAGCAGAGTTGGGCCTTCTTAGTATTGCCAAAGGTTCGCGATGTAACCATTGGCCCTTCTCTGATTGATACTTGGTGCAAACTCTAAGCAGGTGTTCTGGCGTCACTATGGCTTTGGCTCGCTCGGTAAAATTGCGAACGTGTTTTGGATGGTCAATGTCGGTGGAGGCTCGCATAAGATTATCCATAATTGGATTAGCGATATCCCAAAGCTCTTGTTCGCTTTTCTCCATAAAGTTAACGGACATTTGGGCCTCCAGTTTTGTATGTTTTTAAAAGTTGTGTAAAAGAAAAAGGCCTGCATGGCAGACCTTTTTTAAGTTTGTTTACCGTTAAGCCTTTACCTGCGGTTAATAGCCTTTTTACGCTTGATTAACGAGGTATTCCATTAGGGCTTTTTGCGAGTGAAGGCGGTTTTCTGCCTCATCCCATACGACTGAGCTTTTGGCATCTAGCATGGTTTCGCTGATCTCCATACCGCGATAAGCAGGCAAACAATGCATAAACAGTGCGTCATCGTTGGCGAAAGTCATTAACTCTTCAGTAACTTTGTAGCTCGCAAAAATTTGCTGACGTTTACGCTTTTCTTCTTCTTGTCCCATAGAGGCCCAAGTATCGGTAACAACCAACGATGCGCCTTTTACCGCTTCGATAGGATCGCGCACAATATCAACGCGATCGCTGTTTTCAAGCAACATAGAGCGTGTTGGCTCGTAGCCTTCGGGACAGGCGATTTTAAGATGAAAGTCCCAAATTCTGGCCGCATTGATGTACGACTGGCACATATTGTTGCCGTCACCAACCCAAGTTACGGTTTTGCCTTGAATGCTGCCTCTGTGTTCGCGAAAGGTCTGCATGTCGGCAAGTAGCTGACATGGGTGGAAATCATCGGTCAAGGCGTTAATTACCGGTACTGACGAGTTGCGAGCAAAGGCTTCTAGCATGGCATGGTTAAAGGTTCGAACCATAATGATGTCGACCATGCTAGAGATCACGCGCGCGGTATCTTCAACCGGTTCACCGCGGCCCATTTGCGTATCGTTGGACGATAAGAAAATGGCGTGGCCGCCGAGCTGTGCCATACCGGCTTCAAAAGAAACGCGAGTTCGGGTTGATGATTTTTCAAAGATCATTCCTAACACTTTGCGTTTTAGTGTTTTTTTGCTGGTACCGGCTTTGTGTTGTGCTTTGAGTTCAATGCCTCGGTCGATAATCGAGTTCAATTCGTCAGTGGTTAAATCACTAAGCTGTAGAAAATGTTTCATAGTTACATCCCGGGTCTAGGCAGGCTTCCCTGCTGATGCTTAAGCTAAGATTTCTACCCGGCGGTACGCCTTTTAACGTTGCAATGGTGTTCGCAGCGAAATAAAGGGTTTTATCCAGTACGGATTATTGTCTGGATTCATGGCTTGCCAGTCGGTCTACTGGCTCAACTCTTCAATGGCAGAATTCAGCGCCTAAGCAATTTCTAAAGGCCTGTTGTTCAAAACAGGCCGTCTAATGGATTGAGTTACAGTGCTTTAATAATCTCAGCAAGAATTGAGACAGTTTGCTCAGCTTGGTCAAAGGTTGTCACCAGTGGCGGTAGTAATCGGATCACACTGCCGGAGGTTACGTTTACGATCAAACCCTTGTCTTTTGCTTGAGCAACAATGGTTGATGCCGGTTGACTCAATTCAATGCCAATCAATAAACCTTTGCCCCGAATTTCTTTCACCTGGCTTAGGCCGCTGAGCTCTTCGTTGAAGCGTTGTAAATAGAATTCACCCAGTTTTTCGGCATGGGCAAGCAAATCATCTTCAACAATGTGTTGAACAACGCGATCGGCAACGTGGGTACAAAACGGATTGCCGCCAAAGGTTGAGCCATGATTACCTGGTTGAAACACCTCAGCCGCTTTACCCTTAGCTAAACATGCGCCAATAGGTAAGCCGTTGCCCAAACCTTTCGCCGTAGTTACAACATCAGGGGTTATGCCGTTCCACTGGTAGCTAAAAAAGCGGCCGGTGCGGCCATTCCCGGTTTGAATTTCGTCCAAAATCAATAACAAATCGTGCTCATCACACAGACTTCTCAATTCATTGAGATAGTTATCTGCCGGAATATTAATGCCACCTTCGCCCTGAATAGGCTCAACCATAACGGCAACAACGCGTGGGTTGCATTTGATGATGGTTTTTAGGGTGGCAACGTCGTTGTAGGGCGCGTGAATAAAGCCCGATAAAAACGGCGCAAATCCGTCTTTGACCTTACTGTTACCGGTAGCCGTTAGCGTGGCCATGGTTCGACCATGAAAGCTGCCGTTAAAGGTGACGATAATTGGGTCTAGAACGCCTTTTTTGTTGGCGTACTTGCGCGCGATTTTAATAGCGGCTTCGTTAGCTTCTGCACCTGAGTTCGAAAAGAACACCTTGTCCATACCGGAAATTTCGCGTAAGCGTCGACCAAGCCGTTCCTGTGGTTCAATTTGAAACAGGTTAGAAATGTGTAGCAATGTGTTGGCTTGTTCGGTGATGGCTTCAGTGACGCCTGGGTGTTTGTGGCCGAGACCGCAAACTGCAATTCCACTGAGCGCATCGAGATATTGGTTACCTTCGTCGTCCCAAAGATAGCAGCCGTCGCCTTTTACGAGCTTGGCAATTCTTGGGCCGTAGGTATCCATTAACGCGCTTTGATCCATGGCGGTATTTTTGAACCTCAGATTAAGATTAGTATTTGACCCAATTGGGTCGTAGTTGCCGTTTTACATTCGATTGTTTGCACGAAAACGGCATTTTCCTCGCTTAAATCGCGAAAAACTGGCAATACTAGACGATTAAGAGCGCTTGGCAAAGCTCGACCTATGTCTAGAAACACATTTTCGTCATTCTTGTCGCGAAATCATTGAGATTACTCATCTAAGATGTCGATTTCGTGGCATACCGTGCCATATTCATCGACAAAATTTCATGTTCGGTAAAGGTAAACTGAAAACAAAGCTTAGCATTCAAGACAAGGCGCTCCTTTATTGTTGGTAGGGTTTCCAAGATCAGTCACATTTTTGTGATGAATAAGGCAGGTATTGAACTTGAAAGGCGTAATTGCAGGCTAAAAATCTCGATCTAACGTATTCAACCTCAACAACACGGATCTTGCTTGGCTTTGCGAGAGACTGATGTGTAGAATGCCGAACTAAGAGTCATTGCAAGTGACAACACTAATCATTTGATACCTCTACAGAGGAGAAGCTATCGTGGATATTATGGAGACCATTAAGTCTCAGATCGAAGAGAATCCAATTATTCTTTACATGAAAGGCTCACCAAGCGCGCCGCAGTGCGGTTTCTCAATGCGTGCTTCGCAAGCTTTGATGGAGTGCGGACAACGTTTTGCTTATGTCGATATTCTGAGCAATCCTGAAATTCGTACCAATCTTCCAACCTATGCTAACTGGCCAACCTTCCCACAGCTATGGGTTAAAGGTGAGCTTATTGGCGGCTGTGACATCATCACCGAGATGCATGAAAAAGGTGAGTTGAAATCATTGGTTGATGAGGCTGCTCCTCAAGCTGCTGAATAAAATCGACCCGTTTGTAGATTTACGCCTGAGCCATAATTTTTAAAACCCTGTTTTTACAGGAACTCTGTTTTTATAGGAAACTCTGATTAGTCCAGAGCTTCCAGCATCACAAGGACGTGTTGTCAATTTCAAAAATGGTAAGTCACTGAAGTTGTGAAGAAATTGGAAATCGTATTTGCAATTTCTGTCCTCTGATGAATTCATGGATGAGTTAATCAGAGGTTCTTATAGAATTATGGCTCGGTGTTTAAATGAGTAGGTTTTTCGTGGTTCATTTGAATATAAACTCTTTAATTGAACTCCGTCATTGAACCTATTATTTGTTAGAGCAAATCTTTCGTTGTTAACATTGAGTCAGTCTCGTGCTGCTACGCACGTCGATGGTTACTTCAACAATATCAATCTTTAGCCTCTGTGTTATCGTTTATTCAATCTATCGTATTTTGAATTAACCACATCAACTAGGGTTTATTGAGCATGCTTGAATCCTTAAAAATAGGATTGCTCAGTCCTTTTCAATCAATTGCAGATTCCGGCAGTCGAGTATTTTGGCTATTTTTACTGGCCAATGTGGTTATTGCTGTTGTTTTTCTGGCACTTCGTTTTCGTCAATTTCAAAAAGAATCCATCGCTCATCAAGAGTTTTCTTTTGGTCGGTATTTTGTGGGCTTCTTTTCTGCGGCACACTGGCGCACTAAATCCAGTCTTGTTGATGTAAGTTATTGGCTAACCAACAGCGTTATTAAATACACGGCATTAGTGCCGGTAGTATTTTCTTATGCAACCGGAACCCTTTGGGTTGATGATCATTTAAGAGCTTGGTTTGTTTCGCCAGGCTGGCAGGTAGCGCCTGGATTTTTAGCGCTTTTATATACGCTGGTATTTTTTATTATCGATGATTTAAGCCGATTTTTATTGCACCGGGCTTTGCATTTGTCGCCGATGTTATGGCGATTTCACAAGGTTCATCACAGTGCTACCAATTTAACGCCCATTACTTTGTATCGTGTACATCCGGTCGAAATGATGTTGTATTTTTTCCGTGCTTTGTTGGTTTATGTTGTTATTACCGGCGTTTTTTTATTTTTGTTTTCAGGCAAGCTAACGGGTGTAACTCTATTAGGCAGTAATGCTTGTATTGTTATTTTTAACTTAGTAGGCGCGAATTTGCGCCACAGTCATATTCCGTTGGGATTCGGTTTTTTCGAAAAATGGTTTATCAGCCCGTTGCAACATCAGGTTCATCATTCTAGTGAGCCTGAGCATTTTGATAAAAACTTTGGATCTGTTTTGGCAATATGGGATCGGTTTTTTAACAGTTGGTATTCAAGCCAGAATATCTCGAAAACCAAAGCCCTATCGTTTGGCTTAGGTGAAAACTCGCCATTGTTAACGGTGGAGTCTGATTTTATTTCTTCTCCACAGGCTAACGATTTTCCCCTGCAAAACGCCTATAAATCCGAATAAATTGTGATATTTAGCATATTCCTGATCGGCTTAGGTTTTTTTGAGCTGTTTTTACGCTTGAGCGTTTCACCGATTTTTAGGCAAGATTCGCCACTTTAATACAGCAGTTTTTAGAGCCGGCGGTGATGGTAGCGACGGTCATTTGGGGGAGGTTGGATACTTTAACAGCTCGGATTTCTCCGAGCTGAAAGAGCGGGTTAGGGATTTGCCCATTGGGAGCGGGATAACCCTATGCCTTGAGATTAAAAGACGTAAGTTACCGCAGTATAAACAAAGGTGGAGTCGTTTTTATCGTTGTTTTCCAATACGTCACCGGCGTTTAAGTACGCGCCGGTTAAATCCACTTTGATTTTTTTATTGCTAGAAGTCCACTGCCAGCGAGCTTCTAACTGAGTACCAATGTAAGTATCGGAGTTATCGGCGTTAGCTGGAATTCTCGCACCAGAGAAGGCATCGGTTTCTTCGGCAAGCCAAAATCCACGTAAACCCACTAAAACCTTGGTTTGTGACGTTGGTTTTAGATTGAGTTTAACTCCCGGAGTACTGATGTTGCTTCTGATGAACGGGCCAAACACAGCCGTTGGGCCGTAATCAAAACGGCGAGAACCAAATAAGGTATCAAAGCGTTCACTGTCTAGATCGTTAGGATCTTCGTCGCCACTGGCGTAGTCATAAATAAACGACAGCTTTGGTGAGTATTTAGCGTCAAAACTGTAGCCTGTTTCTAAGTGAACAAAGTAGGCTTGTTGATCTAAATCGGTGGTAGAACTTGATGAACTGCGTGTGTCGCCCCATTGATAAGCAACTTCTGCGTCGTAATACCATTCGCTGGTTTTGGCTTTAGTCCACCAGTGTGTGCCTACAGTGGTTAGGTCACGATTGTTGGTAGCTTGGTTGATGTCGTCATCTTCTTTAAGATCAAACACATACCATTCGTTGTTGATTTTGGTTGTTTTCGGCGAAAGATAAACACCCCAAAAATCGACCTCATCAAACGCTTGATCAGTTTTAGGATCGTTGTCTAATGGGTCGCCATCAATACGACGTTGTACTGGATTGGTGTAAAAAGCTCTAAACGCTAATTTAGAATTATTGTAATGCCAGTCAATACCATTGTAGCTGTTGATCGTATTGCGAGTACCGTTGCGAGAAACAAAACGACGGGTACCGATATCCATTGTAAAGCGACCGACGCGAACATAGCTTTCGATGTTTTTATCGGTATCGGCAAACAAATCGACTTTGGCGTAAAGCTGCAAAACATCCAGTGGGTTGTTGGTACTGGTGCTTAAAGGAGAGCCTTCGTCGGCGATATCGAACAACTCACGAGCGTCAATAAGCTCGCCAACAAGATTCACTTTACCGAGATCTGCATCGGCTTTTAGCAAGGTGCGTAGGAATAAGCCTTGGTCACTACCATCGGTACCGACACGAAACTGCTCATCGAGATGCTCAAATCTCAACCGAGATTCGCCTGAAATTTTTAACCACTCTGGTGTAATGGATTGCTCGGCTTGAGCATTAAAACCCATAGAGCATGCGATAATTGAAGATAATAAAAGTGAAGGTTTGAGATGTCGTTTCATAAGGGTTTCTTAATTATAAATTCGAATTTTCATATTTACGTTGCGGGTTAGGAGTATTTTAATTAAAAAACAATTTTAATTAAATCGTTGACACGGTTATGTCGTTAATTCGTTAACTTTATGGGCTTCGTTGAAAATAATACGCTTTTGGGTATGAGTTATTAGTCGCCTAACAAACTCTGTATGCAGTATTCATTGTGTCGTTTCTGTAAGCCCTTATCACGATCAAGGCTGTTAAGGTTATATAGGGGCCTCTGATTAAATCATGGTGTAGTTACCGGAGGTTTCTATGGCTTTTTTATCGATTAACTAACAGCTGTCCTTAACTACATTTTGCATAAATCCAACAATGTCTAATTCTAATATTACGTTTGATGTGTCGTTACATCGATTTTTTAAATGTTGTCTCTTTAGATAATTTTTTAAACCAAGTTGATCCTATTTAACAGCGTGTTTTCCCATTTGTTTGTTTACAACAGATCATTAAACGTTGACATTAGCGTGTTTTTATCAAGAAGACCTGTTCTCGGTCATCAACTCTTAATTACTCAACATCTAGGTGAAGTTCGGCTGAGTTAATTCGGCCAGCAAATAAGTGCTCACTCTTTTTGAAATTACTTTTTCATCATTCTCAAAGATAAGGTAAAAATATTCCATAACAATAAACCTTGATTCTTACCGGGTATTATTGGCAGGCAAGTGCTTTCAAATGAACCACAGCCAACTTTTATCGCGCATAGATTTTTAGCATG
The DNA here is from genome assembly GCF_054658315.1 of Sessilibacter sp. MAH1. Classification (NCBI taxonomy): domain Bacteria; kingdom Pseudomonadati; phylum Pseudomonadota; class Gammaproteobacteria; order Cellvibrionales; family Cellvibrionaceae; genus Sessilibacter; species Sessilibacter sp. MAH1. Next base: position 81,374 of record NZ_BAAGIC010000003.1, read on the forward strand.
ATTGCTGGCGACTATAGGAACCTCTGATTAAGTCACGGATGAGTTAATCAGAGGTTCCTATAGAAAACCCTGAGGTAATCAGGGATTCCTATGAAAATATAAATTAATGAACTTGATTTTACCTTTTTAGATGTCTGATTTAGAAATCACGTTATCAATATAGAGTTTTCTTAGACAGAGGTGGGTGTCATCAATTTCAAGAACGATGAATAATTGAAATTGCAACGTAATTGAAAGTCATGTTATTAATTTTTGTGCTTTGATTTAATTCGGGCGGAGTTATTCAGAAGTTTTGCTAAATAAAGCACGATTGCGTGATTTATTTAGTTATCTTTTTAAATCTCGAAAGGGTGTCCTAGTGAATTCGCCTTTGATTTAGTCTTAGGGTAGGTATTGATCGTGACATTCTAGGTTTCTTTTTCTTGTGAATTAAGGGTGCTTTATTACTCTGATATTCCAAAGAAGCGCCTTTAGATTTATGGTTAATTCGTCCTCAATTTCTGGAAAGATTTATCGGCATCAATTTTTTCTATAGTTACGCCTGATAGGAAAAAGATTTCACGGTGATAGTTTTTTGTTTGTGGTCATAGCTCAATATGAGCAGCTTGAGCTGCTTTTGAGTGGTGGGCAAAAATTTTAAATGTATTTTGAGTGTGCTTAATGTTCAGACGGAGATTTATTTGATTATAAGCGCATGTTCCTTAGCGGATGTTCTCTGTGCAGATTTTTAGGGTGATTTATGTTTCTTTGTTGATAAAAATAGGCAGTTTTTAAAAGATACAATTTTTAAGATGGCGTGGCTATTTTTTAAATTAAGAGTTTTTGTGAAATGCAATAGAATTTTGCAATTAGTATTCTATGAGCGTTATTTAAATTATTTAAAATGAGCGTTTTATTAGTTCGATAAATACAAATAAAATTTATTTTTACCCCAAAAGTTATAAGTAAAAAAGCGTTAAGAAGTTAAAATTTAAGTCTATTTATTCCCCGAATAATTTTTTTTCCCGCCATTTAATCAGCGATTTTTTCCTCTTTATTGATTAAATAAATGTACCGGTATGAATAAATTTATATTTGACGAGATTGCTTTGTTGTTTTGTTGATCGAAGTGGTGAAATTAGTACGAAATTGATCCATTATAAGTATAACTATTTAATTTATTTATATGTGTGTTGAGCTAGTTGATCGATTAAATCAATTTAACCGGTGAGATCAACGAACTTCATAAAACTGCGTTATTCTCTGGACGCTGCAAAAGTGAAAGAACCTAATCGATTTGATTATGACCGATAGGCAGTAGCTTATGGCAACGTTTTTAGCGTTGTTTTATGAATAAATCTTAATCTGACTACTTAGGATTTATTGGGTGTCTTTGGGTGTTTTAATTCGTGACTGAATTAAAATTCAGCACTCATAACCTACTGTTTCATTTTTGAGTAAATCATTATGAGATTAACAAGGATAATATCACTCATCTCGTCGTGACTTTTAAACTCTGCATGTTGACGGATTCAACGATGCAGAGTTCTAAAGGCGACTCCCACCGACTGATCGCACAGATCTTAGGGTTAAATGTATCGACAAAGGGCATTTTAGGGGGTCGCTGATTAAGCAACGTAATTTCCATTTTTTCACAATTTCAATCATTGCCGTTCTTGAGATTGGTGACTCATCCTTGTGTCGCGCGAAGTTTTACAATAAATCAGAGTTTTCGTTAAATAAATTCTGTGGACGAACTTTAATCGCCATCGTTATCGTTGAATCCAATCGGCAGTTCTAGGTTGGTAACTACCTTATTTTTTATGAGCGTTTTAACGGCATTAACTCTTTGCTGGATTTGTTTAAGCTCTTCGGCTTGTTCGGATAGATGTTCGGCAAGTGGCTTATCAAGATTGTGAGTGAGGTTAATCGCTTCTTCTAACCCTAACGCAATTTCCTGTGATAATTGCGGCATGCCTTTTTCAGACAAGTAGTTTTTGAGCCCACCGTTATTAAATAAATTCAATACTGCTGATAAGCTCGCTTGAATATTTTCTGCGGAATGCTTTGATCGCCAAGATTCTAAAAAGTAAAAATTCGCCTGTGTATAGTTGTTTGTACTACCAATAGGTGAGCCAATTTTTTGATTGGCAACTTCTTCAAGAGTCAATAACACGCTGTCAAATATGTTTCCAATTGAGGTATCGGCATTCCACGTTTCACTGCCATCCCCAATAAAACTTGGTTCGTATGATGTCCAAGAGCTTTCAATTTTTACGGCATTTGTTTGGATATTTTGCGCTACAAGTTTTGTCAGTTGGCAGTGTTTTGTTCGCAGTTCTGGCTGATTCGAGAGTTCTGAAAAGCGCTCGTCATACAATAGATATTCCAAGGCGCTGATGCCTTGTGTTACAACACTTGCACCCTGTAGGTTTTCTTCGGTGATTTCTTGTTTGAATAATCCCAATGTTTTTGACGCCACAAGGTTTTTCTTGTCTGGCCAAAATTGAAGTTTCCAATCAATACGTTCGTCAGTCACTGGGCCGAAATGAATCGCTTTTGCTGCTTGCCAAGCGTTCATTGTGTTTTGCCACTGTGCTTGAATATCTGCTTGTTGTTGCTCAGAAATACCTGCGTCGCAGGTCCAATTTTCTGTGGATTTTGCGAGACTTTCGGTTTGAAGCGTAAATTCGTGATAAGTGGGTTTGATAAATTGATTGTTCATTGAATTTATCAGTAACTGATCAGGATTTACCGCTGTATCGCTACAGGCGACGAGAGCAATTACTGAAGACGCGATAAAAATTCGATTGAGTTGCTTCATAGTGTTTCAGAGTCAATAAGGGTAATTCATTAAATTCTCGGCGGAATCATTTTTGGTAGAGCCATTTTTGGTAGAGTCTCTGTTGGAAGAGCTACTATCAAATTTCTCTAGAAAAATTCGTACCGCCGTTAGGTTTTGAGTTGCGCTTAACTACAGGAAACTCTGATTAACCTAGAGTTTCTCGCGACACAAGGATGTGTCGCCAATTTCAAGAACGGTAAGTGATTGAAATTGTGAAGAAATTGGAAATCACATTTTCAATTTCTGCCCTCTGATTAAATCAAGGATGAGTTAATCAGAGGTTCCTACAAACTGTTTAAAAACGCTAATAACTGTTTTCTTTCGTTGGCCGGTAAGTTCACAAAAGCCTGTTGGCTAGTTTGAGCTTCGCCGCCGTGCCAAACGATGGCTTCGGTGAGATTTCTGGCTCTACCGTCGTGGAGGAAACCAAACTCACTGTTTACCGTGCTGGTTAAGCCAATTCCCCACAGTGGAGCTGTTCGCCATTCAGTGCCACTAGCATTAAATTCACTGCGATGGTCGGCCAGACCTTCTCCCATGTCATGCAACAACAAATCGGTAAAAGGGTAAATAGTTTGGTTACTAAGCCAAGGCATATCGGGTACTTCTGGGGTTTGCCAGGATACCTTGTGACAATCGGCGCAGCCGATGGTTTGGAATATTTCAGCGCCCGCGGTTATCGTGGCTTCGTCGTTAATTCTTCGTAAAGGAACAGCAAGATTGGCGGTGTAGAAGGTTACTCGATCTAAGATTTTATCGCTGACTTCTGGTGCCCCACCGTTAATCGCCGATGTGCAGTCGGTTTGAGATTGTGTGCAGTCGTCGTGAGCAACAATTGAGCTGGTTAAACCCATGTCGCCGGAAAACGCAGATGCATTTTGCTGTTTCAGATTAGGTTGTCCGGCTTTCCAGCCGAATCGTCCTAAATCTTGGGACTGCGTCGCTAGATTCCAAACGGTGTTTGCTTTACCTGAGATACCATCTTTGTCTAGGTCATCTGGATCGGCGTTTGCCAGAATTTGTTCATTCGATAAAGCCGCGAGATAACCCAAACCAATCATCGCTGGTGCAATACGAACAGACGTTTGTAGGTTGTCGAGAGGCGCGTCGTAAATGGCGTTTTCGATAACAGCGATGGGTTTTCTGAGTTCAACTTTTTCATCACCCGATAATGTCTGCGTTTGATATTGGTATTTAAAACTCAGTTTTGCTTCGGGCTCTAATCCTGGAATCGCCATGTCTTGTAACTGTTCACCAAGAATCGGATGAGTAAGCACCGAGTGTTTTGGATCAGATGATGGGCCAATACTTAATCGAACCAAGAGTGATACGTGATTATCGTCATCACTTGCCGGTAAATGGCCGCGACCGTCTTTAATATGGCAATTTTGGCAGGCATTGGTATTAAAGTAAGGACCTAAGCCATCGCGTGCGGTTGTTGAGGAAGGTGCGGTAACCCAAGGATTTCTAAAAAAGCTGTTGCCGACGCTGAAATTGAGCCGCTCGGTAAGCGGCATACTAGCGGATGGTAATGAGAATGCATTGGTGGTGGTGTTTGCCACGGCATTGGCGCCGCCAATATTTTCTGGAATTTCAACGATGACACGTTGTTTTGTTGTTTGTTGATTGTCTTGAGGTGAAAAAATATCGCATGCCGAAACAATCGTCATTACAGCAATGCTAACACCTAGGGTAGTTGTGCGACGGATTACGCTACTCATGTTCTTGCCTTGATTTGTTCATCTGCAAATTCAGATTGTTCGCTATTTTACAGATTTTCCGTTGATGCGAATCAATATCATATGAAAGAAATTCTAAATAATAAATTTATTCTTTCTGAGTTGCTACACGGCTGCATAGATTTCTAGATTTGTGCCACTGGTCCGTAGTGAGGCGCGCTGCTTTGGTGTACCTGCGATTTTGCTACAGGAGCCTCTGATTAACGCATGAGTGAATCAATAAGAGCGCAAAAATTAAAAATACGATTTGCAATTTCTTAATAATTTCAATGGCTTATTGTTGTTTGGCGTCAAGGAGCATCCTTATTTCCTCTGGAAGCTCCGTTTGAGTTTTTGGTATACGTTAAATTGAGTGGATTGCGATGGGGTTACCGAATTTCGCCTAATTCACAAGCACAACCTTTATGCTTATCAATTAGGCGATTCGGAGAAGATTATTCAGCGGCTAAATCGGGGTTTAAATTGTCAATACCAAGCGTCGCTGCGACCTGTTCAATTAAGGCAGTCTCTTGTGCTAAAGACGCAATGGCGTTGTTGATTAATGCCACACCGCGATCGTTGCCTTCGGCAATCATTTGATCAAACTTCATCGGTGATGTTTTATCTTCCGCCGCGTTAACCATGGCTTGAAACTTCGCTTGAGTATCGGAGAGTTGATGTTGCATCTTTTGGGCGAGGTCTGGATTTTTCTGGGCGACAAGTTCCGCAAGCGAATCTGTAGAAAAGAGCTGTCCGGTCGAACGTTGATATTCGCCGGTGTAAACATTCACGATGGCTTTTGCGTTGTCGAAGTAACCGTTGTGCGTATTGTCGCTGAAGCAATCGTTCTCATCTTCAGGCGAGTTGGCCTCAAGGGCAACTCGCATTCGGTCACCAGCTAATTCTCCAAATGCCAAAGATCCCATGCCGAACAGAATTCGTGACAAGGCTTCATTGGTGGATAAACTTACAAATGCGGCTCTGTAATTATCTTGTTTGGGCGCCCATTGCTCTTCTAAATAAGCGATGTCAGAGACCAAAAGATTTGTCGCTGCTAAAAGATAATCACGTCGGCGATCACAATTGCCATTGGTACAGGCGTCACCAATTATAAAGTCAGTGTAAGGCCGCTCGCCCGCACCCAATTCAGTACCGTATAAATCTTGACCCCACAGCAAAAACTCTATGGCGTGATAGCCGGTTGCAACATTCGCCTCAGAGCCGCCAAACTCGTTTAATTGCTCAAGAAGTTCCGGAGATAACACCGATAGATCGTATTCTTTGGCACCTAACGTTAATGACTTCGAAGCAATGATGTTGGCCGTAGCGCCCGAATTACCTAGCTCGCCAAGATACGAGTCATCGACGTAATCAATAAATCCTTCGTCCAACGGCCAAGAATTTAGACGCAGGTCTTTCTCATCGACAACGGAATGTCCAAATCGAAAGGCTTCAGATTGTTGGTACGGACGTCTGGCTGCGATCCATGCTTTTTGGGCAGCGACTAATTTGTCATGGGATGGATCTGCTAAAAAAGTCTCGATGGAATTCTGTAATTGTTGGGCCGTTAAGAGAGTGTCTTCATAAATAGTATGGGCAAGATCGGCATAACCATTCACAACATCTTTTTCTGTAACTGCCTCTGTGGCAGCGGAAACGCTAACTAAAGAGATAAGACTCAAGCCTACTAACATATTTCTCATAACAGTCCTCAAATAGAGCTTGGATCCGTCTATTTCCAAAAACTCGGTAAAACCTATTGGCTAATTTTTTACGAAAATTCAGACACGATAATAAAGTTAGTAATAATTATTATCAAATAGAAGCGTTACTACTGGGAGTTTTACCAGCTAATTGGCTGATTTTTAGTGTAAAAAGTAAACGATCGTAAAATTGATTTTCGATTGCTGGAGTGTCTGTGGAATAAAAGACACAATAGTCCAAACCAAAGTGATTAAAAAGATTGTTCGTGCATTTTCTTGACCTAAAACAGGGCAAATAGATGCATCAATTGTTTAGAAGGGTTAATTTCGACCGAGTGTATTCGTAATTGGTTCAATATTGAAATATATAGACTGGCTTTTTATGAATAAAAATAATTACAAATTATGCATATCACTGAGTCGACAAAACGTATATGTATCTTAAGAAAATTACGCTAACAATATTGGATCTATTTAAAAGGACTGTTTGCCATATTTTGTAAAAACACCCATTGTGAGTGTTTGAGAGTTTATGAAATAGAGCGAGTTTGTAATTAACAATAAATCTTATTCAAATAAATGGAATTGCCTAAGACTACTTTATTTATTGAATTAGCTACGGATGTGTATTTTTGAACAGACATTTTTGACAAGCAATTTTACGGTGGAAAGTGCGTAAATTGCTTAAGTTTGTTCCGGTGGCTTGATTGATCTGAATAATCAAGTTTGCGTATTTATGAATTAACGATATTGAGAATAACCTGCCAATCTATCAAAAGTTAAAAACATTGTTCACGGAATACTATTTTTTGATTGCGTTTTAAGTTTATTCTTAATGCAAACAAATGGACGGTAACAATGAGTGTAACCTTATCAAATTGAATTGTATGGATCAAAGAGAGTTGTATGGTATTTAGTAACAAAGTTACTGATTTGACTGTCTCGAATGTCGTTTGGTTCTGTGTTAGTGAAGTTTATTTTCAAATGTAAGTTTTCATTATTAGAGCAGCTTTTATCGCATCGCTAAAACCATGCAAGTAGGGCTTTAATTGCATCGACCATGATTGAATTTTATCGAGACTGTATTTTTTTAAATCTTGAAATTACATCGTGTTAAACAGAGTAAAAAATTACAGGTAGTTATTCTGTTTTAGCTGGTCTCAGATATCAATGACAATAATTGTTAAAAATATAACGCTAAGAAGCCGTTATTTTTAGGTACGGAATTTAGTATTTGTTGATCATTTGTTGAAATATGCCGTCGCTCAAGATGTGGTAAAAGTCGCATTATTTTGAGTAATTGAATGTAAGAGTGTTATCGGCAAAATTCGATGCGCACCGTATTGAAATATAATTTTAACTAATATTCAAATTAATATAAAAAAATATCTTCTAAGTAGTTAGTGTTTTAAAAAGTAGTGCTTCTTTAATCATATGTTGTGTGGCAGTGGTATAGAATTATTGACTAATCAACTTTCACTAGCAATTTGCAATGTAATAAAAATTACAAGTTTAGAGTTATTGATATGACAGATACGGACAGGTCCGAAGGGAATAACCTGAAAATTGGATTGTTAGAAGACGATGTTGCTCAGGCGGAGTTGCTTAAGCAATGGTTGTCGAATGATGGATATCAGGTTTTTCATGCCGATAGAGTGAGCAGCTTTATTGAATTAATGGAAAATCAACCATTAGATATGGCAATTTTAGACTGGCAATTGCCTGATGCAACCGGGCTTGATGCATTGCGATGGATTCGTGAGCATCAGTCATTGGAGTTGCCTGTTATTTTTTCTACCCAACGTGACAGTGAAGACGACGTTGTTGAAGCTTTGAAGGCCGGAGCTGACGATTATTTGATTAAACCGCCTCGCCAAGGCGAGATGTTAGCTCGTGTTGCGGCAATTAGCCGACGTGCAGGTCTGAAAACCGATGATCATTTTATTCGTCTGGCGCACGTCACGATTGATACGCGTAACAAACAAGTTTTTGTGGATGATCAAGAAGTAAAAATGACTCGCAAAGATTATCAATTGGCCGTGTGTGTCATCCGTAATCAAGGTAAGTTACTGTCGAGAGAGTTTTTGTTAAAAGAGGTTTGGGGAGTTGATGCAAATCTCAATACGCGTACCGTGGATATGCACATCAGTCGTATGCGCAGGAACTTGAAAATAGAACCTTCTTGCGGCTTTTGTATAAAAACTGTTTATCAACACGGATATCGATTAGAAAAAGTAGAGGCATAGTGCCTCTACTTTGATACGTAATTTATCGTTAGTTTTTTTAACCGCAGTTTTTCAATGGCAGTGTTTGTTGGCTGGTTTTTATTGGCTAGTTTTTATTGATATTTCATAGCATTTTAATTTCCGTAGTTTTTGTAAGGAAAAGAGTTGGGTTAGCTAAAATTTTTTGATTGAAATTACTCCTTTCCGCATGTGTGTTTACACACAATTCTTATTTTCAAACAGATAGTTATCAATTCCCCAGCGTGCTTATCATAATGTAATGAATTTTTTGCTTAACGATTTTAAAAATCGTAGATTTAACGACGTTTTTATCAGATTTTTGCTTAAACGTTGATATTTTAAATCGAGAAAATACGGTCATTAAAGTCTGTGGTGCAATGTTTAAGGTGTTATTTCTTATAGGGTGAAAACATACAAAGAGGCTGGGTCATTGAGTGCCGTATTTTAAGTGTTTAGTCTTCAAGCTAGGGTGATAGTGGGTTGGTCTGCGGTCGGCGGGAAATTTCTGGTGGACTCCTCCAGAACTTAATCAAAGGGCAGAAATAGTCGGTGCGATACTCAATTTCTTCACAATTTCAATCACTTGCCTTTCTTGAAATGGGTGGTCTATCCATCTGTCACAGATAACTCTAGGTTAATTAGCATTGCCTGTTCTGAATCAAGGGACACAAATTGCAAGTGTCATCTAATATCGCTGTGTAATTTCAGTGACTTATTTTGTAGTTAAATACCTATTTCGAAATATCTAGGTTTGTCGCTGCTCATAAACTGTTAGAATGGCAGTTGCTTATGAGCTGAATATTTTTATTGTGAATACAGATGTATTGGTCATTTAAATAACGCTCTGTCGTTGTAAAGACCAGAAGTTGGAGAGGGTAGAGGTCGTTAGTGGTTGTGTTTAAAACTCCGCTTTTGAATAAATTTGCGGGAGGGTTACGCAAAGATTCTGGGCTGTCTTCTTATTATATCTTGCGGCTAATACGTGCGAACCAGTGCGAATCTATAAAAATAATTGCTTCACGTTAGGGAGTTAAATTTGATAATGCGGAATGTATTTTTGACCAGCATTTTAACGTTGGCTTTTGTGTCAATGTCGGCTAAAGCTGAAAAAGATTGGTTATACAGCGTAAGACCGGGGGATAACCTTTGGAATTTGTGCGCTCAATACACCACCCGTGCAGATTGTTGGTTGAAACTGGGTAATTACAACTCCGTCATCTATCCCCGGCAGCTCCCTCCCGGTCTAATTATTCGCTTTCCAATCTCGTGGCTGAAGGATGTTCCCAAAACAACTACGTTAAGTTATTACTCTGGTGAGGTTTGGAGCTACACCGATGACCCCAATGATCTATCGATTATCGAATTGGGTGAAAAGTTGGCTTTGGGAACAACGGTTATTACTGGGGAAAATAGCTATGCAACCTTGCGTTTTGATGACGGTACTTTGCTGCAAATAGAGCCAAACAGTAAGCTTTTGATCGAGTCTCAATCAGGATATTCTCCAACTGACTCGTATCGATCAGAAATCTTTTTAAATTCGGGTGCTGTTAAAACTCGCGTTCCTGAAAGACAACCGAAAAGCCGCTTTCAAATTCGTACACCTTCGGCGATTGCCGCGGTAAGAGGTACGGAATATCGATTGGTATCAAGATCTGCCGATTCTGATCAAGAAGATAAAAATATTTCCATTACTGAAGTGACTGAAGGTGTTGTTGCGGTGAGTGCCAACACTTCTGAGGTTGATGTCAAAAAAGGTTTTTCCGTTAAAACCGAACAAGGTAAGGCTCCGTCTGCGCCCAAGCCCTTATTAGTTGCGCCGTCTTGGCATGAGTTGGTAAAAACCGTACAAACTGTGCCTGTGAGCTTGGCATGGGTTGATGTTGCCGATGCTACTGCCTACAAGTTAGATGTCTTAAAAGATAATGACCAAGGTGAGGTTATTGAGAGTATTGAGCTTGCTGGTGTGCAGTACACTGATGCGGCTCTTGCATATTCCGAAGGCTGTTTTCGATTTCAGTTGAAGGCTATTGATCAAGAAGGAATTCAGGGGCTGCCGCAAAATATTCGTGTGTGTTTAACAGAGAAGGTTGATGCACCGGTGGTTGCTCGCGCAAAATCAGTGGCAAAACCCGAAAACGATATTGTTCTTCAATGGCAGGGCTCTGAGCAAGCGCAGAGCTACATTGTTGAGGTTTCTCGCACGGCAGATTTTATCGAGGTTACCGAATCCTATGTGGTGACTGAGCCAAATTTAATGCTTACCTGGCACAGTGATTATGATCAGGGTTTTTATTATCGTATTAAAGCGGTTTCCGGTGATGGCATTAACAGCGAATTTTCGCAGACCGGCCAATTGGTCATTGACCGCCTACCAGGAAAAGCATTAACGGCGTGGTCTGTTTTTTGGGTTTTAATTCTTGCGCTTTAAACCTTCCAATATTCTGCTAGAACGCCTGCTCTTTGCAGGCGCTATGTCATTTTTTGCCATAGTGATCTCAATATGGCGATGGGGTTATTCCGTCGATCAAGCCATCTACGATGCGCTCATAACTACATTTCCTGTGCAGCCCGATCCAGAATTACTCATTGTCGCTATTGATGAACGGAGTTTGCTGGAGTTAGGTCGCTGGCCTTGGCCGAGGCGCGCCCACGCTCAACTGGTGGATCGCCTTCACGAGGCCGGTGCTAAGGCAATTGCCTTTGATGTTGTCTTTCCCGAGAGCGATCAATTTGACGTTGGTGGTGATGCTGCTTTTGCCGAATCTATAAAAAGAATGGGTAAGGTAGCGTTATCTGTACATATGGAACAAACCTATTTGGGTGGTCAAGTATTGGAGATTCTTCCGACTCCCGAATTAGCTTCCGCAACCGAATATTTGGGGCATGTGCATGTTGAATACGATGTTGACGGCGTTTGTCGGGCTGTTTTTTTAAAAGAGGGCTTAGGCCAAGCCTATTGGCCGCATTTAATGCAAGTACTGTTAAATATGGTTGAAGAATCCGACGGTGGCTCATTGCCAGGATTGACCGGCGGTTCAGGGAGCTCTTCCTCTTTTATTATTGAAAGAGATTTTTATAATTTAATTCCGTTATCTGGGCCGCCACCGGCCATTGAAACGGTATCGTTTACGGATGTCATTCAAGGACGTGTGCCGGCTCGAAATTTAAAAGATAAGATTATTATTGTGGGTGCAACCGCAAGAGGGTTGGGCGATATCGTTGCTACGTCATACGGAACTATGGACGGTGTTGAGTTTAATGCTAACGTATTTAACAGTCTGCGATCACGTACCACAATTACACCTGTGTCTGCGGGTATTCATTGGTTTTTGTCGGGTCTAAGTGTTTTTTTATTGATTGTCTTAGCGGCTAAGTCGACACCGCGACAGTATTTAATCTTAACGGTTTTTTATGTTGTTGGTTTCTTAGGGGTAATTTGTACGGCCATTTTTACGGTGCGAATTTGGTTTGCACCACTGAGTGTTATTATTCCTCTATTATTGTTTTATCCCTTGTGGAGTTGGCGACGATTAGAGCAGGCAATTGGTTTTTTACGACGTGAATTGATCCGAGTTCAAACTGAGAAAACACCTATCCATAAAACGCAACGACCTCTAACACAGCGTCTTCAATTTGTTGCGAGTATTGTTGGTATCCAGCAGTGGCACATCGAATCACCGGAGTCTGATTTCTCGACAACAACTAACGGAGAAGACATCGCTGGCGATGACACTTACGATGGCGATCGTCACGTTAAACCCATTATCGTTTCTGAAGGTAATACTTTTCATAAAGTAAGAGTTTCGTGGCAAGAACCATCAACTCTTGAGCGTCACAAGGCCGCTTTATGGCGAAGTGCCATTGATCATAATTCCAACTTTTTAGCATCTAAAAGTCCTAAGCCTGCCGAGTTAGTTACTGCAACAATTTCGAGTTTGAGAGAGGCTACCCATCAATCCGAGGTAAATAGGTTATTTACCAATCGGTGCTTAGATCTGTTACAAGATGCCATTGTGGTGGCGAATATTTATGGCGATTTAATTTTCCAAAATCATCTGGCGTCTTCGTTGTTTTCAAACATAGTGGGTGAGTCGTCAACGATCCTAGATTTACTTAAACCGCTAAAAATTGATCAGCCCTGGTTGGAGTTGATTCGCAAATCTGTTTTGAATGGAGAGGTCATTTCGGTAGAGGCCTCTTTTGTTGATACCGAACGCGAGTTTTTTTGCCAATTGTCTGCAATGTCTTGGCAAAGTGATCAGATCGATACGCTACTATTCACCTTCACAGACATTACCGCTATCAAAGAAAACGAGAAAGCTCGTAATGAGGCGTTACACTTTTTATCCCATGACTTGCGATCTCCAGTCGTTTCTATCTTGGCGCTTATACAGCAATATCGAAATTCGCTAGGCAGCCAAAACCCAAGTGGTGTTAAGTCAGTAGACAGTCTATTGGATGACATTCAAGCCTATGCCGAAAAAAATCTCGCTTTTGCTGAAAGCTTTTTGCAGCTAGCACGAGCCGAAATTAGCAGTGATGCCAATTTTAACTTGTGTGACCTCCATGCGGTAATTGATAACGCTACCTTAATGATTCGTCATTTTGCCCAAAGTAAACAGATCAAAATATCCGTGGAGCGAACCATGGATGATCTATGGGTGTGGGGTGATGGCGAGTTATTGGAAAGGCTTTTGATTAACCTGTTGAGTAATGCCATTAAATACAGCCCGGAGAATTCAAACGTTGTTTTAAGAGTGTCGATAGCCCGTGACCAAGTGTTTGTAAAAGTTATTGACGAAGGAATTGGTATAAAACAGGATGAGTTAGAAAATGTCTTCAAAAAATTTCGCCGGGCTTCTAATACAAACACAGTTATTGGCGCTGGCTTAGGTTTACATTTTGTTGATATTGTCGCAAAAAAACACGGTGGGCATGTTAGTGTCACTAGCGAAATAAATCGCGGTAGCACATTTACGGTAGCGCTGCCTCTCTATCAAGACGAATTAGAATAATTGCTTGTTTGGTTATTCACTTTAAGCGTATCTCTGTCTTACCAATCCCGAAAGTGCTTCAATTTTTAGCAAAGATAAAATCTGGTCTCCCGCAGTTTTTGGCTAACCTTCCGGAGTGCTTGATAGAATCGCTGACAATTAGATTCGTTCAGAAATTGAAAATGCGATTTCCGCTTAGATTACTGATTCAACCATCTGGCGCGGTTGGCAATCTGCTTTTATGTCTCTAGAATTTTTAGGCGAAGAGAAGTTCTTTCAAATCCCATTAAGGGAACCTCTGATTAACTCATCCATGATTTAATCAGAGGACAGAAATTGAAAATGCGATTTCCAATTTCTTCACAATTTCAATCACTTACAGTTCTTGAAATTGGCGACACATCCTTGTGTCGCGAGAAACTCTGGTTAATCAGAGTTTCCTAAGATTTATTGCTCTGAAACTTGTAAGTTATTGTAAATATTTCAAGCAAATTAAGGGCGCAATCTAAAATTCGATAATTTGATATGGATATTTCTTGATATGTTTTAATTTTTTACGGTGTTTTACAACTTATTGCGAAATAAATACATGACACTGATGAAGATATAAACGAAAATAGCACCATCTAAGCAATACTTTCTAATAACTAACTGTTGGTCTGATCTTTGTATTCCTTAAAACTGTACCTGCTTTGTTTGGTTGCCTACTTTATTGATCGACTCGGTACGTCTGAGTCTGTAAATAGTGGTGATCGAGTCCAGAGCTGGCAAAAATAATTTTATTGCACTTGTTCGTAACTTAACCTAAAGGCATAAAGTGCACATGGCCTTAGATCGAGTTCGATTATTTTTGTAATTAACACAGATTTGGTTTTTAAAAACTATACAAAAAGTAAGTCAATCAACCGTTTTTCAACCCGTTATTTTCAGTAACGCGTGAGATTAAATTAATTAAAAGAGTAAGATTTCAGGAGTGATTTGTGATCAAGAAACATTTTTTAGCAAACTCAATTAAAGCTGCTATTGCTTCTACCGTTTTTGCGACCGCTGCGGTTTATGCCGATGACTACAACGAAGGCCTTACCTTCACCCCAGGCTTAGGTTACTATTTCTTCGACTCAAGCAACGAATTAGAAGACGATAGCTTGTACTCGATTTCAGTGGGATACCAGTTTAATAATCCTTGGGCAATCGAATTTGTTTATTTAAATGCCGATACCGAATCAGACATTCCGTTTATTGGCGATGTTGACGTCGATCAGTTCCGTCTTGACGGGTTGTATCATTTTGCGCGCAATGGCAACTGGCAACCATACTTGGCTGGCGGTATTGGTGACATCGATTTCGATGCAACTCGCTTTAATGTTTCTGAAGACGATACAACTCTAAACTTCGGTGGCGGTGTTAAATACTATCTTACCGATGCAATCGCGCTTCGCCCGGACGTACGTGTAATTCACGGTATTGATGAAAACTTCCAAGATGTTGCCTTTACACTTGGGCTTAATTTCTTGTTAGGTGGCTCATCAAGTTCTAGCAAAGTTGCTAAACCAGCACCGGTTCAACCAGAGCCTCAAGAAGCTGCTGCGCCAGCAGACAGCGATAACGATGGTGTAATTGATACTCGTGACCAATGTCCAAATACTCCGGCAGGCGTTCGAGTTGACTCCATTGGTTGTGCGTTAGATTCTGATAACGATGGCGTTGCTGACTATAAAGATGCTTGCCCAGACACCGAAGCTTCTGCAAAAGTTGATGCGCGTGGTTGTTATATCGAGTTAACAGAAGATAAAACCGTAGATTTAAGCGTACGATTTGCAAACAATTCAGCAGTGGTTGAGCCAGAGTTTTACTCTGAAATTGAAACTGTTGCAAAATTTATGCGTGAGTACGCGACCAGTGACGTAGTCATCGAAGGTCATACTGATGATCGTGGTTCCGCTGCCTATAACCAACAATTATCTGAGCGTCGAGCCAAAGCTGTTGCTGAGGTATTGGTTTCACAATTTAACATCAATGCTAATCGCGTTTCGGCAGTAGGTTACGGTGAAGCTCGTCCAATTGCTCCTAATGACGATGCAAACAATCGTGCTTTAAACCGTCGTGTAGTTGCTGTTGTAAAAGCTTCGGTAACAACTCGCGTTAAAAAATAATGATCTGAAGTCGTTGAATAAATCCGCTTCGGCGGATTTATTCAGTATTAAGTCTGTAAATTGAAAAACAGTCGTTTTTAAATTCTTATAAATTCCACTTGAAATATATTAAAGCGCTCGTTTATATCGACCTTTTGTATGTTCTATCTGCCTTATTTTTATTCTCTTTTACACAACACATGAGTTCGCTGCTATGAGCATTGAAGAAATTATCGAAAAATTTCCCGGTTTTGTTATTGCATACGGATTAAAGATTGTCTTAGCCATTGTTATATTTGTGGTGGGTAAATGGATTGTTAAATCCGTTGTTGGCCTGATCGCTAAAACCATGGAAAAACGCTCGACGGATGTTACTTTAACGAGCTTTTTGCGGAGTATCTTATATTACCTAGGAATGACGGTCGTTATTATTGCGGCCTTGAGTCAAGTAGGTATTCAAACTGCGTCTTTAGTAGCGGTAATCGGTGCTGCGGGACTTGCAATTGGTTTGGCTTTGCAGGGATCTTTGGCGAACTTTGCCGCTGGTGTAATGTTGATTTTATTTAAACCTTGTAAGTCTGGTGACTTTGTTGAAGCCGGTGGCGCGACAGGTACTATCAAAGAGATTGGTATTTTCGCTACGACCCTGTTAACGCCCGATAATAAAACCATTATTGTGCCTAATTCTGGAATTACCGGCGGCAATATTACTAATTTCTCTACTCAGCCTATTCGTCGTGTAGACCTTGTTTTTGGCGTTAGTTACGGATCTGATATCAAGCAGGTTAAACAAGTTCTTACCGATATTGTTAATGCAGAATCACGAATTTTAACCGATAAAGTTGTAACCATTGCAGTATCGCAATTGGCGGATTCTTCCGTTAATTTTGTGGTAAGACCTTGGGTTAATTCTGCAGATTACTGGGGTGTTTACTTTGATATTACCGAAACGGTTAAAATGAAATTCGATGAGCTTGGAATTGAAATTCCGTTCCCACAAATGGATGTTCATTTGTCAAAATCGGAATAAGATCTTAGAAGAAGCTCTGATTAACTGGTCTCGGTTTAATTAGAGCTTTTCGGATACAAAAAGGCGTGTTTGAAACACGCCTTTTTTTGTTTGGCAATACGAAGAAAGCGTTTATTAGCTGTTCATTTCCATAGCTGATTGCAAGTAATTTTGAATGCCAACTTTGTCAATAAGACCTAGTTGAGTTTCTAGCCAATCAACATGCTCTTCTTCATCTTCTAGAATGGCTTCGAACAAATCACGAGTCACGTAATCTTGAACCGATTCACAGTAAGCGATACCTTCACGAAGATCGGGAATTGCGATTAATTCTAATTTTAAATCGCATTCCAACATTTCTTTGGTATTTTCACCAATCATTAATTTGCCAAGATCTTGAAGGTTTGGGATGCCTTCTAAAAACAAAATACGCTCAATTAGCTTGTCTGCGTGTTTCATTTCGTCGATAGACTCTTCGTATTCTTTCTCAGCTAATTCTTTTAGGCCCCAATCTTTGTACATACGAGAATGCAAAAAGTATTGGTTGATAGCTACTAATTCGTTATAAAGAACTTTGTTTAAATACTCAATAACTTTAGCGTCACCTTTCATGGGGATCTCCTCGTGGAAAATTCGGGCTTTTAAGCGATAATTTTTTGATTATAAGCAAATCGAGACAATATTTTCTTAGTGTGGGGAGAAAATAAACTTCTGTCAACATAAGTGTTTGATTTGTATTGATAAACCTAAATCAAAATCTTTTTCAATTGCCCTTGAGAAAAGTTAGTGTTACTAAGTTGAAATACGGCTAATTCGCATTAAAGAAATTTTTATAGGAAATTCTAGCTTGATCAGGATTATTAAAAATAAAAATACTACCTCTCAAAATTGTAGTTAGATTTAATGACTTGTTAATTTTTCGGAATATTTTTAAATAGAAGTAGGCTTAGATTTTTGTTGAGTAAAAGCAGTATTTATTTTCGTATGATCATGAGTTTTCTAATGTTTTTATGTGTGAATGATTTTTCGAGAGAAATAAATTCTCATTTTTAACAGGCGAAAGCTGAATTTAATGTCTATTTATTTTTCTGAAAGTATTTTTAAAAAAATTGTTTTTTTTTATTTTTAAGAGAGCTTTGATTAACTGATGCTTGTCACTTGGAGACCCTTAATAGAATTTTAGGGTAATTTACTTTTGAACGAATGGAATTTTTACTCGTCGCAAGTCGGCAGGAGAGATTGGTTTATATTCTGAATTAAGTGTTAAGTGTTGGCTATTAGGCCAGAGAGACTAAAGCGATGCAATTGATGAGTTCGGTATAAAACTCATCAATTGGTTAGGAACAAGCATAGAGGATTAAAAAAGCGAGCAATAGAGCAATTTCTGATCTGAGTGTTTTGTGATCAGGCAGCGCTATAACAATCGGCTGCGTTCATGTTGCTAACTGCGTTCTCGGCTAGAGTTTTGTTGACTAGGTCGCGTGTTTGGGCTGCGCATTTTCCGCACTGAGTCATTGCGCCCAGCTGTTGTCTAATTCCACGAAGATTAGATGCACCTGAACAGACTGCTTCACGAATTTGTGAGTCTGTAATTCCTTTGCAGATACAAACGTACATGAATCTTAAACCTCAAAAAATCAAATCAAGTTGTCGCTAACAGAAAGCCGTGTTCAGAGTAAATTTTGGGAGCAGATGTATAAAAATAAGTACCTACCCAGTGAGGAGGTACTTGGGTATCTGTTCCTCAACGAATAGCTAGAGTTTATACGAACGAGAATTATTGTCAATAATAGGTGGTAATGATTTTTATTTAGAGGGTTGGTGTTTTGGCCTGTTTTGAGCTGTTCAAATAATTTTCAATTATGGCGATAATTTTACGTAATACCTAAAAATTTTTTATAACTCGTTGATTTATAAGGTTTATTTTTCAAGTTTAAGGCTATAGTTACTATATAAAAAATCTATAGGACTGAAGAGATATGAAGTGTATGATAGTCACCTACTATTGGTTGGCTCAGTTGTTATTAAATTCTTCTGGCTAACTATGGTCTCGGCTAATTTGAAAAATGGCCATTTTTATCAGGGCTTCGCCTTAACATTGCGAGCTCCTAAACATTTGTTTTCCATCAATGCAAGATTTGACCAAGGGAGATTTCTCATGGGCGTTTTAGTAGGCAAACCCGCACCAGATTTTACTGCAGCAGCTGTCCTAGGTACTGGAGAAATCGTTGACGATTTCAACCTTTCAGCAACCATCAAAGGCAAGAAAGCTGTTATTTTCTTTTACCCTCTAGACTTCACTTTCGTATGTCCTTCTGAGCTTCTAGCTCACAACAACCGTGTTGAAGAGTTCCAAAAGCGCGGTGTTGAGCTAATCGGTGTTTCTATCGATAGCCACTGGACTCACAACGCATGGCGTAATACCCCAGTAGAAAATGGCGGTATTGGTGAAGTAGCTTACACTTTGGTTGCTGATATCAACCACGCAATCTGTAAAGCGTACGACGTAGAATCAGAAGGTGGCGTTGCTTACCGTGGTTCTTTCTTGATCGACGAAGACGGTCTTGTTCGTCACCAAGTTGTTAACGACCTTCCATTAGGCCGTAACGTTGACGAAATGCTACGTATGGTTGACGCACTTAAATTCCACCAAGAGCACGGCGAAGTATGTCCTGCTGGTTGGAAAGAAGGTGATGCAGGTATGAAAGACAGCCCAGAAGGTGTTGCTTCTTACTTGTCTGAAAACGCTTCTAAGCTTTAATTTTAAGCTTGTTGCACAAAAAACCCGGCTCTAAGCCGGGTTTTTTTATGTTTGTTTAAACGAGGAAGCTGAATTTACAACGGCCAGCCGCCAAGTTCTTTCCATCGATTTACAATCAAACAAAACAGTTCGGCTGTTTTTTCTGCATCGTATGCGGCCGAGTGTGCGGAGCGATTGCAAAAGTCAATTCCGGCAGTTTGGCAGGCTTTTGCAAGCACGGTTTGGCCAAAAGCTAGCCCCGACAATGTCGCGGTATCAAAGCATGAAAATGGATGAAACGGGCTTCGTTTCAAGTCGCTACGTTCAGCCGCGGCATTAACGAATCCAAGATCAAAGTGAGCATTGTGACCAACAATCACGGCGCGAGTACAGTCGTTATCTTTAACTGCCTTGCGAACGTGTTTGAACAGTTCGGTCATTGCGTAGCTCTCGGGCTCCGATGCTCGATCTGGATCTTCCAGATTAATCCCCGTGAAGTCGAGTGCTGACTGCTCAATATTAGCTCCTTCAAACGGCTCTATGTGATACTGGTAAGTTGATCCCGGAATAAGCAATCCAGAAGCATCCATTTTTACCGGAACGGCAGCAATTTCTAATAACGCGTCCCTTTGAGCATCAAATCCACCTGTCTCAACGTCAACGATAACCGGCAGAAAACCTCTGAATCGGTGTTTTAGGGTTAGTGTGTTTTGATCTTCATTATCGTGTGACTCTGTCACAAAATATCCTTAAACCAAGAAATGGCACGTACAATAAAATAAAAAATTAGGTGTTTAGTTTTTTGTGAAGGTCGCTTTTAGCCAATGCGTTTCCAATTCAATGTTTCCCCGGCAAGCAGAGGTATTACCCGGCTGGTAGACGTTAGTGGTAACGACTCAGGAACCGTCCAAGGCGCTTTTTGCAGGGTGATGGTTTCTTTATTTCTGGGCAATCCATAAAAGTCGGCACCATTAAAGCTCGCGAACGCTTCTAGCTTATCGAGCGCTTGAGCATCTTCAAATGCTTGCGCATAAAGCTCTATAGCTGTGTACGCGGTGTAGCAACCAGCGCAACCACAGCTTGCTTCTTTCGCTGTCTGCGCGTGAGGTGCAGAATCCGTACCCAAAAAGAAACGCGTATTGCCGCTGGTAGCCGCTTTAATTAAGGCTGCCTGATGCGTATTTCTTTTTAAGACCGGGAGACAGTAGTAATGAGGTTTTACTCCGCCCACTAACAAGTGATTACGGTTGAATAGTAGATGATGCGCTGTAATTGTAGCAGCAATGTTGTCGCTGCTGCTTTCTACAAATTGAGCTGCATCTGCGGTAGTAATGTGTTCAAAAACGATTCTCAGCTCTGGGAAAGAAGCCGTAAGAGTTTTCAGTGTCGCATCAATAAAGGCTTTTTCGCGGTCGAAAATATCAATATGAGCACTTGTAACTTCGCCGTGTATCAAAAGAAGTAAGCCTTGACGCTGCATTTCTTCAATAACTCGATAAATGTTCTTGATATTGGTAACGCCGGAAGCTGAATTAGTCGTTGCGCCCGCAGGGTATAGTTTGCATGCGACTACGCCGGCCTTTTTCGCCTCAATCATGTCAGCTGGTGTGGTGTTATCGGTAAGATACACGGTCATTAGTGGTTGAAACGAGTAATCGCTCGGAACATGGCTGCTAATTCTTTGAGCATAGGCGACAGCGTGTTCGGCAGTAGTAATTGGTGGTACCAAGTTGGGCATTACAATAGCGCGAGCAAAAGTTTGAGCTGCATCTTTTACGGTTTGGGCGAGCGCTTCACCATCCCTTAAATGAATATGCCAATCATCCGGTTTGGTAATTGTAAGCGTTGTTAACTCACTCATTGCGGTTGAGACTTCCTAGCAGTTTAGAATTCATCGGATGATAACAGGAAACCGTATGTCGCGCTAAACAACGCATTGGGTAATTTTGACCTCAGTAGGTTTATTTCTATACACAATTAACTGGTCAATAACTGTCGCATCTTTTAAAGCAGTCCATACTTATGGATATGCTCCTACCAAAAAATCGAAAACTAAAGGTTAGTTCAGAAACGTGCGACTTTTCATTAAACGAACTCTTCTTAAAATTTACCTCTGCGTAATTTTGTTCGTAACGATCGTATTTCATGCTGCTTTTGCAGGTGCTGTGAGTTTTCGTCCAGCGCTTGAATCCAGTGAATGGTATGTACGAAGCTCCATATACGAATGCCGGATGTCGCAGATTATCCCAAATTTTGGGGAAGCGGTTATTACTCATCGCGCGGGTCTTGCAGTAAGTTTCCAGCTGTTCTCTGATTTACCAAAAATGAAAGCCGGCCGAGCAGCGATTCGAGTCACTAGTCCGTTTTGGAAGCCTGGTGGAGAGGTAACGCCTTTAGGTTTTGTTGATGTTTCCGAAGGTAAAACTACGCTCGATTTAGACGCGCAATTAACCAATAGAGTCATTGAGTCGTTATATCAAGGATTACAAGTAGAGGTAATTCGCCGCTCTCGATTCGATCCGGAGACATCGGTCGTAGTAAGTGTCTCGAACGTTAATTTCCGTGGAGCCTACGATAAGTATTTGGAGTGTTTAGCAACATTGCTCCCGGTAAATTTCGAACAGGTCGAACGAATCTCAATTAGTTTCGCCAGCGGTAAAAACTCGTTAGATTCTGAGTCGGAAGAAAAAATACAAAGAATTCTCACATTTGTTAATGCACAAACTGGCGTTCAATCAATTTACATTGATGGTCATACCGACAGCTTTGGGACTCGTGCAGAAAATCTCGAAATTTCTAAGCGCCGCGCCGAGATTGTAAAAAACTCCCTAGTGAGAGGTGGTGTTGATGAGTCAAAAATTTGGGTGCGGTGGCATGGCGAGCGATACCCCGTCGCATCGAATCGAACTCCATCGGGTAGGGCCGAAAATAGACGTGTAACCATTCGTTTAAGTAAAAATCCGCTTCCAGAAATTGCTTTCGATGGTATTGATGAAAATACCATGGAAGGAGAAAAGATGATGATCGAGGACAAGAATAACGACGAAAAAATGATGGAAGAAAAAAAACCTCTGTAGTTGAGACGTTATTTTAATCTTTTAAGCAATATAAAAAGGCTTTGAATTCGAATTTTCATTAGACCAAAGTCTAAAGGGGCGGTACCGATATAATTGGCTAGCTCAATTAATTGTTATTGTGTTCTATTTTTTCTGCAATTAATTTTAGGGATGTCTGATTTACATACCCTTGTTTTAATTGCGCGTAACAACCAAAACGCTGATTTTTAATTTTCTACAATTTCAATTACTTATCATCGTTGATAGTAGCGATACAGTTTTCACATTGGCAAACTCCCGGTTAATCGCTATTTTATTTTGCTACGAATCATTTACGTTAATTGAAAGGTAGCGTTTTATTATAAGTTGCAATTTATTTGCTGATGTAATCGACAGCCAGCTTTTAATAATTAGTAACTATTGTTCCAGACTGGTTTTACGCAGAGTTATCTCTCTTAGCTGCATTTGAGTGATTAATTTTGGAGAGCTCAAAAAATTTTAAATATTTGCCATGGGCATTTGTATTATTTATCAAGCGTAATAGGTTATTTGAGCTAGAATCCACCTAAAGTTTATTCATGTTGTGCTGTATTCCAGTCATTAGGAATAGATGTTTTATAAGCCTTTTAAAAACTTAAGCAATTGATTATAAACGCTGGGAATTGTGCTAAATTCCCGTTACAATGCGCGCCGCCCAAAATAAGGGTTCCGTAAAGTAATTCAGGAGTACCCATGTCTGCAGTTAAAAAAGTCGTACTTGCTTATTCAGGAGGTCTAGACACCTCTGTTATCGCTAAATGGCTTCAAGAAACCTATCAGTGTGAAGTTGTTACTTTTACTGCAGATATCGGCCAAGGCGAAGAAGTTGAGCCTGCACGTGCCAAAGCAAAAGCCCTTGGTATTAAAGAAATTTATATCGATGATCTGCGCGAAGAATTTGTTCGCGATTTCGTTTTCCCAATGTTTCGCGCTAACACCATCTATGAAGGCGAATACCTATTAGGTACATCTATCGCCCGTCCCTTAATTACCAAGCGTATGATCGAAATCGCTAATGAGACCGGTGCTGACGCTGTTGCTCATGGTGCTACCGGCAAAGGTAATGATCAGGTGCGTTTTGAGTTGGGTGCTTACGCGTTAAAACCCGGTGTTAAAGTTATTGCGCCGTGGCGTGAGTGGGATTTAACTTCCCGCGAAAAGCTAATGGATTATTGCGAGCAGCACCAAATCCCTGTGGATTTTGCTAAAAACAAGAAAAAGTCTCCTTATTCTATGGATGCTAACTTACTTCATATTTCCTATGAAGGAGGCATTCTAGAAGACCCATGGGCCGAAGCTGAAGCCGATATGTGGCGCTGGAGTGTTGCTCCTGAGCAAGCTCCTGATAAGCCGACCTACGTAGAATTGACCTTTGAAAAAGGTGATATCGTCGCCGTAGACGGCGAGAGAATGTCACCTGCGACTGTTTTGGCGACGCTTAATAAAATTGGCGGCGCAAATGGTGTTGGCCGATTAGATATTGTTGAAAACCGATATGTAGGAATGAAGTCTCGCGGATGTTACGAAACTCCGGGAGGCACAATCATGTTAAAAGCGCATAGGGCCATAGAGTCTATTACGCTAGACCGTGAAGTAGCTCATCTTAAAGACAGCCTCATGCCAAAATACGCCGAAATGATTTATAACGGTTATTGGTGGAGTCCTGAACGAAAAATGCTTCAAACCGCCATCGATCAATCACAACAGGTTGTAAATGGCGATGTTCGAATCAAATTGTACAAAGGTTATGTCGAAGTTGTAGGCCGCAGATCTGCTGACAGCTTGTTTGATGAAAAAATAGCAACTTTTGAAGACGATGCTGGTGCATACAATCAAAAAGATGCCGAAGGCTTTATCAAACTGAATGCATTAAGAATGAGAATTGCGGCCAATAAAGGCAGAAACAACTTTTAATTTTGTTTGTAAGGCAGCAACTACCATACCGTGTATTTGCTGCCCTACACAAAATGTCATCACATAAAAACAGACGTAAGCGCCAGATTTTAGTTGTATTTGCGTTTACCGAGGCAACTGGAGTTTGTGTTGGATTGGTAATAGAAAATCCAGCAAGCTTTATAGATTGTCCGTTACTTGCTGTATCAGATTAAGTATGTTGCCCTTAACAATTGGGCAATTAGCACTAATCCAAAAAATTATTGGTCGGTAGGTTTTTCCCACTTTTGGATCAAAGCTTAATAGACGATGTTTGCGCTATATTATCGCACCATCGAAAAAGGGCTATTTCTGCATACTTAAAACGGTATTAGTTGAGCTTCGAAAGCAATTGTTTTTTTAATATTCGCGCTATTTATCTGAGCTTAGAGACATGCCCCCAGCAAGAGTTCTGCTTTTGTTGGGTTTTGCTTAAGCTAAAGTTCTAACAGCTTGATGAGAGTCAAGCTAGAGTTCATTAGCCTCTCTAATATACCGCTGAATATATAAGTGCACTTTAGGGTAGAAAAAAGCACATTAAATATCCGGTTATTCAGGTATTTATCCGAATTAAAAATTCTAAATATTCATTAATTAGTCTAGGACGTCGCTATGGGAAGTCATTCTGTTGCAGTTGAGCAGCCGGCGTACGATTTTAAAATCGTACGTCAGTTCGCTGTTATGACCGTCATCTGGGGCGTGGTCGGTATGGCAGTCGGTGTACTGATCGCGTCTCAATTGGTTTGGCCTGAGCTGAACGATATATTTCAGCCGTATACACATTTTGGTCGTTTAAGACCGCTTCACACCAATGCGGTTATTTTTGCATTTGGTGGATGTGCACTGTTTGCCACTTCCTATTACGTTGTTCAACGTACGTGCCAGACCAAATTGTTTGGTGGAATTTTAATTCCGTTTACATTCTGGGGTTGGCAATTAGTTATCGTTCTTGCAGCAATTACCTTGCCAATGGGCATGACTTCTGCGAAAGAATACGCCGAGCTAGAATGGCCAATCGATATTTTGATCGCTTTGGTATGGGTTTCTTACGCGATCATATTCTTTGGTACTATTGCAACGCGTAAAACCTCGCACATCTATGTAGCGAACTGGTTCTACGGTGCATTCATTATTACCATCGCAGTGCTTCATATCGTTAACAGCGCGTTTATTCCTGTTACCTTGACTAAGTCCTACTCTGCCTACGCAGGTGCGATGGATGCGATGGTTCAGTGGTGGTACGGTCACAACGCAGTAGGTTTCTTCCTAACCGCTGGCTTCTTGGGCATGATGTATTACTTCGTACCCAAACAAGCGGGTCGTCCTGTTTATTCTTACCAGCTTTCAATTGTTCACTTCTGGGCGTTGATTTCACTGTACATTTGGGCTGGTGCTCACCATCTTCACTACTCAGCATTACCAGACTGGGCTCAAAGCTTGGGTATGGTTATGTCTTTGATTCTATTAGCTCCATCTTGGGGTGGTATGATCAACGGTATCATGACCTTATCAGGCGCATGGCATAAATTGCGTACCGATCCAACCCTACGTTTCCTAGTGGTTTCCCTTTCTTTCTACGGTATGTCGACCTTCGAAGGTCCGATGATGTCGATCAAAACTGTGAACGCACTTTCGCACGATACTGACTGGACCATTGGTCACGTACATTCTGGTGCATTAGGCTGGGTTGCGATGATTTCTATTGGTGCGGTTTACCACTTACTTCCTGTTTTAACTAACCGCAAAGAAATGTGGAGCGTTAAATTGGTTAACACCCATTTCTGGTTGGCGACCGTTGGTACTGTTTTGTACATCGCTTCCATGTGGGTAAACGGTATTACTCAAGGTTTGATGTGGCGTGCATTTAACTCTGATGGCTCATTGACTTACAGCTTTGTTGAATCTGTAGCGGCGAGTTATCCAGGTTATACCGTACGTGTTATTGGTGGTGCTATGTTCTTGCTGGGCATGTTAATCATGACCTATAACATGTTTAGAACTCTAGGTGCTGAGCAACCTGAAGCAAGCCAAGTTGAAGACGATTCTTCAATGCCACAAACCCAAACGGCTTAAGTCTGGAGTTATAACACATGAAAAATCATGACATAGTCGAAAAGAATATCTTCTTGATGGTGATTTTAGTTGTTGTCGCCATCAGCTTCGGGGGATTGGTGGAAATTGTTCCGCAATTCTTCCTTAAGCAAACTACTGAACCAGTAGCTGGATTAAAACCATGGCCTGCTCTACAACTAGAAGGCCGTGATATTTACATCCGCGAAGGTTGCCATGTTTGTCATACGCAAATGGTTCGTCCTCTTCGTGCAGAAGTAGAGCGCTACGGCCACTACTCAGTAGCGGGCGAGTCGGTTTATGAGCATCCATTCTTGTGGGGTTCTAAGCGTACGGGCCCAGACTTGGCTCGTGTTGGTCAACGCTACTCAGACGACTGGCACAAAGCTCACTTGTATAACCCTCGTAACGTAGTGCCTAAGTCCAATATGCCAGCATTCCCATGGTTGTTTGACAACCATTTAGATGGCGAACACACGGCTGCAAAAATGGAAGCTTTACGTAAAGTTGGTGTTCCTTACACAGATGAAGATATTGCTGGTGCTAAAGCAGCGGTAGAAGGTGTTACTGAGATCGATGCTCTAGTGGCCTACCTTCAAAATATCGGAATTTTGTTGAAACAAAAACGTTAATCAACATACGACTGTTATCGGAAAAATTATGGATATCAATGCGCTTCGTAGCATTTCAACAATACTAGTAATGATTGCATTTGCTGGTGTGTGTTGGTGGGCTTTTTCACCAAAACGCAAAAAGCAATTTGAAGAAGCTTCAAACCTAGTTTTTTCCGATGACGTCAACACAAAAAATAATCCTGAGGGTGAAGCTGGTCAGCCAGAGTCTGGGGAAGAGAGGCATAAATAGTTATGAGTACTTTCTGGAGTTTATGGATCATCGTTTTAACGTTGACCAATTTAGTTCTAGTTTTGTGGGTATTGTTAGCGAACAAGAAAGTTGCCGTTCGCGATGACGCAGACCCTGAAAATAAAACCACCGGCCACGTGTATGACGGTATCGAAGAATACGATAACCCGTTGCCAAAGTGGTGGTTCCAAATGTTTATTCTAACCATGGTTTTTGCTGTGTTTTATCTTGCAGCTTACCCAGGTTTAGGTTCGTGGAAGGGTCTTTTAGGTTGGACCTCTGTAAATCAACTTGAAGCTGAGCAAGAAAAAGCGCTTGAAAGCTATAAAGAGAGTTATGGTGTTTACAACGAGATGTCGATTGAAGAGTTGGCACAAGATCCTCGTGCAAACAAAATGGGTGCTCGCTTGTTTGCGAACAACTGTGCAGTTTGTCACGGTGCAGATGCTGGTGGTAACTTTGGATTTCCGAACTTAACCGATCACGATTGGTTGTACGGCGGTACACCAGACGCTATCAAAGCAACTCTAACAAATGGCCGTCGTGCTGCTATGCCAGCCTGGGGTAGTATCTTAGGTGAAGAGAAAATTGCTCAAGTTACCGAATACGTTTTGAGTGTTTCTGGCCGCGAGCATGACGCAGCGCAAGCTGAAGTTGGTTCTAAATTATTCTTGCAAAACTGCGCAATCTGTCATGGCGCCGATGCTAAAGGCCAACATATCACCGGTGCTCCAAACTTAACCGACGATATTTGGTTGTACGATGGTTCTCCTGCGGGTATTCGCCAAACTTTACGTAATGGCCGTAACGGTGTTATGCCTGCGCAAGGCGATAAACTACGTGAAGATAAAATTCATTTGCTAACGGCTTATGTTTATTCACTGTCACAAGATTTTGAATAAGCTGACATAAGTTACTCTTATGAATATCGAAATAGGCTGCTTCTGTTACAGAGCGGCCTATTTTTTTGTCTGAAAATAGGCAAGATTTGAAAATAATCAAATATATTTGAGATAGTGCAAACCAAGTTAAATTTTTTATTTTAGAATAACACGAAGTTTAGGAATTTATTTGTTTTATATTTATAAAATAGATAAGTGATACAGAAAACTCTCGCTTGAGAGAGTGATATTAAGAGCGTGATAATAACTACAATTGAGACCTTAAAATAACTTTTAGTTGGTTTTTTAAAGCTCAGAAATTGAAAGCGCAATTTCCAATTTCTTCACAACTTCAATCATTTTAAGTTAATCGAAGTTGGCGATGCATCTTTGTATCGCGTGAAACTCGTAAATACTCAGAGTTTCCCATTCTAAATAATGTAATTAAATATCCGTGAAGAGTTAGGTGCCCCCGTGTTAGACAAAATACCCACAAAAGAAATTTCTGACCCCGATCATTCGGATAAAAAATATTCCGACCTATATCAGGCTGCAAATAAGATCTACGTACGTAAGATCAGTGGATTTTATCAAAATATTCGAAAGTACACGGGACTGCCGCTTCTTCTCGGTTTCGTCATTCTTCCTTGGTTAATGATCGATGGTCGCCCTGCGGTTTTATTTGATTTACCAGAGCGTAAATTTCATATTTTGTGGATGACCTTTTGGCCACAAGACGGAATGTTTTTGGCGTGGCTATTAATTATTTCGGCATTTACCCTATTTACGGTTACCGTTTTGGTTGGACGCGTTTGGTGCGGATTTACCTGTCCACAAACGGTGTGGACCATGTTGTTTATGTGGGCCGAGCGAATTTGTGAAGGCGACCGAAACAAACGAATTAAATTGGATAGTCAACCTTGGAACACCAATAAAGTAATCCGTAAATCGTCCAAACATCTTTTATGGATCGCAATTGCGTTTATAACTGGCGTAACCTTTATTGGTTATTTTACGCCGGTACGTGAGTTGCTGTTGGGTTTTGTTCCTAGTGTTAATGATAATGGTAGCGTCGGCTGGAATATTCATCCTGCAGCGGCATTCTGGACACTCTTTTTCGCTGGTATGACCTATTTGAACGCGGGTTGGATGCGTGAGCAAGTGTGTAAATTCATGTGTCCTTACGCGCGTTTCCAATCGGTCATGTACGATAAAGACACCTTAGCGGTACACTACAACGCCAGTCGCGGTGAAAGTCGTGGTGCACGCAAACCCGGTGACGATTACAAAGCCGAAGGTAAGGGTGATTGTATCGATTGCTCTTGGTGTGTTCAGGTTTGCCCGGTTGATATCGATATTCGTGACGGCCTTCAATACGAATGTATCAACTGCGGTTTATGTGTGGACGCCTGCGATTCGGTAATGGATAAAATGAATTATCCTCGTGGACTGATCAGCTTTACCTCGCAGGATGCTCTGGAAACCGGTCATACCAACTTTTTTAGACCGAGACTGTTCGGCTACAGCTTTGCGGTGGTTGCAATGTTCGCCGCGTTTGTCTACGCCCTGTCTGATCGCGAGCCTTTGTCTTTTAACGTTGAACGCGACCGAGGTGTAAGAATGTATCGTGTTAGCGGTGACGACATTGTGAATGTGTACACCTTAAAAATCAGCAATATGGATCGAATTGATCATTATTACGATATTGGTGTTATCGGTGCAGAAGGTTTTGAATTAACGCACAAACCGGTATTTTTAGAAGAGGGCGAAGTGTTTACCGTGCCTGTTAGAGTCTCAATTCCAAGAGCGCAGTTGGAGACTACAAAAACAGAAATTTATTTAACGGTTACCGCGCGTGAAGATGAAAAGTTAACGGCAAAAAACAAAACATCGTTTATTGGTCCAGAAACTCATTAAAAAATAGAAAGCCTCAAATAGATATCTATTTGAGGCTTTTTTTAAACCGTATTAAAAGCTCGTGTGTTTTCAAATAGATAAAAAATAGCTGGCTAAGCCGACTTTTTATATTTTTCTAAGCAATACTTTTCTAGATGGCAATCTTCTGGATAATGGTTTTCTCTATCGTGTTTAAAAAGCTCTGAATAACTCAAAGGTTTCTAGAGTTTATCGTGACGCAAGTATATGACGTCAATTTTAGGCGCGGTAAGAGATTACAATTATGATGAAATTGAAAATTGCGTTTTCAATTTCTATCTCTCAATTAAATCACGAACGAGTAAATGAGTGGTTTTTTGTCAGGGATTTCATTAACAGATTTTAGAAACATTTTTTAACGAAATTTTAATGGAATTATTTTGGCGAACTTACTGAATTTTGTATCACGCCGTGATAATGAATAGCTAAGGATTTCATAAGATAAAAGCGATCTTTTTATTAGCTTTTTTCTATCAAGTCGCCGATTTTTTGAGTGTGTATTTCAGGTATGTTTCGCCGATTAACACCTGATTTTTTATCTGTTAACCCTGTTATTTAAACCCTTAGCGCGGTGGCTAGGTTTTTATCTTCCATTGCCAAAGAAATAACGAGAAAGATTCACGC
This sequence comes from Sessilibacter sp. MAH1, assembly GCF_054658315.1. Lineage (NCBI taxonomy): Bacteria > Pseudomonadati > Pseudomonadota > Gammaproteobacteria > Cellvibrionales > Cellvibrionaceae > Sessilibacter > Sessilibacter sp. MAH1. The sequence goes on from NZ_BAAGIC010000003.1 coordinate 112,141, forward strand.
TATTTCGTAGGTTCATCTCTAATTTTACTTTACAATGCTGGCCCCAATATCAATCAAGTCATAACAGCTGGCGGAAATTCATGGCGGCACAACCCGAAAAATCGAGTAACCCTTGGTACAAAGAAAGCTGGGCGTGGTTCTTATTAATACCCTTAATCGCTTCGGTTATTCTTTCAAGCATTATGGTTACCACAGCCTTTAAATATGGCGACGATGTTATAACCGATGACTACTACAAAAAGGGTCGGTTAATTAACCAAAGTCTTGAGCAGGTAGAACACGCCTACGAGATGGGTGTTACCGCGCGTATTGCATTTGACTTCTTAACAGGCGAAGTCAACATAGTCATGACCAAAGACTCTGGCGACGAACTGCCTTCAGTCTTATATCTGTATCTAGATCATCCGGTTGATGAAAACCTTGATCAGGTTCTAGAAATGAAAAAATTTGCGCCATTTAACTATCGCGCAGATTTGGATCGACCTCTCAAAAATCGCTGGTACTTGCGTTTGTTGCCAACGAACATTCCTTTGGCTCTGGTTGATCCTGAAGATTTAAAAGCTCAAGAAAACGAAGCGTTTGAACGTTGGCGGCTAAATGGTGAGGTTAATTTTGCCTTCCAGACCGACGTGAAGTTAATCGGGCAGGCTCCAGAACTTAAATAGCTTCGGATGAGACATTTACCATGAATTCTGCCGGGAACAGTCCGTGCTATCACTGTGGTTTATCGGTTGTAGACACCAACGAATTCGTCACAACCCTTGATGGCCAACGCCGGTGTTTTTGTTGCCCAGGTTGTCAGGCGGTCGCCGAGGCGATTCATGGTAATGGTCTTGCAAATTTCTATCAATTTCGCTCAGAGCTCAATCAAAAGCCAGATTCAGCGTCATCCATAAATTATCAAGCTTATGATTTGCCGCAATTGCAGGAAGAATTTGTCTTTCCCTGTGATGTCGCGGACGACTCATCAGAGCCCTTCGTTCAAGCACGTTTTCATATTTCTGGAATCACTTGCGCCGCATGCGTTTGGCTGATTGAACACAGACTCAATGCGTTTGATGGTGTTCATAAAGTCAGTGTTAATGCAGCAACGGAGCAGCTTGTGTTGCAGTGGCAACTGAGCAAAGTGAAGCTCAGTGAAATCATGTCTGCCGTTGCCAGCATTGGCTATGTGTTAACTCCGGCCAGTGAAGATCAACAGCTGCTTATTCGCCAGCGCGAGAAACGCAAGGCTTTAATGCGCCTCAGTGTCGCAGGCTTTGGCATGATGCAAGTCGGCATGGTGGCGGTCGGGCTCTATGCTGGAGCTTCCGAAGAATGGCTGGTGTATTTGCGCTGGGTAAGTTTAATTATCGCAACTCCCGTGGTGTTTTTCAGTGCGCGACCTTTCTTTGAGGCGGCGTTTCGGGCCTTAAAACAAAAGCATCTGGTTATGGATGTCCCCGTTGCTATCGCAATTGGATTTGCGTATCTAGCCAGTATTTGGGCGACTATTCGAGCAACAGGCGAGGTCTACTTCGATTCTGTATCGATGTTTACCTTTTTATTGTTACTCGGTCGTTATCTGGAAATGCGCGCTCGCCATACCAACAGTTTGGGAAACGCAAAATTCACTCAGCTATTGCCACTGACCGCAAATCGAATAAATCGCGAAGATGTTGGTCAATCGCGACAGACCGTGGCATTGCGCAGTTTAGTCGTCGGCGATTGGGTAGCCGTTGGTGCCGGTGAATCCATTCCTTGTGATGGTGTTGTGGTCGATGGCGAAAGTCATGTTGATGAGTCTTTACTTACTGGGGAGTCATCGCCAGTAAAGAAATCTGCCGACGATCTGGTTGTAGCCGGTAGTGTGAATAATGAATCTTCGCTGATTGTTCAAGTAACGGCGGTGGGTCAAAAAACCAAATTATCAGCCATCGAACGTTTGGTTGAAAACGCCTCTTTAAACAAGCCACAGCAAATTGCGTTAGCCGACAAACTATCGTCGTATTTTGTTGCGGCTGTGCTCTTAATGTCGGCAATCATTGGCGGGTTTTGGTGGTTACACGAGCCATCCGAGGCGCTTTGGATTGTACTTTCTGTATTAGTGGTTACCTGTCCCTGCGCGTTGTCGCTCGCGACTCCGACTGCTCACGCCAGTGCGTTATCGCGCTTAAGGGCTGCGGGTTTGTTGGTGTTAAACAGTAATTGTCTCGCTGCCTTGGCAAAGGTCAACTTTGTGGCCTTCGATAAAACCGGTACCCTAACTTTAGGCAAGCCCAGCGTAAGTGAGTGCCTACCTAAAAATGGGCAGGCAGAAGACGCTCTAGAAATTATTGCCTCCTTAGAAGTTGACTCTAGGCATCCAATTGCCGAGGCGTTCAAACCTTGGAGCAACAAACGTGTTGCCAGTCAGGTGCAAGTTAGCACCGGTAAGGGCGTATCGGGAATGGTGGATAACGCCCGTTACTTTTTTGGTAACCTGACCTTTTGTCGGCAGATAATGCTAGAAATGAGCGAAGAGCACTCCCCAATTATTGAGATTCAAGCGCCAGACGACCGTCAATGGTTGTTGTTGATTCGCCAAGAGCCACAAACACAGAATTTCTCTCAAATTGCTTGGGTACGCCTAGAAGATCAAATTCGTCCTAGTGCCAAGCCGGCCATAAACGCCTGTCGCCAAAATCACATGCAAGTGATGTTGCTTAGCGGCGATACCTCAAACCTTGTCAGCCAAGTAGCCAAAGAGTTAAGCATTGACGATGTCCACGGCGGAGTTTCTCCGGAACAAAAACTGGACTGTATTTCTGAGCAGCAACAGCGCCAAGGTATTGTCATGATGGTTGGCGACGGTATCAATGATGTACCCGTGCTGTCTGGTGCCGATGTATCGGTCGCCATGGCGCAAGCCACCGATCTCGCTCAAACCAAAGCCGATTGTATTTTACTGAATGGCGATCTAACGTTAATTCCGCAGGCTATTCAGTTTGCAAAACGGCTGCAAACAACGATCAAACAAAACCTGGGTTGGGCGTTGGCTTACAATGGTTTAGCATTGCCACTGGCGGCGTTTGGCTATATTCCGCCTTGGGCGGCGGCGATTGGTATGAGCTTGAGTTCGCTCATTGTTGTAATAAACGCTTCTAGATTATCTAAAGGCCCGTTGGTAAATCATCATGCCTAGGTTTTACTTGTCCAGTAAAATACTCGAAAATCATCTAATTTAGATGTGTGCAAGTCGTACGCGGCTCTAAGCCGTTAAGTATTTAATCTCGGAGAAATGCGTGGAAATTCTCTACATTCTCGTTCCCATTGCACTGGTATTTGTGTTCATTGCCATAAAAGTTTTATTCTGGGCAATTAACAACGGTCAGTACGATGACTTAAATACCGAAGCTCATCGGATTTTATTCGACGAGCAAGAATCCAAAAAAAAGCCATCAAATCCCGTTGACGAGAAATCATCTCATTAAATGGCAGACGATTTTCTGGCCGCATTCATTCATAACGTTTTCGATGTTACATGCCCGATATTAATTACGCACTTATAGCCACTACTTTTATTTTGGGTTTTTTCGGTAGTGGCCATTGCATTGCGATGTGCGGTGGAATTTGCAGTGCACTCAGCTTTGCTTTACCGGCTGCAAAAATTGGCCTAAGAATTAAAATTATTCTTGGTTACAATTTAGGGCGTATTGCCAGTTATATGACTATTGCACTGGTTTTTTCTGCACTTACCGAAACCTTTGCAAAATCATTATCACCAAATTTCTCTCAAGTATATTTATCAAGCTTAAGAATCATTGCCGGATGCTTACTCATCGCTATGGGATTGTATCTTGCGAACTGGTGGCGGGGTTTAACCCATCTTGAACGAGTTGGGCAATTGCTGTGGAAGCATATTGCACCGGTTAGCAAAAAATTCATTCCAGTAACCAGTTTCTTAAAAGCTGTTCTTTACGGAGCCGTTTGGGGATGGTTGCCATGCGGTTTAGTGTATAGCGCCTTGGCTGTGAGTGTGGCGGAAGCAAACACCTTGAACTCCAGTTTGGCTATGGGTGCATTTGGTTTGGGAACCTTGCCTGCATTATTTGCCACCGGCATGTTGGCCGACAAATTTAAAAAGATTTTAAACAATAAACATTTAAGACTTTTCTTTGCGTTATCGATTATCGGTTTTGGTGTGTGGACGCTCATGTATTCTGGTGGTCATAACCATGCACAGCATAATAATTCTGGAAACGATCATTCTACCCATATGCATAACCATTAATAGGAATCTCTGATTAATTTATAAATGAGTAAATGAGAGGTTCCAATAGTGTGTAGCTGACTAAGTTGGTTTAAATTACGTTGGTTTAAATTAAGTTGACCTGACTTGATCTAGTTTAGATGAAATTGGTTTGGATAAAATTGGTTTCGCTTAAACTTGCTTAATATTATTTAATTCAACACATCCGAAGAAAAAATTCTGCTAGAGCGTTATTATGATAAAAGTGAAAGGCAAAATAGCTGGAATTGATGTTGATCTAGAAATAGACGGTTTGAGTCAAGAACTGTTTAAACAATTCACACAGCTGGTAAGTTCTTCTTCGGCAACGTTGGCTTCTTCACAGGAGAGCACCGAGCTTTCGCACACGTCTGATAATCAGCACAGTGAAAACGGCCAGCTTACAAACAGTCCTCCTTACTTTCCTGTCGCGCAACAATCCGCACAGTTAGCACTTCAATACCTAAAAGAACATGGCGATACCAGTTCTAGTGTGTTGATTGACTACTTAAGTAGTCATGGCTGCTCTGATCAAGAAATAAAAAAATCGCTTATGGCTCTGCGTGAGAGTGATGATGTGAGAACTTATAAGTCCGACGACGGCCAACAACGCTTTTACCAATTCATCAGTAAAATCTAGTTTACGTTGCGCAACGAGCTTCTCTTTTAACTCTGCTGTTTACTCTGCCAATAGTTTGCCTTCTGTTCTATTCATCTCTAACCCTTTTTGATTTTATAAATTCACTATTTACGATTCTTAATAGTTAATTCAAAAAATAGAAGCCGCTCGTGCTTTTTATAATTTTTTACGAATTGATACCGTGCTTCTGGATTTCAGTGAAGAGTGTATTTGCTGTAAAAATGTGTGCTGCTTGAATTTGTGTTATTTCGCCGTATATTTTTCTGTCAATATTTCTTGCTGTAAAAACCATTTGTCGTAAATGCTTCTTGTTTTTGTATGCGTAATTTTGATTTAAATTCTATTGGTCATTTTTAATGAAAGACTTTGTCAATACTTCAATAATGATTTTTCATTCAAGCAAATGAACGTTGCTTTTTTAATGGCTTGTTCTATCTTTATCTGTATATCGAAATAAGTGTATCTTTCTTGAATATTTATAAACAAACCTAAGCTTACAGCTCGAATTTCTGCATTTTAGTTTTAATGCAGTCTGTTGGAGTTTTTATTATAAATAAGACAGACGTTGTAAAAGAAAATACGTTTAAATCATTTTTAATGCGCCGAATTCTAATTGCCCATATTTACGGTCGTATTATGTTTCTGTTTCGATCAAAAATAATAATTATGCGCTAATTCATTAGACGCAAAATCACCTTATATTTATTCACTAGGAAACACAGCATGTTCACAAAATCAAAAGTCTTTATGGCTTTCGCTTCGGCAATGGTTTTATCCGCTTGTGGTGGTGGTGGCAGCAGCAGCTCATCTACACCCGTAGAAAAACTGTCTGCGGATCTAACAGCCACTTTAGAATCTGTCAGTGGTGGCGAAGGCCTTGCTGCGTTTACACTGCCAGACTCTGATGACTATGAAAATATTCCTCAAGATCCTAATAACCCATTGTCGGCAGAAAAAGTGGCGTTGGGCCAACGGCTTTATCATGAAACCGCTTTAGGTACTAACGGTGTCAATCCTGATCGTGTGGGTACTTGGTCCTGTGCGTCTTGCCATCACGCAGCAGCAGGATTTAAATCGGGTATTTTACAAGGTATCGCCGAAGGCGGTGAAGGCTTTGGTATGGCCGGTGAAAGTCGAGTACTTGCCGAAGGCTTTGATGCGCAATCAAGCGATCCAACATTAAGACCCGATGTGCAACCGGTAACTTCTCCGGCGGTATTAAACGCAACCTATCAAGAAGTTATGTTGTGGAACGGCCAGTTTGGCAATATGGTTGGCGGCTTGGTAAACCTTGGCCTTGCTGACGAGGTATTGGCAACACCCGGCACGCCAAAAGCGCAAAATAATCGTCAATTAGCGGGCATAGAAATTCAAGCCATCGCAGGTCTTGGCGTACACCGTATGAGTGTAACGGGCGATTCCATCTTGCAAACAAACAGTGAGTATCAAACGCTATTTAATGCTGCTTATCCCGATGGTAGCAGCGATGTTTTAGGCGATGCCGGTAAAGCGATTGCCGCGTTTGAACGTACCATTATTGCTAATCAGTCACCGTTTCAACGCTGGTTGCGCGGCGAAACCGATGCCATGAGCGAGCAAGAATTACGCGGTGCGATTTTATTCTTTGGTGAAGCGGGTTGTGGCGATTGTCACCGTGGCCCCGCGTTGAGTTCAGAAGTTGGTGCAACCGAAGATCAAGTATTCTTCGCAATCGGCTTTTCGGATTTTGATCCGAATAATCCTGCTGTTACTGGCGTGGTAGATGATGCTACCGCGCGCGGACGCGGTGGTTTTACCGGTGAATCGGCCGATAACTTTAAATTTAAAATTCCACAGTTATACAATCTAGCCGATACCAACGTGTTTGGTCATGGTGGTTCATTTAACTCTGTGCGTGATGTGGTTGCGTTCAAAAATACCGGTTTATCTCAAAAAGTATTGCCGGTGGGCGTAATAGACAATCGAGTAAGTCCTTTGGGTTTATCTGAGCAAGAAATTGATGATATAACAACATTCTTAGAGTCTGCGTTATACGACCCTAATTTAACACGATATTCTCCAGAGTCAGTTCCATCTGGCAACTGTATTCCTGTTAACGACGCAATTGCTCAAATCGATTTGGGTTGTTAATTGAGCTAGTCGTGAAAAAACCTCGACATTTTAGCCGAGGTTTTTTTATTTTATAAAGCGCTCAAAGCGAGAAATTTTTATTAATGATATTTTTAAAAAAATTAAGCGAGCAAAATCCAGAATTTACCTGATCTGGTTTCTACTCGATCTAGACGTTATGCGAGTTTCATAATATAAATTTTTCTTCCTTGATAAACGCTTTCTTTTATTATTTGCCAACCTAATTTTTCGTAGAAGCCGATTTTATCTTCGGTAAATAAATAAAAGTCTAAACCATTCTTTTTAATAATCTCTGATATAGACTTTACTAGAATAAGCCCAAAGCCTTGGTTTCTAAATCTAGGATGAATATAAATATCACCCAGCCAAGGCCCTAGAGATGGCTCACAGGGTAAATCACTGGATAGGAACGATGCCGTTCCCACCAATTCATTATTGTGAAACATACACCACGATTTTGGCGCATTTGTGGAGTGGTTACGACTGCTGTCTAGCAAACAATTTCGGAAGTCTTCCTGCGTATCGTGAGGGTACAAGTGATTCCATTCTTCAAAGTGCCACTGGCTAATTTGTTCTATGTATTGCGGGCATTCGTTAATATCCTTAATAACGATTCCCGCGGGGAGCTTAGGCGTTAACAGCCAAACACTTTCATAGACTTCTGAGAGATTGCGTAAACCTTGTGGTGGAACTTCATGGGCTAGGCGTGTTGTCTCGTAATTATCGGCGTAATGAAGCAAGATTTCATCATCGGTTACCGAAAACGGCGGCCCGGCCATCTCTGATTGATTGTATTGGTAGGTAATAATTAATTGTTTCGCTCTAGCTGCAATGGTTTGCAGATGCTTTGCGTATTTTGGTCGCATTTCGGTTGGTAATGCGACCAATGCAGCGCGGTCGTAAATAGCCTTGATAAATGCGTCTTGGCTCGAAAATAATGTTCGTAGCGATTCGGTTACTATTTCTGGCGATAATTGAAAGAAATCGCCTACAAATGCAATTAGGTTATCTTTGTGATAACGTTTTAATGCTCCAATTTCTTCAATTACCGGTGATAATTGCATTTCTGTAAATAACTGATTGATGGCTTGTTCACTAAGATCAATACCTACCACCTTAAAGCCTTGTTCAACCAGCCAGTGAATATCGTGGGTTTTACCGCATAAAGGTACAAAGACCACGTCACTCGGTGCTAAATTTAACGCCGTGACAAACTCGAAAAGATGGCGGTTAACATCACCCTCATGAAATCCTATTTCATTTTTTTGCCATTTATTGAGCCAAAACTGATGGTCCATTAAGTAATACTCTTTGTTCGCATGTAAATCGTTCGCATGTAAATCGTTCGCATGTAAATCGTGTGTGGAAATAATCTATGGTTGTTAAAGTACCATTTCGAAAATATTTATTCAAAATATAATTTTGTAATCGCCAAGTGTATTTTCAATAACGTAATTTTGTTTGATCTCTGTTTTTGGCAGTGTTTTGAAATAACGTGTTTTTATGATATGCGTAAGAGTTTTGGAATGAAAGATAATTCTTTTTTTTGATTTGCTGGTTTTTATACAAGATTTTGGTTTTTTATAAAAAAATAACGAATTATTTTTTTGAAAAAACATTATCTTTTATAAGATGCATTTATTTTTAATATTTTTTGCATGTCTGCTTTATTTGGTTGGTTTATTGGCTACATTTAAGACAAATAAATATCAAATTGTTGAATGCATTCGTCAGTTTTTAAAAAGCGACTGAAGCAAAACAACAATAAACATGCTGAGGTTGATTGTGAAAGTATTAAAGAGCGTTGGTGTATTTGCGTTTTACTCTATACCTGTTTGGGCGATGACCGCCTTTGCTGAAAGTGACGGACATAAATCGGCGGTAACTCCACCGTTTGGTGGCTGTGAAAACTACGGCCCGCAAGCCCCAAGAGATATCGATTCTTTGTTAGGTGAGGATTCTACGGAATTTAGGCTTGCCATGCCGAGCACCGAACTCAATTTATGCAACATTCATTTACACACCAATGCCGAACATAAAGCTAAGGAGTTTTCCATAATGGGCGGTGAGGGTGATCATACCGGTTACCAATGTACAATCAGCACAGAGTTAACTACGCGAGAACAAAAAATTCCATCGGGCGATATCTGTGGCGGTCTAAAACCCGGTGATACCATAGAAGTACATTGGGTTCATACTTCTTGCAATACCGAGCCCGGTGCAGGTTTAGGCTCTTGTTCGTCACAAGCGTGTTTAAATCCCGAATTACGTGTTGAGGCGCAGGTCTTTACTTTGGTGAACGATTGATCAGCCATGCAATTTTCCGATTTTGATTTAGCGCCCAATAAATTAAACGGGAAATTCCAACCGGCAAGCCTGCCAATTTCAACCGGTGCGCCAGTTGAATACTTGGGTTCAACCACCGGCCCTAAATATAACGATCAACAATGTTCACCTTATCAGGTGACATGGAGTGTTAGGCCGCAGTGCGCAAAGTTGGATATCAATAGTCTGGGCAAATGGTGTAAGACAAATAAATTCGATGAGCATCACGCTCATGGCGTTCGAAAATTGGTCGTAAATCCGAGTTTAATATCCACCATTAAATGACAGATTAACATTGGTATAGGCTGAAATGCATTTACAGGCTGAGGAATTTATCGAGTTATTTTCTGAAATTAAACGTAATCTTTAAAATCAATTTTCACCGTTAAAGAAACTCCCATTAACCTGAAGCTTGCAGTAAAACAAACCGGAGCTCCCAGTAATAAAAAAGAGTGGCTAATTTCAAGAAAGATTTGAGATGTAAATTGTGAAGGAATTAAAGTTTTCAGTCTATGTCCTCTGATTAAATCACCGAAGAGTTAATCAGAGGTTCTTTAAGTTTAATGCCTCTGTTTTTGTTAACAGAGGCATTAACGTTTAAACATAAATTCCGAAGAAAATGTATTGATCGAATTAATTTTCAATAACGGTCACAGCGTGTTTTAAATTCAAGTCAATAATTTCTCGAATATGACTTGCCAACTCTCTGAAGAAATTTCTAGCCGGAGAAGTATTTCGCCAAACTAAGCTGTGGTGTCGAACAATGGGTTTACCTAACAGCTCGCACACGTGAAGCTCTTCGGGTCTGTGTAACTCAGAATTAACATAAAGCCCCGGCATAAATGCCACACCCATTCCCATAACAACCATTTGTCGCAATGTGTCCAAACTGGTGCCTTCGTAATCTCTTAAGACCTTTGCGCCCAGTTTTTGGCAGATTTCCAGCACCTCGTAATGGAAATGATGCGTATTTTCTAGAGTCAAAACCTTTTCTTCACGTATATCTATTGGGTTGATAAATTTTTGACCGGCTAATCTGTGATCACTGGGTATTACAAATTTGAGTGGTTCTGTGAATAATTCTGACGAAACTAACTGCGGCGAGTCTAAGACAAACGGCGAAATAACCAAATCGTACTCGCCACTTAATAGACCTTCTTCAAGATTTCTTGGTGCTTCATCTCGCACGTAAAATCGTAATTTTGAAAACATTTTGTGCAACTGAGGCAAAATGCTCGGTAATAGGTAGGGGCCGAGCGTCGGTGGAACTCCTAAACGGTAAGTTGTCTCCGATCCCTCCGCAATATTGCGCGCTTTTTCTTCAAATCTTAAAGAAGCCTGTAGAACTGCCTCCGCGTACTCCAGCAATGCTCTGCCTTGGGGCGAAAGTTGAGTGCCAACTCTAGAACGTTCAAAAAGAGTAACCCCAAGGTTTTTTTCCAGTGTGCTAATTTGGCTCGTTAACGTCGGTTGGCTGATTCCAAGCACTTGGGCCGATCGCCGAAAATTGTTCTCGTGGGCCACGGTTACGAAATAACGTAATTGATTCACCGAAGGCATTTTATTGTTGGGCATATGTTTATCCGCACATGAAAATTAATGCTTGATAGGAAAGTGTGATCACCAGTTCCTATTTTTTTCTATAGAGCTTTCATTCCAAACTAAGTTAACAGACTTTTTAACGATTGTGATTTACCTCAAATTTTTAATCTTTTGGAGAAATTTCTATGCAGCATGTAATTTCTGGTATTGCCAAATTTCAAAGGGAAATATTTCCAGAAAAAAAAGCGGCGTTCAAAAAACTTGCTACCGGGCAAAACCCGGAAGTGTTGTTCATAACTTGTGCAGATTCCCGCATTGATCCTAACTTAGTTACGCAAACTGAGCCAGGTGATTTATTTATATGTCGCAATGCCGGCAATATAGTTCCCCCGCACAGTAATCAAACCGGCGGCATGACCGCATCGATCGAGTTCGCCGTCGCGGCTTTGGGTGTTAGTCATATTGTTGTTTGCGGTCATACCGATTGCGGCGCAATGAAAGGTGCCTTGGAGCCCGAAAAATTAGAGTCCTTACCTCATGTATCGGAATGGTTGGGACATTGTCGATGTGCTACGGCGGTTTTAAAAGAAAAACACGGTCAATTAAATAAAGATCACTTGGATGAATTAACCAAGGAAAACGTAATTCAACAATTACAGCACCTTAGAACTCATCCTGCGGTTGCTGCAAAATTAGCCAGCGATCAAATCGAACTTCACGGTTGGGTTTATGATATCGCCACGGGAAAAATTCATTGCTTCGACTCTGCAACTCGTTCATTCGTTGAAATGAATGAAAGCTATGCAGAGCAAAAAATAGCTTCAAACAGTTAATTGGAGATACTGGAAATGAAATTGGATGTATCATTTCAAGATATCAAAAGTGATTTACCAGCGAGTATTGTAGTCTTTTTCGTAGCTTTACCATTGTGTTTAGGTATTGCTCTAGCTTCAGGTGCACCGTTATTTGCCGGAATTATTTCGGGTGTTATTGGTGGTATTGTAGTCGGTGCTGCCAGTGGTTCAAGATTGGGGGTAAGTGGTCCGGCCGCGGGATTGGCCGTTATCGTTTTTGATGCAATCTCTTCTTTAGGTGGTTGGGAAGTATTTTTAGTTGCCGTAGTTTTGGCGGGTATCTTTCAGCTGATTTTAGGTTATGCAAAGGCTGGATTTATCGCGTACTTTTTCCCAACGTCTGTTATTGCGGGTATGTTAACCGGTATTGGTTTGCTGATTATTCTAAAACAAATTCCGTATTTGTTTGGTTGGCATGCCGACTTTTTAGGTGAACAATCTTTTACGCAAATTAATGGAGAAAATACTGTAACTGCTATTGAGCATGCATTAGCATTAATGTCGCCAACGGCAATTGCAATTTCTTTGATATCACTGGCTATTTTAATTTTTTGGGATAAATATTTAGCCAAAAGCCATAAAATATTCCAGTTAATTCAAGGGCCAATTGTTGTTGTATTACTGGGTATATTAACGTCTTACCTCTTGGCTCTAAACGGCAAACCGTTAGACCAAGCTCAGTTGGTGACTCTACCAGTTATTGAAAGCTTTGATGAGCTAAGTGCGGTAATCGCTTTTCCAGATTTTAGTAAAATACTGAGTGTGGAAGTTATTGGCGTTGCCTTGGTACTTGCTATTGTCGCCAGCATTGAAACCTTATTAAGTGTTGAAGCGACGGATAAACTTGATCCAATGCGTAATACCACGCCAACCAATCGCGAATTAAAAGCGCAAGGTTTGGGTAACATTGTTTCTGGTTTATGCGGTGGTTTGCCAATAACCCAAGTGATCGTGCGCAGTTCTGCGAACATTACCTTCGGTGCTAAATCAAAACTTTCAGCGATTATGCACGGTTTCTTTTTGCTGATTAGTGTTGTGACTGTCGCAAACATGCTGAATTTAATTCCGTTAGCGTCGCTTGCCGCAGTTCTGATGGTCGTCGGCTACAAACTGGCTAAACCATCGGTATTTAAGTTGATGTTTAAGCACGGTCCAGAACAAGCATTACCATTTTTAACCACTATTGTCGCAATGTTGTTTACCGATTTATTAACGGGTGTTGTTGCCGGTTTGGTTGTGGGTGTTTTCTTCACCTTAAAACACAGCTACCGCAACTCTTACCACTTCAGAGAAATCGTTGATTCTAACAGTGACAAAGAAACCCATCATATTGTGTTAGCAGAAGAAGTCTCGTTTTTTAACAAGCCGAGCATTCTTAAAAAATTGAATGAAATCCCTAAAGATTCACGGGTGATCCTCGATTTTTCTAACTCAAAATCGGTGGCATTTGATGTAGTTGAACTGGTAAAAGAATACGTTGCGCAAGCAAAATATCGGAATATAGAAGTAGAAACCATACAATTTAAACCCACTCTATAGTCCGATTTTAGTAAAAGTCTTTACGTTGCAATAGGCTCAGGCCTTTGATGAGAGCGGGCACAACCGCTCTCTTTTTTTAGCTTTCTAAAAAGTTCTTTTTTTAAATGCAGCCCTTTTAAATACAGTCCTTTTAAATTCAGTCCCTTTAAATAAAAAAAGCAATTAAGAATAAAAATCCAATGCACCCGCAGGCCAGGTAATATTTACTGGTCATCATATCAATATTTTCTTCATGCTCTGGTGATCCGAGGCAAAGATACAAAAAGCTTCTGATCGAAAATATTGCGTTCAAAGAAATAACGACCATCCAACCGAACATAATTAACGATTCGTGCGAAAACACGATTTCGGCTAACAGGTCTATACCTACGTATCCCAGTGATAACGGAAATCCTGCGCTCAATAAACTGAAAAACAGCAGTGTATTTGCGAGGCGTGGATAAGAATTGTAATTTCCCTGCGGTGAGAACAGTGACAGATGACCAACCCTAGATTCCAAGGCGCCAAAGGTTAATATCACGCCCGGAGTTGCTAAGGTAAATACCGCAATAATGTACAGTTTTGCTTTGGCTAAGCCATCAAACGGTAGCATGGCGATAAACGCTATGAACAACAATTGACTGGCGGCCATTGCTGCAAAACCACGTTTGGCGTTGACCTGAAACGCAGCTGCCAATGACGACAGCAATGCAACAATCAAGAAAATACCGTGAATTAAGCTGCTAGACTCCGGAATAAACAACGCGCTTTTGCTGGCAAACAAACCTTGTACCACCAAAAAGCCCGCGCAAATACCGGTAGAAGAATTTTCGTAAAGTTTTCCATACCAGCTTGCTAATGGGAATCCACCGAGAATTAGCAAGTAGGCTGCAATGGATAATCCTTGAAAAGCAGCACCTTGTGAACCGGTAATCAGGTTGCTAACTATAAACAGAGCAAAAATCACCACCCCATAAATTATTAACAGACGTAAAAGCACAGGCTTATTCTTTTCGCTAACGACTAAAAAGATATACGCAAGAAAAACCAAACCTAGGCTAGTAAGTGCATTATCTGTAAATATCAGCAAGCAACTGCAAATCGCAAAGATTAATACACTGATAAAACCTCGGTTGGTGGTAGACCAAGAAGGTGAAAACACCGATATTAGAATGAAACTGATTAATACCACCAAACTTTGTAAATAAGGTGTTAAATCTAAGTTCGAGTGCTCGTTGAATAATCCCTTGGATATTAAGGCGCAAGCCATAACAATGGCTGCTGCCGATAACACAGAAATAAGCCAGGTACGAAATTGCTGCGGATTGTTACTGTTAGCGATTGATATCGCATCATGAGACGGTGAATGTAGAGAATGATTAATTAAGACGTTGCTCATGCTTCGTCTCCTTTAACGGTATTTTTGTTGTCGGCCGCAGCATTCCCAAGTATTGCCGCAATGTTGTTATCTAGGCGATCAAAACTCAGAATGATAATTTTTAAGGTACCAAGAAATCGGTCTTTCCAGAAGGTTTCGAGGAGACCACGTTCCAGCGAAATACGATAAATAAATTGGCGAAAACGGCTGACTTTATGATCGTATTCTTGAGTTGCGGCGAGTGAATGGCCAAGCATTTGATTAATCAGCTTGTAATCTTGTAATAAGCTTGGCGCACGTAAAATTTGCAGCGCTCTTAAGCTTGCATGGGTTACCACGTGAATTAGCGCTAATATTTCCCAACCTAAGGCAATTTCACAAACAATAATTCCCAACTGAGTTACCGAGCCGTAGGCTAATTTTGATTTAATATCGTTTTGCACCTGCCATGATAAAAAGCCGATTAGCGCCGTTAATACACCAATTACCAATAACAGTGTCATTAATAACTGACTTTCGGCAAAAAAGTTAATGCTGCGTAAAAGCAATAATGGGCCTAAGTGTACCGATAATGCACCATAGAAAATCGCGCTCGACGGCGTTGGTCCTTCCATTGCGCGAGGAATCCACGAGCTGAACGGAAATAAAGCTGCTTTACCAGAAGCCGCAAATAATAAGCACAACCCTATAATTAATAAACCATCGTGTGGTGCTTCTATTCCGTACCAATAGGAGTTTTCTAATAACTCGAAATTAGAGTGATGGGTAAAGTAGTGAAGTAATAGCGCAGCGGTTATTAAACCAATGTCACAGCAACGATAAATAATAAAAACATACAGTGCATTGCGTGGCGGGCCGTCTCGTGTGGTATAAAAAGCAATTAATAATACCGAAGAGATACCCACCAGCTCCCAGCCAATAATTAATATTTCTAAAATACCGGCAAAGGCTACGATTAAAAGACCACAGCAAAATATCGTAAATAATAAATAGAAACGATGAAATCCCGGATCTTTATGAAGATATCGTTTAGAGAAATAGCAAATAGTGCCTAATAATGTTAGCGACAACAGCCCGTACACAATCGATAAATAATCGGTTACAAAAATAATTTTGTAATTGTAATCACTCGAACCAAACCAGTTGCTAATATGGTGGCTAGACGGGCCGTGCAAAATAACATTAATACTTAACACCAACACGCCCAACAAACAGGCCAGTATTGGCAGCATCACTAAATAATAGGTAGTTTTTTCAGCTTGAACACCGGCTGCCGAAATATTTTTTATGGCAAAAAATCTCAGCAATTGCAAAACTAAAGAAAATGCTGGAGCAAAAATTAACAATATCAGTACATTATTCATCTTTAAATCCCTTTCGGGTTTTGACTAACAATATGGGCGCAACCAAGATGGTCTGAAACACCTCGGAAGAAAGATTCGGAGCGATCAATCACAGGGAAACCCGTGGCGGTCACTGTGTGTGGTACAAATTTACCTTTATAAAAATGAAATAACTCGCCAGTTTGAGGATGCCAAGAAATCAGTTGAATCCAGCCATTGCCAACTAAACGTCCAATCATTGGATATTTATCGGCAATTTCAAGTAAGCGCTCAGGTGTTGCCTCAACGATGGTTAATAATCTAACCGGCTCGTGAATCTCTACCATCTGCCAGGTTAAACCTGTTCTTAAATCGGAGGAGTGACCATTCATGACACCCACTAATCCGGCGATATTATGTGGCAGCTTTGTGCCGCAACCGTATACAACCGGATCGGTAACGCTGAAATAATATTCCAAATTAATGCCTGCACCCACGGGGCCTGCGGCTTGTAAAATATTCGCCACGATGGTGCCGTCTGAATCTTGCTCGGGATCGTAGGAAATTAAAAAGGCACGACGATCCATGTACAGATTTCGCGTTTTCTCACGACGTCCAATAATACAAACAGCGTTGGTAGAATGACCGTACTCGGGTCGCGGCTGCGCTAAATCGGTGGAGTGACGTTGCACGACTTTTAAAGCTTGTTGCACAGTGATATTGGCAGGAGCGTCGTTAAAGCGACGACAACGCTCGTGGGCACTGTGAGCACAGGCGTCGAGCAGCGCGTCCTCCATGGATTCCAACTGGTCTCGCAAATGGGTGGCAACGGTTTCTAGCTCGTAAAAGGTTAGCGTATCGTCTGCGGTGTTGTGGTAACCACCAACAACGTGGGTTGTGTCGGGAATATCAAGACCACGCTGCTTTAGATTAGCGCGCACCGTTGGATGATTCGCCATCATTGCAAACGCTCGCGCATTAGGGCCGCCGCGGCCACCACCGGTTGCACCGCAGTCGTAGGCGGCTTCGTGGGGGTTATTCATGCTCGATGAACCATGACCAATAATCGTAATTAACGGCGCAAAATGTTTGGTAAGTCCCATGGTGCGCAGCAGCTTTTCAACGATGTCGGTGGCTTCTTGAAGCGTGAATCCGGGCAAGAGTCCGGCGGCGTTACGTTGATCATTAATATTGCCTTTATCATCTTCACGAAACAGCTTAAGCGTGGTTTTGGGTCGGTCGTGATGATGGCCGGTAATACGATGCAATAGATTGTGAGAGAAACTGGGAAACAAGGTATGGCTTAACAGCGATGCCACATGTAAACCACCCATGGCAACGGTCCAAATACTGCTGCTCAATAACTTTAAACGACTGCGTTGCAAAAATTTAAGCCATTGGCCCTGACGCAATCGTTTTGAGCGATAGTTTTTTTCGTTGTCAATTGCTATCTCTTCGACAAAATGTTGAGGCGTTGCTGTAACCGGGCACAGTGGTCGCGAGTGAACATCGTCAAAACCTTTGTATTGCATCACCACGCCAAAAAATCCGGGGCAGCCATAGGTTTCAGCTTCGGGTAAAATTTCTTCCAGATGGCGACGAGTTGACTCTTCTCGGTCATCCATACAGAACACCGCCTGAACCTTAGGTACCGCTTTTGAACTATGATCACAGGATTTGTCGGCGCAGACGTCGGTCGCCATCAACGGTTTTTGATGCTCCGTTAATGCATTTAAAATGTGGTTGCGGTGATGGCGTTCAAATGCGAGGTGCAATAGATAAGAGCGCTCAAAGTGATTAAATCGCTCATGCTCAGCGAGCCACGCAGACGCTTTTGTTTTATCGGCAAACAACGCCGGTAAAAAAGTAAAAGCCTGCGCACTGACAAAAGCTTCGTACACCAAAGAGATTTTGCTGTCGGTAACCGTTTCGGGTGTCGTCCACGTTGCTTGGTAATCGGTCATAGCAACGGTGCTTTCACGCTCGGCTTTGTAAGCTGCCGCTAAATCAAGCGTTAGTTGCACGGCTAAAAAGTCGATGAGTTTACCCGGAACAGGATTGATCGGTAACTTATCGGGATGACACTCAAATTGGCGGAACATGCCTGCCCAACCGCGCAATGAATGCAAGGTCTCAAAAATAGTCTGTTCCCAGTGCTCTTTGGGAACAGCCATTGTTTCTAAAAGATGAATAACGGTCTGGGCGCTGCTCCAATTATTGTCAATTTGTTTCTTGCATTGCTGCTTAACCGACTTCAGCCAACTTTCTTGTAACACAGGCGTAAGCATGTAAGCCTGGAAAGCCGCGAGAAAACCTTGTCCGCGCAACGGTAAGGCGTGATTCGATACGCCTTGATCAACAAACGCAGACGCAAGCTTAACCAGAAGAGGATGTACCCAAGAATCGGTATCAATACCGGTGCGAGCCAGATAAAAATCGCGAGCACGGGGGTAAGTCACGGTTTTGTGTTCGGGTTTTACCACTTCTGCTAAATACAGCCACAGTTGCTTTAAACTGCCTTTTTCAGGAATCTTCGAGGCTTTGCAATATATGGTAGAGCTTGCCAGAGTCGCAGCACTTGCGTACAAGGCATGAGGTTTATCTAAACTGCTGTGTTCGTGCAGCCACCAACGCACCGAGCTTGATGAAGGAACATCGAACAAGGTTGTTAAACGCCAAACTAAATAATCGCGTCTGGTAGGACCGCCCGGGAAAATAACCGCATCGAGATTTTCGATTTCCGCTTCCAATACCGCACTAATATCGTCAGGTAAAATACGGCCGTTATTGACCGCGGTACGATAATACATTTCACTCATAAACGAATGTGCTTGAAAACGATTACCGGCTTCACGCACGGCATCTTTAAAGCTCAAATGCTCAAAGGTGTGTAACGGGTTGTGATGCACAAACGCATGAATAGGAGCCTGTTCGGGAAGATAATGCGCTACCTTGTCGATTAATTCGTGAACAAGATCTTCGGCGGCCAAACTCTCAATTGACGCTTTCCCGAGTGTTGAATTCATGACTGTCATAAAGCTATACCTTCATACGTACCGCAAGAGGATGGTCGCTAACTGCACGCATTGTATCCATGCCCACAATATCCATTTTTAAGTCTGGTCGAACACTAAAGACTACGTCCAGTCCACTTAAGAAAGTGTGGTCTACTAATTTTGCGTGAGATACATCTACTTGAACCAAAATATCTTTATCAGGAATTGCTGCTACCGTTTTTTTCAATTTAAGCAAGCTTGTGAATGCAGCGTTACCAGAAATACTAATCACCCAAATATTACCTTGTTTCTTACTGGAAATATGGCTTTTAAACAGTGCAATTGGGCCAACACCGCGAATGCCATGAAAAACCACTTTGGCGATAAGTCCTGCGGCCACACCCATTAATAAGTCGGTTAATAGGGTCACCACTACCGTCAACGAGAATAAGAACAGCTGATCTTTACCAATTTCATTGGCATGCAACACTTCTTTTAGCGAAGCCAAGCGTAAACCCGTCACAATCAACATCGCAGCAAGGGCTGACAGCGGAATCAACTGAATAAGATCGGTTAGCACCGCCACATACAACAATAAGAATACGCCATGGAAGAAGTTGGCTCTATGACTTTGCGCTCCGGCGTCAACATTGGCTTTGCTGCGCACAATTTCAGAAATCATAGGTAATCCACCCAAAAACGCCGCAATTGTATTGCCAACCGCAACAGCAAATAGATCGCGATTTAAATCCGAAGGGTGTTTGTATTCTTTGATAGCATCAACGGCAACAACGCTCAAGGTTGATTCGATAGAACCCACCAACGCAAACATTAAAATGTATTTAATCGAAGTTAGAGAAAATATTGCCGAAAAATCTGGAAAGGTGAGGCCGTCTAAAATCGAGTCTGGTAACTGCACCATAAATTTCGATCCGGTGGCTACTGTGCTACCAAAAAATTGAGTGCCCGCATCCGAAGGTAAGCCAAAATAGACCGCCATAGGTACCGCTAAAAACAACACAACTAAATGCGCAGGAATCAGCTTCAATTTACCAAAAGCAATCTTCGGCCAAGCCAGTAACACAATAAGAGAGACAAAACCGATTAAACTCACCACAAAATTTGCATCAATAAATGAAGCAGGAATTTCGGCGATAAGACCAATAGCTTCGTGAGCTTCTGGCTTAACACCCAAGGCAACGTGAACTTGTTTAGAGACAATGATAATACCAATGGCCGCAAGCATACCGTGCACAACCGTCTTCGACATAGCAATGCCGAGACCTGCCGTGCGTGCGAGCGCTAATATCAATTGCAAAATCCCAGCACCAACGCCCACGGCAATGGCTTGGTGGTAGCCTTTGCTCATATCACCTTGGCCCAATTCAACCACCGCGCCTAGGGCAATAACAATAAGACCTGCCGCCGGGCCTTTAATCGTAAAGCGTGCGCTACCAATCCAAGAAACAATCAGTGCGCCAACAATTGCGGTAATTAGTCCGGCAAACGGAGGAAAACCACTTGCGGTAGCGATACCCAAACACAACGGCAGGGCAATTAAAGAAATAATAAATCCGGCTTTAATATCCGCCAGCCAAAATGCCGGCGAATTTAGAGAGGTAGGTTTAGACATAGAAATACCCAAAGAAATTAAAATGTAATTTAAATTGAGTGTCTTCACGAATTTTGCACGCAAGCAGACCTACTTCGAACTCTACAGAACAAAGAAGATTTAAATTTGTGCATAATTCTTCCGGGTGCAAAAGCGCCTAAGCAATAAAGCCTATAAACACACGGAAAGAAGTCACGAAAGACCGTTAAAGAATTAAAAAATTATGCGCGAGCAGGCGGTGCTCTTGAGTTGTAAATGGAACTGCTGGAGTACTTATAATAAGGAAGGATAAAAATATTTGGCGTATACGAATAGACTACGGGCGATAATCGATAGGTATAAACAAAACTGATGCTGTCTAAACCTTCATAAAACTTATAGCTCTCATATCTTTCCGGTTGATCATCGTTAATATCAATTTCGGGTAAATCATCTAAAAAACCGAAAAAGGATGCCGACGGTAATTCGTGGTGTGAAGAATTAGGTGATAGCGAAAAAGAGCTGGAAAAATAAAAAAGGCAGCAGAAAGCCAAAACCCAAAGGTGCTTTAGGTGGTAATAATGCAAGTATTTTTTACTAAGCATTGATCGTAAAAGCTCCGGTTAAAGGGATAACAACTGCAATAATGTTACGTTTGGTTAACTGACTACAAAAACTTCAGATTAGCCTCTCTAAAAGTCAAGCAGAGGCAGAAATTGAGATTTCCAATTTCGTCACAATTTTATTCATTTACTGTATTTAAAAGTGGCGACACATTCTTGCTGTTTAGTGTGGCTATTGTAGTGTGGTTACTGATTGAGGAATAACTAGGCATTATTCGCCGTAAAATAGCTACACTCAATTAAACAGATTGTTACCGCCTTTTATAAACATCATGTTAAACAATGTATTGAAACTGATTCTGTGTTTTGTAGCGCTGGATGCCTTTTTAAAAATACTTGTAGAAAATTTATATACCGTTGGTTTTTTTAAATATCTGAGGTTGGCAAAAAAGACTTATAAACCATTGAGAAGTTCTTAGGTATTTAAAAATATTTTTAAGGATTAATGTGTCACAAATTTAAAACATAAACACAGTTTGTGAAAAAACTGTGACGGTTTTAATCTTCTCAAATTACCTTGTAGTTTTTTTGAAAACTATTTAACCAATTTATCTAAAAAAAGGGAGTTTAAATAGTTATCAGTTTTGTAAAACTGTTGCTTGATTAAAGTGCTTATCAAATAAAGCATATATATGGCGATAAAATACCATAATTAAATCAGTAAAAATTTAAAGGTAAATTCTTTGTTCATCAGCAAGGATATAAACATATATAAACAAACCTCAAGAAAACCTCAAAAAAATCTCAAAATATCGAATTTTTATAGCTTTGTTAAACATGCCTTTGCGCATAATCGCATATTGAGTATTGCATCACATAGATTTTTTATGTTGCTTTAATAGGTGATTTTTAAACGTATTAAATTTACAACAAATTGCCCAAATTAAAACGGATATTCTCTTTTGTGAATGTGTATAAGATGTATGCATTTTTAAGAAATGATGAGATCAATTATTCTACAGATGTCTTTAATTGATTCTTCATGAATTAATTGCATTGAGAAGGTGAAAATTTAACTTTCAATTTTTATCCGTTTTAATAACTTACTGTTACACAAAACGACAATACGCTTTTGCGGTGTCAAAAACTCTAGGTCGATCCTAGAGCAAGGTAAATATTCTTTTAAAGTTCAACAAATTTTCTGCGTGAATGACACTAAAACTCAAACTATTGAGCGATACCGAGTTTGTGCGCGTAGTCAATGTTGGTTAGCAGCAACAAATACCTGCAAACCAAGTCCTATCCGAAAATCCTACATGTGTATATGACCAGTTATTGATCTCGAAATTATTACTCGTATACATTCCTAAGTATCTTAAGTTGTTCGGGAACAAGTTTGCCATGCACAAATCGTATTTTCGCTACTGGGGTAAGTCTCGTGCCAAAGATATATCCGGTAAACCCATCGTGAACCCAGATTATCACCTACTACCATTTCACTCGTTAGACGTTGCTGCTGTCGGTTACGAGCTGCTATCACCCAGCGGCCCATACAACTCGGTGTTAGCGCAGCAATTAGAGGTAGATGGCGAGTGGTTGCAGAATTGGTTTAGCTTCTGTTTGGCATTGCACGATTTGGGTAAATTCTGCTCAGGCTTTCAGCAACAGTGCGCGGGATTGTCTGATCGGTTAGTTCAAGAGCCTAAGCCGTATTCCTATAATCTACGCCACGATGCTTTAGGTTACCTGTTACTTAAAGAAATCAATAATTTACCTAAAAAAATCGACAATCAATGGTTATCGACTAAAAACCAGCGTTGGTTAAACATTACGGTAGGCCACCACGGTAAACCCGTCGATCAACGAGATGAGAAAAGTCGAAATATTCATACCTATGCCAGCGAGCAAGATATTCAAGCGGCCACGGAATTTGCGCAAGATTGCATCGAGTTATTTCAGTTAGATTCATCAACTCATCCCAAAGTAAAACCAAATAAAATCAATCAAGCCTCTTGGATGTTAGCAGGCATCAGTGTGCTGGCAGACTGGATTGGCTCAAACCCAGAGTTTTTTCCTTATAGAAATTTCGAAAATCCAGACAATTCAGAAGACTTACAGCCAGAAAACATAGAGCCAGAAAATATCAATTTACAATATTATTGGCAAAAGGTTGCCTTGCCTCAGGCTCAAAAAGCATTAAATTCCCCCGCGTTTGCGTTTAAAAAGAAAAACCCCTTTACCGGTATTACTCAGCAGTTTGATTACATTAAAACCCCAACGCCTTTGCAAGCAAAAGCCGCTCAAATCGAAATTTTAAATAGCCCGCAATTATTTATTTTAGAAGACGTGACCGGTGCCGGAAAAACCGAAGCCGCAATGATATTAGCTCATCGATTAATGGCAGAAAACCTTGCCGACGGACTTTATGTGGGTTTGCCAACCATGGCTACCGCAAATTCGATGTATCAACGCTTGGCCAAAAGTTATCGCGCTTTGTATGACGAGACTGAATTGCCGTCATTGGTACTGGCCCACGGCGCCAGTACCCAAAATCAAGATTTTTCTGATGCAATTATGTTATCTGAGCAACAGCAAGACAGCGATTACATTGCCGACGAAACCTCCGCCAGCAATTACTGCAATGCTTGGTTTGCCGACAGCCGCAAAAAAGCGTTAATGGCCGAGGTGGGCGTGGGTACGATTGATCAGGCCATGCTGGGTGTGTTGCCGGTACGCCACCAAGCTTTACGATTATTAGGGTTACACCGAAAAATATTAATTATTGATGAAGTACACGCCTACGACGCCTACATGACACAAATTTTAGAAAGGCTAATTGAATATCACGCCAATACCGGCGGTTGCGTGATTTTGTTATCTGCCACTTTGCCCAATAATCAGCGAGATAAATACAACAACGCCTTTATTAACGGTTTAAGTGCGAAAAACAATTTAAAACAAGTCGGAAAAATTAAAAGTAAAGCAACGCTCGACAGTTTTCCGTGGTTTACACGAACCTCTCTGAAAATAACCGACTTTAAAGAAGTAAAAGTCGGTACCAGAAAAAGCGTAGAACGCACCGTGCAGGTGGATTTAATCCATAATGAACAACGCGCAATAGATCTAATTATTAAAGCGACCAATAATAATCAATGCATTTGTTGGATTCGCAATACCGTAGCGTTGGCGCAAAAAACCTATCAAGAGCTAAAAAATCACCCAGATTTACAAGACACCGAAATTACGCTCTTTCACAGCCGTTACGCATTATTAGATCGCCGAAAAATCGAAGAAAGTGTACTCAAAAAATTTAACAATCAATCGGAATTTAACGGACGGAAAAAACAAATATTAATCGCCACCCAAGTGGTGGAGCAAAGCCTCGACCTTGATTTTGATTACATGATAACCGATCTCGCACCCATCGATTTAATTATCCAAAGGGCGGGGCGCTTACAACGCCATGTTCGCGAT
Source organism: Sessilibacter sp. MAH1 (assembly GCF_054658315.1). Classification (NCBI taxonomy): domain Bacteria; kingdom Pseudomonadati; phylum Pseudomonadota; class Gammaproteobacteria; order Cellvibrionales; family Cellvibrionaceae; genus Sessilibacter; species Sessilibacter sp. MAH1. The sequence continues at coordinate 136,723 of NZ_BAAGIC010000003.1, forward strand.
CAATACGGTAATCCCGCTGAACAAGAACAACGTTCCGCACCGACACTCACCGTGTTAACGCCAGAGCTGGATTCGGCAACGCATCGAAACTGGCTAGAAGCCTTATTGCCCAAAACTTCCGGCGTTTACCAAAATATTGGCCAACAATGGTTAACCGCAAAAATACTCAGCGATAAAGGGCAATTTACCCTGCCCAACGATGCACGCTTACTGGTCGAAAGCGTTTACGGTGACGACTGTGAACAAATCCCCGAAGCGTTAACGAAAGCAACCGAAGAAGCCATTGGTAAAGACAAAGCAAAATCCAGTACCGCCCATAACGCGGTGTTAGACATTGCCGATGGCTACTCTGCAACAAATGGCAGATGGGACGACAAAGCAGACTTTGGCTCCCGACTTACGGAACAAGAGACCGTAGAAGTCGCCCTAGCAACCCTAGAAAACAACCAACTCGTTCCTTACGCCAAAGGCGAACAACATGCCTGGGCACTGAGCATAATAAAAGTACCGCAAAAGCAATGGCATCAAGCACAAAACACATTGGACGAAAAAACGAAAGACACCATTTTCGAGCTAAAGCAAACAGTTAAAGCACTAAAGTGGCTTGAGGTGTGGTTGCTGGTTGATAAACCTCAATTTGATTTTTATTCAGACGAGTTAGGTTGGCGTAGCAATGAATTATTATTTAATCCACCTGTAAATAATAATGGTGAAATAAACTGATACACCTTTTTATAAAATAGCACTATATGTGATAACCAAAACACCCCAGATGGAGCTGACATGTGAATTTAATTACTACTCCTTGGTTAAACGTTATTCGCGCCAATGGTGATTTAGACGTCATTACACCTGCGCAATTGGTTGAAACCGATAATCCCGTTCTTGATTTAAACAGTTGTCGCCCAGATTTTAAGGGCGGTTTGTATCAATTATTAATTGGTTTATTCCAAACTTTTTTTGCGCCAGAGGATAATGATGACTGGTCGCAATGGTATGAATCGCCACCACCCATTGATGATGTTATTCAAGCATTCGCAAATTACGTTGATTACTTTGAGTTGTTTTCGGAAAAAATCGCTTTTTTACAAGATTTTGATTTGCCCGAAGCAGAAGCAAAATCTGTGTCTGCGTTATTAATTGAAGCGCCGGGTGCGAAAACCATTAAAGATAATCTGGATCATTTTGTTAAGCGCAATCAGGTCAATGCCATTTGCCCAGAATGTTTATCGGCGGCGTTATATACCTTACAAACTAATGCACCTAGTGGTGGTGCCGGGCATCGTACTGGAATGCGTGGTGGTGGCCCGTTAACTACCTTGGTTATGCCCCATGATCCAAAAGCCACGCTTTGGCAAAAAATCTGGTTAAATATTTTAACCGCGATTAACGAACCCGATGACTATTCAGACGTGTTTCCGTGGTTAAAACCCACCAAAACCTCTGAAAAAAAAGATACAGGAACGTACATAACTGAGGTGCATCCGTTACAAATGCATTGGGGGATGCCACGACGTATTCGCATTAATTTAGATTCTATGCACGAAGGCGATTGTGATTTATGCGGTAAGCATTCCCAGCAATTGATTAGCGAATATCGTACAAAAAATTACGGCATTAATTACGACGGTGAATGGATTCATCCACTGACACCACACCGTGAAGACTCTACGGGTAAAAAACCAACCTTAAGTATAAAAGGCCAACCCGGCGGTGTAGGTTATCGCGATTGGTTAACCTTAAATTTTACCTATAAAAATGGCGATACCTTACCTGCCAAGGTCGTGAATGTTTTTTATTCTGGTGAGCGTGTGGACCTTTTAAAAGAAGGGTATCCCGATATTGCCAAAAGCTTTGGCCTCTGGTGTTTCGGTTACGATATGGACAACATGAAGGCCCGCTGTTGGTATGAAAACCAAATGCCAGTGGTGGGTATCAATACCCATTTAATCTATGCCGATAAATCGTCGTTTATCGATTTAGTCGAGGCCTACGTTAAAAAAGCACAGTTTGTTTTAAAATTCCTAAAAGAAGCCTTAAAGAAAGCAAACTCTGATACAAAATTTGTGGACGATCAATTTTGGTTAGCAACCGAAGACGTGTTTTTTAAACAGATTATCGACATTTCTAAATACGACCAGTTGGCTAACAGTATTCCTAAAAAGGTATTTGATCGTTGGATTTATACCTTAAGAAATACGGTTTTTTCAATTTTCGATCACAAGACTCTTGATTACCCAGTCGATGAAAAAAATCTAAAGAATATTGCCGCCGGTAGAGCCAGTTTAACCAAAAAGCTAGGTGATAAAAAAATTATGGATGATTTCAATAGCTACATACTGAATGAAGAAGGTGACAGCTAATATGAAAATAAACCCAACCAGTTTAAGTGAATTAGAAGTTAACTTTATTGTAACCTGGCGGAAAAATTTAGAAGATATCCGTGGTGACCGGGCTCAGTTACGCAGAGCGGCAAACCCGCAAGATGTAATTAATTCTCCAGCGTTTTATCGCTTTTTAAATTTTTTAAAAGTGATTAAGCCAGAATTATATGGCACCGAAAAATTTACCGAAAACAAGTTGTTGCTATTGGCCATTGTGGCAGGGCTTATCGCTAGAGTAAATCCAGAAGGCAAAGCTCCATTTGCGCAATCATTGGGGCATGGTGAGCGGCAATATTCCGAAATTCGTTTTCAGCAATTATTGCAAAGCCGCGATGAAGAGGAATTTTTCCGTCGTATGGGTACCGCTATTCATTTTGTAAAAGGTGATGTATCGGTAAAAGATGTTTGCGGCTGCATTAGCAGTTGGTACAAAGAATACAAAATGTCATTTAAAACTAAGGTTTCTGATCAATTTAAGTTTCAAATGGCAAGCAAATACTATCAAGTTTGATAAATACTATTTTAACCGGTAAACAGAATTCGAGATTATTATGAAAAATTTCCTTCAGTTGCATTTATTAACTCACTACCCACCCGCTAACTTAAACCGTGACGATTTAGGCAGACCTAAAACCGCGAAAATGGGTGGCGTTGATCGTTTGCGCATTTCTTCACAAAGCTTAAAACGCCATTGGCGCACGTCAGATATTTTTGCAAGCGCTATGGCGGGTCACGTGGGTACACGCACTAAAAAACTTGGTGTTAAAGCCTATGAAGATTTATGTGCAAAAGGTCTCGATGAGAAAAACGCGATAAAATTTGCCCAAGCCATTGCCGGGGAATTTGGTAAGCTTAAAAAAGAAGACAAAGAAAAGCCGCTTGAAGGCTTAGAAATTGAACAGCTTGTACATATTAGCCCGGCAGAGCAGCAAAACATTGATAATCTTGTGGCCGAAATCGCAAAATCCGGTACTGCACCCACTAAAGAACAATTACAATTATTTCGCAAAGACGAAACCGCTGTAGATATTGCATTATTTGGTAGAATGCTGGCTTCAAAAGCGGAATATAACGTAGAGGCCGCCGCACAGGTTGCTCATGCGTTAACCGTGCATGGTGTAACCATCGAGAATGATTTTTTTACCGCCGTTGATGACTTTGATCAATACAAAGCCGATGCGGGTTCTTCACACTTGGGCGAAACCGGTTTTGCAGCGGGTCTTTTTTACACCTATATTTGCATCAATAAAACCGAGCTTTTAAATAATCTCGACGGCAATACCGAACTTGCCAATAAAGCGCTGCAAGCGTTAACCGAAGCTGCTATTAAAGTTGCGCCCAAAGGCAAACAAAATAGTTTTGGTTCTCACGGTTATGCCAATTATGTGTTGGCCGAAATTGGCGATCAACAACCACGTTCGTTGTCCGCTGCATTTTTAAAACCCATTATGCAAGATGCGGATTATCTTAAGGCGTCTATTGAACAACTTAATCGACAAAAAGAAAATTTCGATAAGGTTTACGGTAATTGTTCCGATGCTAAATACGCATTAAATGCGTTAGAAGGCGAAGGTTCAATGAGCGAATTAATGGCGTTTATCTGCGAATAAGAGGTGATTATGAATTACCTAGTTTTTCGCTTATACGGCCCCATGGCCAGTTGGGGCAAAATTGCGGTGGGTGAATCTCGCCGTACCGCGATTGCACCTAAAAAGTCCGCCATTACCGGTTTATTGGCCTCGGCGTTGGGTATTCGCCGTGATCAAGAAGAACAGCAACAAACGCTGGTTAATAGTTTCACCTTGGCGACAAAAATTCTTCGCCAAGGTGAATTGCAATCGGATTATCACACCACGCAAGCGCCAGATTCCGCCGGTAAATTCGTCTATAAAACTCGGCGCGACGAAGTTATTACCGGTAAAGATCGGTTGGGTACGGTGTTGTCTACTCGGGGTTATTTGTGTGATGTGCATTGTGTGATTGCCATCGCCTTAACGGAGCAAAGCTCGTTATCGTTAATGGATTTGCAACAAGCATTAATTACACCGAAATTTCACTTGTTTTTAGGGCGTAAATCCCATCCGTTAGCGGCACCGTTAAACCCAGAAATTATCGAAGCCGATAATTTTTACGGCGCGTTTAATTTGTATGAGGTAAAACCGGTACTTAATATTGCATCTGAAAAACAAATGAGCAGTTTCATTCCCGATTTTATTACCGACAAGCGTTGGTTATCGTCTGATGAATACGTGAAATATTATTGGGAAGGCGACGACAATCATTTTCGTGCAGCCAGCGACGAGTTTAAACCCGAACAGATACAAACCTTGTATCGTCGCGACGTGCCATCATCCCGTAAACGTTGGCAGTTTTCCGAGCGCACCGAAAGCCATTGGTCTGAAAAAATCGTGGTTGAGGAGAAAAATTAATGTTTTTATCGAAATTCAGTTTAAAAACACCGTTACAGCAACATCAATTGCACTTGATATTAAGCCAACAGGTTTATGGCTTGCACAGATTATTAAAACAAGCTTTTAACGACTCGTTTTATTTGTTTCGCGAAGAGGTAATTCAAAGCGTCGGTAATAACAGCCAGCGTTTGTATTACGTGTTATCAGCCGAAGAGCCAAAACCCAATAATGAAGTATTTGATGTAGAAACCAAACGCTTTGAGCCGCATTTATTGGTTGATCAGCAATTGGAGTTTCGCGTGCGAGTAAATCCAGTGGTAGCTCGAAAAACGCCGGGTAAAAAAAATTCGCCACGTCACGATGTGGTAATGGATGCTCAACGGCAATATTTAATGAATTTATTAAATATTACCGACGCATTCAGTGTTAAAAACGTAAAAAAATCAGAACTAAAAGAACGCGTATTAACCGAAGTAACCGGTTATACCGCTCGTGATTTAGACTCGGAACTAAAAATTGCGACCGAAAATGCCTTAAAAACCTGGTTAGACAACAAAGCCAAAAAACACGGTTTTGAATGTTTGTCTTTTCAGGCCGATGGTTATCAGTGGCAATCATTACCCGAGAAAGATCGCAGAGCGGGTTTTAGCACCGTCGATTACCAAGGCATTTTAAAGGTCACCGAGCCACAAGCGTTTTTAGCTCAGCTCTACAAAGGCTTTGGCCCCAGTAAAGCGTTTGGTTGCGGATTAATGATGATTCGGCCAGCCTGGTAAAAATCACCAACAGGGAGGTTGTTGTGGCGTTTATTCCTTTAAAACCCATTCCCATAAAAGACCGGGTTTCGCTGATTTTTGTCGAATACGGACAAATTGATGTGAAAGACGGCGCTTTTGTGGTGATCGATAAAAACGGTATTCGTACCCACATTCCTGTGGGAACCGTTGCTTGTATTTTATTAGAGCCGGGCACGCGAGTTTCTCATGCTGCAATAAAACTCGCCGCCACCGTGGGTACTTTATTGGTTTGGGTGGGCGAAGCAGGCGTGCGCTTGTACGCCAGCGGCCAACCCGGCGGCGCGCGCAGCGATAAATTATTGTATCAAGCCAAACTGGCGCTGGATGACAATTTGCGTTTAAAGGTGGTTCGCAAAATGTACGAAATGCGCTTTGGCGAAGAACCACCACAAAAACGCAGCGTTGATCAATTGCGCGGAATAGAAGGTGCCCGCGTTCGCGAAACCTATAAAATATTGGCCAAACAATACGGCGTAAAATGGAGCGGGCGTAATTACGACCCCACCAATTGGAATGCCGGAGATCACGTTAACCAATGTTTAAGCGCGGCCACCAGTTGTTTATACGGCATTACCGAAGCCGCCATTCTTGCTGCTGGTTACGCACCGGCGGTGGGATTTATTCACACAGGCAAACCGCTTTCATTTGTTTACGATATTGCCGACATCGTTAAATTCGAAACCGTGGTGCCGTTGGCATTTCGCATCGCGGCAAAAACCGTACATGCACCTGATAAACACGTGCGCCGCGAATGTCGAGAATTATTTCGATCCAGCAAATTATTAAATCGAATTATTCCCATGATTGAAGAAGTGCTTTCCGCTGGAGAAATCGACCCGCCGTTACCGCCGGAAGAATCTATTCCGCCTGCCATACCCGTGCCCGAAAACATCGGCGATAAAGGCCATCGTACTTAAGGAGCACGTATGGCTTTTACCGTTGTTGTAACAGAAACCATTCCACCGCGGCTGCGCGGGCGACTCGCCGTTTTTATGATCGAAGTGCGTGCCGGCGTTTATATTGCTGATTTAAGTAAGCGCGTACGAGAAAAAATCTGGCAATACATCGAAGCCGATATCGAAGGCGGCAATGTAGTAATTGCCTGGGCCACCAACACCGAATCGGGCTATGAATTTCAAACCCTTGGTGAAAACCGAAGAGAGCCAGTGGATTGGGACGGATTACGCTTGGTGAGCTTTAAACCCTTGGATTATAGCGAGGAAAATACCGATTAAAGTTAGTCTAAAAAACACACAAAGTATTTGGTAGAAAAAACAGGGTAGTATTTTTCTTTTAAAAACAATCATATACAGTAAGAGTGTTCCCCACACACGTGGGGCTAAACCGAGACGTCAGTCTCAAAAAATTAAATAAAATCTGTGTTCCCCACACACGTGGGGCTAAACCGACCTTGCGCTAGCCGAAATAGATTCAATAAAAGTGTTCCCCACACACGTGGGGCTAAACCGGGGCTACCGCCAAAGCGAAATATATCGCCATCGTGTTCCCCACACACGTGGGGCTAAACCGCGCTGTCTCAAGGCCGCCGGTTAACCCTAACGGTGTTCCCCACACACGTGGGGCTAAACCGGACTCCTTCACATAACCGTTAAAAAACGCAATGTGTTCCCCACACACGTGGGGCTAAACCGCGTACGCCATTCGTGCATTACTCGATTTGTACGTGTTCCCCACACACGTGGGGCTAAACCGAACGTGCCATAATAATAGACCCTGTCGGAAACGTGTTCCCCACACACGTGGGGCTAAACCGGCAACACCCCTACGGTTACAAGATACTTTGAAGTGTTCCCCACACACGTGGGGCTAAACCGAGCGTTTGGTATGACTGGGAGTCAGGAAATAAGTGTTCCCCACACACGTGGGGCTAAACCGTCAGGCATATAGAAATCAGGCGTTACCTGCCGGTGTTCCCCACACACGTGGGGCTAAACCGGAGGCTGTCAACAACTTTCCTCAGCTAATAGGGTGTTCCCCACACACGTGGGGCTAAACCGACCGCGATAATGTTTTGACGTGTCTGTCTGAAGTGTTCCCCACACACGTGGGGCTAAACCGACATTGGCCCTCAGTGTTAATCACAACCTCATGTGTTCCCCACACACGTGGGGCTAAACCGCGGAAATATTGCCAATGGTGTCAAATAAGTGAGTGTTCCCCACACACGTGGGGCTAAACCGTTCATATTTTCGCTCTGCCAGATCCTGAGCGTGTGTTCCCCACACACGTGGGGCTAAACCGATGATGCTTGGCATTATCAGGTTCTATTGCTGGTGTTCCCCACACACGTGGGGCTAAACCGAAACCGAAGCTTCACAACCAACTGAAACTTTAGTGTTCCCCACACACGTGGGGCTAAACCGACAGACGTGAAGACGATTGTGCTAAGCGTAATGTGTTCCCCACACACGTGGGGCTAAACCGTAAATTGCCCCACAAGATTTGAATCTAATGATGTGTTCCCCACACACGTGGGGCTAAACCGCAATTTCATTGATGATAAAACATCATCAGCACGTGTTCCCCACACACGTGGGGCTAAACCGTAATCGAGGGGGAAATTGTCAATGATGGCCAAGTGTTCCCCACACACGTGGGGCTAAACCGCCCTATAAAGAAATGTTCGAAGCTGGTAGCAGGTGTTCCCCACACACGTGGGGCTAAACCGTCGCCTGATTTTTGGGGTGCTGATTGTTGCTCGTGTTCCCCACACACGTGGGGCTAAACCGACAGAGCGATTTATGCCGCCGCCACACCAGTTGTGTTCCCCACACACGTGGGGCTAAACCGAGTTCGAAATTCCTAAATCTGCCCGAATAGAGGTGTTCCCCACACACGTGGGGCTAAACCGGTAAACCCTCTGAAAAGGTTAGGGAATTGATCGTGTTCCCCACACACGTGGGGCTAAACCGTCGACGGCGGTTTGGTTGATGCCGTTGTTGATGTGTTCCCCACACACGTGGGGCTAAACCGCCTGTTAAATCCTGTGCAGTTTCCTGACTCTGGTGTTCCCCACACACGTGGGGCTAAACCGAAACCCAAACCCTTTAATAATAGTGTTTGGATGTGTTCCCCACACACGTGGGGCTAAACCGTTCACTATGCAAAAATTGTTCGGCGGTATGGGGTGTTCCCCACACACGTGGGGCTAAACCGTGGCTGGCGTAGGTGTGCCGTAAAACGTGAGTGTGTTCCCCACACACGTGGGGCTAAACCGGTTTTCTGGAGTCCTGTTATATAGAGACCCAAGTGTTCCCCACACACATGGGGCTAAACCGATTGCCGCAAGTAGCGCGGGCATTTGTTCCGGGTGTTCCCCACACACGTGGGGCTAAACCGTTTTTACGGGCGCCTTCCGTGGCTTCTGCGATGCGTTCCCCACACACGTGGGGCTAAACCGGACATCGAAATTAAATTCCAGATTACCGAAACGTGTTCCCCGCACACGCGGGGCTAAACCGACTGGGGTATGGAAACTGTATTTACATCCAGTACGTTCCTTGTGCACTTGGAGTGCTTTACCCATCAAACCGAGATAACCAACGTTGGGTAAACGCTTTGTTGTCTTTTCCTTCTGGATCATAAAATAAGGTCTTACTAAATTCGGCACGTGTCGGTTTTAATGCTCGACCTAAATTAATATATTCTTGGGGGATAAAATCAGGCGACCCGATTTGGGGAATATTACCCGCTTGGAAAATAACACCGTTACTGTAAGGACAAGACAAGGTCGATTGGCCTGCATTCGCTAACACGGCTTGAGCGCCGCCAGCTTTTTCTAAGATACGGTTAGAAACCGCTGTTAGAAAGCCAATCGATTTAGTTCCGTCACCGGCCTGAATTTTGGTCATCGTCAGAGAATAGGCGTTAAAGCAGGGATAATTAAATAATTGTGAACCTATAACTTCCAGTGCTGCATCCATTCCGCCAACATTAAAAGGTTCTATAAAACTCGGGCCAGCATAAGCGTGCTCTACTTCCATGGCATTGCACATTGAGACAAACTGCTGAATAAATCCGTTAAGACCGATTTGATCAAGAATAGAAAAAGGGTAGGTAATAAGTAAGTCGCCTAAATAAGTTTGCCTTTCAACTTTGTTGCAAGCACTACTTAATGCCCAAAATTGGGCTTTATCTTCTTCACCGCCCGCCTCAATTTCGTAGTCTGCGTCAGGGTCTACCATTGCTTCGATTAAAGCAGGGTCAATATTTTCTCCGGGTTTTAATCTGCGCATAACGCGATCGTTGGCAACCGCGTAGCTGCGAAATTGCCCTTGAGCTTGTGTTAGATAGGTTTGTACGCAATCGGCCATTGCTCGAACACGACCGGGTTGACCGGGGCCACCAATATAAAACTCCATTGCCAAGCCTAAAACGGCGGATGGATTGCCACTTCTCGGGTAATAGACAACAGGCTCTTGCGTGATAGTGCTGTAATCAAATGTTGGCATTCTGAAGGTCCTTAAATAATTTGGCCGGGGTTTTTACAGTTACAGGCTGCCTCTCTATCTTGAAGCGTTCCTCCAATGCGATAAATGTCGTAGTTCTCGATCCCTCCGGCAATCTCTTTGTAAGCCTCATCTTGCTTTTTGTCGCGCCGATCATTTCTGAATTTATACTCTATCACGCGTTCTATATTATCAACGGTAGGTGGTTTGGCGGGATTTTTCACAATGGTTAAATCCGGCCTTCGAATATAACCCTTTCCCGGTTTATAACCCATTACCTCTTTTGTGCGAGCCATCCAATTATGCGAAGGTTCTGTACAGTCTGGGTTATTCGGGTCGCGGTGCATTAACGGTTTAGGTATACCGTTGGTCGCCAATCCCATATCGTAGGATATTTCAGACTTATAGCGGCTTTTGTAGTTAAGCGCAGCGTCGGCGGTAGTAAAAACGCCATGCACACAGGCTTGATACAAATTTTGATCCGACGAGCCTGCGCTGGGATTTTGATTGCAACAACAGGCAACGCTGCAAAGAACCGATTGATCTAAAGCCTTTTGCTTTTCGATGGGTTCTGCGGGTAATTCTGTTTGAGTTTCGCTAATAATCAGTTCTTCGCGAGTTGCCTTGCCGGAAGCGAGTTTATTTTTAAAATCGTTTTTAACTTGCTCGGCGCGGATTTGAATTTTTTTAATTTCTTCGCTGATACGATTTGTGATTACAGCCATCTCGTTCATTGAAAAACATTCCGAATGTGACAGTAGTGTGCAAGACATAATATGACCCACACAAGAATCTTGGCATTGCGTACTCATAATTAACGTTACCTAGTATCGAAATCCATTTTAATCTAGGTGCAGGTTTATAAATTTAAATCGCAGAAGAAATAATTTTGAAGCGTGAATAAAATCACATTTTGAAATATTTTAAAAATAATTACTGATGCTTATTTGCATTGATCAAAAAATTTTTAAAGAAATAAATCGGAAAAGAGTAAAATTAATATTTCTGTGACGGTGTGGTGTTTTCTTAAAAAATTATTGCCTAATGGAAGCATAAAATATATTTACAACAATCGCACTCAAATTATTTTTAGGTTTAATGGAATGGTAGATGATTAATTTGCCTGAATCTCTGATTAAGTCGTGGATGAGTTAATCAGAGGTTCTTTACGTATGTACGCTAGATAAAGTATTTTTAAAATCTATAAGACACGCCTATCGATCCAAATGCATCGCCTTCGGTTTGTTTTTCAAATTCGTGAGAGCGAATAATATTAGTGAAGGTAACGCGCCAATCTCCTGCGCCTGCAACCAATCCTAATTGTACGTCGCCAATCCATTCATTTTTGTCAACGCTATGGCTGTTGCCATCGGTGTTGCCATCTAAGAATATATTGTGTTCAACGTAGCGGCCAAAAACGCCGGTAAAAAAGTACCAATAAAAGTCTTGGTGATTATTAAAATAATTACTGCCGGTAGCGCTGGGTCTTAGTAGAGGTGGGCCGTAGTCGGCGTTAACGCCTTTACCGATACGAAAGGTGGCGCCGGTTCCGACAGATCGGTTTGAGCTGCCAAGAATGGTGTTAATTTGTGGCACTACGTCTATGCGGTTATCTAAAATGGGAATCATCCATTGGCGTTGGAACTGTATATCTAAGGTAAATTCGTTGTGCAGTTGATTGTCCCAACCTTCTGGGCGCTGCACGCCAACCAATTTATGCGCGGTTTTTTGTGCGGCTTCCGCGCCTGAATCTGGACCTACTAAACCGACGATAATTTCTGATTTATCAAGGGTTCGATATTTTCCTTCGTTTGAGTCTGCTAATAACCCGGCGCTAAAATACAACCAACCGGCGTAGGGTCGGTCATCTTCGATTAATTCTGATCGTGAAATATCGGCGGGTGCGTAAATTTGTTGGCCGATGGTAGTAACGTAACGAATGTCAGTGTAGTTTGTATCGTAGGATAACTTTTCGGCAGCTCTCTGTGCCCAGTGCGGCATATAGGTATCGCTGACGTAGCTAATTTGCGAGCCGTGGGTGTAATTGTCGTCTTCGCCGGGGCCAAATAAATCATTTTCGAAACTTATTGATACAGTGCCCTTGCGATCTGCACCGTAACTGGTGATTGAGTATGCAGAGAGCAACACCAATATGGCGGTTGCTATTTTTTTCTTGTGCAATGTTTTTTTTCTCATGGTTTTAATGTGAAGCTTGCTCTTAGTTTAATAAATTATTTAATTGCAATGTGTTGAGCAATGCTTGTGCCAGTAATTTTTGTGTTTGTAACTGATTGATTTTAATAAATTATTTTTAAGTTTTCGAACAGTTGCTTGAGTTTAAAAAAATAGTTAGGTATTTTTTGCAAACTTTTAAAGTGGCTTTGTAAGAAAGAAATAGGGCAATGTATGTGGATATTTTATTAAAAGAAACTCTATTTGTTCGAGGTTTCTAGCTATTTATTCATCTGTATTTAAATATAATGGATTCAGTAATTGTTAGTGAGAAAAATCAAGTTCTGGCCCCGGTTGTTTTAACTCGTCGCTGATAATTTCTAATGCTGTGCGTAAGTCGGCAAGGCTTGTGTGTCCGCCGGTGCAAAAGCGGATAGCTTGAGGAGCATTAAAATGTCCGGCGGCAAATGCGGTTGAAGGTTTTACCAGTACTTTGCGGTTGGCAAGGCTTTTAGTAAATTCTTGCGCGCGTCGGGTTTCTGGTAAGGGGAGCCATACATTGTAGCCTTTTTCTGCGGCTTTAAAGGATGAGTCTTTCAAAAATTCGCCCACGAGCTTTTGGCGTTTGTCCATAATGTCGCGTTGGCTGTTAATAATATTTTGGGCGGTTCCGTTGGTAATCCAACGGCTAACAATTTCTGCCATCATGGGTGCCGCCATCCAACAGCTTGCTTGCACGGCGCTGCGAATGGCTCTGTCGACGGCTTGCGGCGCTAATAAATAGCCAATTCTTAAACCGCCGGTTAAAGCTTTTGAAGTACCGGTTACGAATACACTAATGTCGGGATGTCGATTGGTAAACGTTGGTAATGTTTTATCTTGCAAGCAACCTTGCACGTCGTCTTCAATAACCCATACTTGATGTTCTCGCAGAATTTCCGCGATGCTGTCGATGCGTGCTTCGGTCATTACTTCGCAGGTTGGATTATTAATGCGTGTGTTAACGTAAAGTATGCGCGGTTTAAAACGCTGGCAGGCGAGTTTAACGGCTTCGGGTAAAACACCTTGGTCGTCCCATTCCAGTCCCACGTGGCGTAAACCCAATTGCTGGGCAACGGCGCTAAATCCGGGATAGGTTAATCCGCACGAAAGTGCTGTGTCACCCGCTTGGCAAAGCGCTGCGGTGGCCGAGTGAAAACCGTGTTGGCCGCCGTTGGTGATAATTAAGCGTTCCATTTCGGCGCTTTGAATACCGGTAATATCCAACCACTGTAATCCGGCTTCGCGATGGTGAAGCATGCCGCCCGGTGGTTGATATTCTAAAATGTGTTGCAGTATTTTTTTATCTTGGCTGAGCAGTTGTAACTCTTGGGATAAGAGTTCTGCCTGATTTAACGGCAGCGCAAAACTGAATCCTAAATCGATAACGCCTTGCTCAGCATGGCTGATTTCAAAACTGGTACCGGAGCCGGTGGTGCGCACAAAGGTGCCACTGCCAATTTTGGATTCAATTAAATGTTTGCGTTCGGCCTCGGCATAAGCGCGCGTCACGGTGCCAACGGTAACGCCGAGCAGGTCGGCTAGCTTGCGATGGGTTGGCAGTTTTTCACCGGGACGAAGCTCACCTTTGGCAATGGCGTCATCAATGGCTTGAGCCAAGGCTTTGTACTTAGGAGATGAGTACTTTTCGAGGTTGGGTTGCCAAATTGTCATGGTGACAAAAATCCGATTGACCTAGTTTAATTTGCCTATAAACTCCTTTGTACGCGAACAATCTGCGTAATTCAACTCATTCATTACCTTATTTGAGTAACTTTTATTAGTTTAATACGAGTTTATATTCGACTAATAAGAGTTTAGCGATCTTTTGTCGATATTACCTCAATATTGTATGCATACAATTTAACAAGGAGATTTCTCATGCGTTTTCCCATCTATCAAGTCGATGCGTTTACCTCTGTCGTGTTTGCCGGTAATCCAGCGGCGGTGATGATGTGTGAGAAACCTATGCCCAAATGGATGATGCAAAAACTCGCGGACGAAAATAACTTGTCTGAAACCGCATTTTTATATGCCCAAGAAGGTGGCTTTAATTTGCGTTGGTTTACGCCAATCACAGAAGTGAATTTATGTGGCCACGCTACTTTAGCCAGTGCGCATATCTTGTTTAGTGAAAATCTGATTAGCACTAAGACAATCAGTTTTTTCACAAAAAGCGGTGAATTAACGGTGACTCGTGCCAGCACTCGGTTTGGCGACGGCTATGAAATGAATTTTCCTGCAAAAACCTTTGTTCACGATACAGCACCTGGTTACGTTTTAGAGCGTTTGGGTTTTGAGCCCATCGAAACCTTTTACGCAGAAGATAATTGGGTATTTGTGTGCAGCGAACAACAGGTGCGAGAATTTGATCGTTCGTTTATTGATTTAGAAGGCAAGCACGGTGTTATTTTAACGGCGCAATCTAACCTTGATGATTTAGATATTGTTAGTCGTTATTTTGGTTTTAAATCTTTAGGCATTGAAGAAGATCCGGTCACAGGTTCTGCTCATTGTGCCATTGTTCGATACTGGACGGCGGTGCTCGATAAAACTTTATTGGTGTGTGAACAGGCCTCTGCACGAGGCGGTTTTATGGAGTGCGATTTAAGAGACGATCGAGTATTGCTACGCGGTGTAGCGGCAACCTTTATGAAAGGTGAATGTTTTCTCGATGCTATTGAACAAACCGATACCGATGCTGATCAACAGGGGCCCAGTTGTGAGTGATACCAGTCTTTTTTCTTCTGATTTAGTAACAAACACCGGCATTACGCTGGGTTATTTAACATCATTATTAGCCTATACGTTTTCGGTTAATATTACTCCCGGCCCCAATAACATAATGTTAACGGCATCGGGTATTAATTTTGGTTACAAAAAAAGTTTGCCGCATTTGTTGGGCATTACCACCGGTAGCTTTATTTTATTTTCATCGGTGGCATTAGGTTTGGGCAGTGTTTTTAAGGCGTTTCCTTTTTTACATACGGCGTTAAAAATTATTGGTTCGGCGTATTTGTTGTGGTTGGCCTATAAAATCTTTACTGCCAAAGGCGACAAGTTTAGTAGCGATAGAGCAAGACCATTAACCTATTTTCAGGCTTTAGCCTTTCAGGCGGTTAACCCCAAAGCTTGGACTATGTCGATCACGGCGGTGTCTGCGTTTAGTTTGATGGGCGATTTATTGTGGGTGAGTTTAATCGCTATTGTGATTATGCAAACCGTTATGGTTTTTCCCTGTTGTTCGGTTTGGACATTAATTGGCGTGAAAATAAAACAATTTATTCAAACACCTAAAAACCTGCTGATGTTTAATCGTGTACTAGGCGCTCTAACGGCATCTTGTGTGATTATGATTTTCTCGTAAATGCATTGATTATTCATAGGAAACTCTGATTAACCTAGAGTTTCTCGCGACACAAGGATGTGTCGTCAATTTCAAGAACCGTAAGTGATTAAAATTGTGAAGAAATTGGAAATCACATTTTCAATTTCTGCCCTCTGATTAAATCAAGGATGAGTTAATCAGAGGTTCCCATAAGTAAAAAAAGCTAGCGAAATGCTATCTTTTATTGGGCGATAGAAATTGAGTGCTTATATTTTTCTGTTTTTCTTGCTAGAAATGATCTTCATTATTCCGATTTTGTAATAATTTCTTCCAGCACCGCAAATAGAACCTCTGCGCCAATGCGTGAAACTTCATCGTCGTAAATATGTTCAACATTAACGCCTTCTTGGCCGCCAGCCAAATCGCTAATGGCGCGAATAATAATCCAATCAATATCATTGACATAAGCCACATGCGCCACAGAAGCCGATTCCATTTCGGTAACTTCGGCGTTAAATACGTCTCTGACCCATTTGCGATATTCGCGATTATCTAAAAAGACTGAACCGGTTACGCCGTTACCGCTAACCGTTAATACGGCTTCACGTTCATCCAATACTTTTTGTGTTGGCATGTTGGCAATAGCCTTTTTGGCCGCGTCGAGTAAACGCGGTGTTGCCGAAAAATAGGCTTTATCTTCTGGCTTTTCTTGGCCTTCTTTAATGACCACCACTTCATCTGGGTGAACGTAACCAAACGATTTGTAGTTGGGTAAATGAGGGTCTTTTTGACGGCGATTGTCTTGATCGTCTAAAAATTTGCGGTAGTAGTTCGGTAATAAATATTCACCGGGATTTTCTGGGTCGGGATTAATGTAAACGCTTTCATCGTGGTAGTACCAACGCTCGGGAACAATCACATCTCCGGGTTGCCACTGGGGATTTACCGCTCCGGCAATGCCCATGTAAACCACTTGTTTTATGGGAAAGTAATCAAACGCCATTTGCATAGACATAGCAGCATTGGCGATGCTCATGCCTGTGGCAAACACTAAAATCGGCTGATCACGAAATTTACCCAAACGATAGGTAACGCCTTTAAATTTTAAGGTGCTATCGATATTGGCTTCGCCGTGATTTTGCAGCGTTTTTAAAATGCCATTCAATTCTGGCTCGTAAGCCACTACAACGGCGGTAAATTCAGGCGTTTGGCCGGAGAATTTTTTGGGGCCAAAGGTTTCAGGAACCTCTTTTGAGCCACAAGCCGTAATCAAAAGCGTAATGCTCAGTAAAACACAGTATTTGTAGGCTTTAATCATAGAGTTATCCGTATTTGTGATTGGTTTTCAGTTATGACGACTGATTATGGTGACTCCAGACTAGAATGGTGATTATTTTTTTGAATGACTTTAAAAGCCGTGTTCTGAAAAATAGTGTTTACAAAAATAGGTTGTTTTACAAAAAACAGAATGAGGCTTCAGAGGAGCATCGGTAGGGTTTTTTAACGACAGTTAAAAACTAGAGAAAACTTCGACTAACCGAGACAAGAGTTTTCTGCGGTCTAAGGATAAACCGTTCATTTCAGGAACGATAGGTGATTAAAATTGTGCTGAAATCTGTGAAGGAATTTTAAATCACATGTTCAATTTCTGTTCTCTGATTAAATTATGGATAAGTTAGTCAGAGGTTCTTAACGTTAAATAAATGACGAAGGTCTAATTTATTCGGAAAAAGCAAAGACTTTGAATAGGTGTTTACTCTGGTATTAATAACAGAAACTCCGGCAATACCGGAGTTTTTAAGTTTTGCGCAAATCGATTAACTGTACTGTTCTAACTTATGTTTACCGGCTTGGCATTGATAGGTTGGCCCTTGAATTGGCTGATATTCTTTGGTTTTAACAGTGCTGACAAATTGCCATTGGTTAATGGCCGCTTCTGGCGTTAATTCTAGAAGCATCCAACCGCGTTGATGACTATTTTGGTAACGCAGGTTTTTATTAATTTTTACCAAACGTTCAGAGAGCTGCTCTGGCGAGGTTGTAGAAATATAATTTTCCATTCCCGGAGAGCTTACGCTAGACGTTGCAAACTCCACAGCGACGGAATCTGATTCGCCGTCGGGAATTAAATCGAACGCCCAAGCATTGTGGGTATCGCCCGCCAAACTTACGGCATTTACCGCGTGGTTTTTCAATAATTGCAGGTAGCGTTGTCGTGCAACATTGTAGCCGTCCCAAGCATCGGTATTAAATGGAATACCCATTTGGCCTAAAAGAATAATGGCATTAATGATGTTGGCTGGAATGGAGGCTTTGCCAGACAAGATGTCGCGTACATCGGGAATTAAGACTTCGCCGGTTAATACCTGCTGCCCCAGAATTTGCCATGTGGCGCCGCGTTGTTTGGATTCATCCAGTGTGTTTTCGAGCCAGGCCTCTTGGGCTTTACCCAGTAGGTTGCGCTGTGGATTATTGAGGAGCTTTTCGCGAACTTGTTTTGCGTCGGGTAAAAATGCCCAGCCAGCAGGCAGGTTTTTAGGATCAAGTGCGGTAATGGTTTCCCAATCTAAAATTGGTGTCGGTGGATTTTTGGTAAGATCAAAAGGCACTGTAATCATTTGAATATGTGCAGGATCAACCTTTGCCATTTGATCAGCGCTTAGCACTGGTACGCCTGAGCCACCGGTGGATACCGAAGAAACATCAAATGGAATTTGTCGCCAAATCATTTCTTGTAAATAGTCGATGGGTTTATCACGACCAATCACTCGGGTGTCGAGCATGATTAGATCGGCGAGGTTACCAATTTTAAAGTTACGGTAGGTAATGGCTGTATTTTCGTTATTTTCTGGATCGCGAATCGGCAACCACTCTCGATAGGCCTGAATTGCATAGGCTTTGCGTTGTTCCCAATCGCCCTCGTCGGGTTGGTGGTTTTCTGCGCCGCCTATCCACGCGTCGTTGGCAAGTTCGTGATCGTCCCAAACGCAAATAAACGGCGTTTTAGCGTGTAGTTTTTGTAACGACGGATCGCGTCTGTACAAGCTGTAGCGTTGACGATAATCATCAAGCACTAACAGTTCCCCGGGTGGTAAGAGTTTGCGTTGCTGGCCGACTAAATCGGGATCATTGTATTTTTCAACATTGTATTCGTAGATGTAATCGCCCAAATGCACCACGGCAACAAGATCGTCTTGCTTACTGATTTCTTCGTAAACGTTGAAATAACCAAAACCAAAGTTGGAGCAAGATACAACCGCGAATTTTGCGGAATCTATGTCACCTTCGGGCAAAGTTTTGGTTTGGCCCACCGGGCTTAGGGTTTGACCAACATTAAAACGGTAGTAGTAGGTTGTATTAGGCTTTAGCGCTTTAACGTCTATTTTAACGGTGTAGTCGCGTTCTGCACTGGTAGAAACGCTGTCTTCAAAAACAATGTTATTGAAGTTTGGTTGTGTAGAAACCTGCCAAACGACGTTGATCGCATCCTGTGGTGTTTCGGTGGTGGGTGTAACGCGAGTCCATAAAATTACCGAGTCGGACAGCGGATCGCCACTGGCGACGCCATGATCAAAGCTTACCGACGGTTGATCGATGGGGGAGGTGCATCCGGGTAATAATGCAGCGCTACTGGCTGCTGCCGAAACAGAGGTAAGAAATTGGCGGCGATTAAGTTTTGGCATAACACGTCTCTACAATACAGGCAGAAAAAATACGGGCAGAAAAATGCGCGAATAATTCTGAAAAAATTTGTGCACAAGTCACCGGCACTTCATTCAGAATTTTTTGAAGATTAAACGATGACAACGGTAAAAATAAAATGCCCAGAGTCTTTATTTTCGACACTGGGCACAGAGCAATTTTTACAGGTTTAACGTTGAGAACCTTTAATTCACCCAATAGAGTGCCGCTAAAGGAACCGAAATTGAGCGGATTTTTTCAATGGTTATCCTGCAATTTCTGCCCTCTGATTAACTTCTCTCAGATTTAACCGGAGATCAGTTAATCAGACGTTCTTATCCTTAGAAGAAGCGTTTGGTTGCTTGGATTCCAAGAATTTGTGGAGCGCCCTCAACAAATGTTGGGTAACCAAATACATCGCCGGTGTTACCCGCGTCGATGATGTATTCTTTATCAAACAGGTTATTGGCGAAAAGCTCCACCGACCAGTTTTCATCAAGTGCTGCGATACCGAAGCGCAGATTAACCAAACTTACTGCGCTTTCTTCAAATTCGTTTTCAATGTCGAAGAAGACATCATCACGATATACCCAGCTACCACTGGAAGTGAATTGCAGAGCGTCACTCAACGGACGACGATAAATGTAGCTAATTGCCCCGGTGGTTTCTGGTTGTAAACGGAATTGGTTGCCTGCGAACTCACCGTTTTGAGCGTCATCATCAATTTCGGCATCAATATAAGCAAAGTTTGCCAAAAGAGTTAAATGCGCATCAACCTGCCAAGTGACATCGGTTTCTAAACCAACGTTTGATGCATCACCAGCGTTTTGTGGAACTCGCTGACCGGCGTCGTTAAGAACGGTAACTTGGAAGTTTTCGTAATCTTGGTAAAAGGTGGCGACAGAGTAGCTCAAACGTTTGTCGAGCAAGCTGCCTTTGATACCAATTTCGAAGTTGGTAATTTCTTCTGAAGGAATTAGGTTTTCTCGGCCCTCTGAGAAGTCCAATACTTCAGAGCGTTCACCTTCTGCCCAGCTCGCATAAACACTAAAGTTGTCGTTCACATCGTAGCGAATGTTGATGCGTGGCAGGATCACGGTATCGTCGGTGTCACCACCAATGGTTGCGCCACCGGTGTTAAACATGGCGCCGCCGAATAAATCTAACGGAATGCCCAGTGCTAAAAGTGTGGCTTCATCAAGACCGGTTGCGGCCTGTGTTGCAGCAGATACCAAAACAGAAACCGGTAAGTTTGAGGTGTAGGTTGATTCACGTTGTTCATCAACGTAGCGAATACCGGCGGTGATTTCGAGTTTCTCAGTGAGCTGGTAAGAAACGTCGGCAAACACCGAAGTTGCTTGGTTATCGGCACTGTTCGAGAAAAATGCTTCGTAAGGAAGTTGATTAACAAGACCACCGGTTGCAAGGGAGGTCGTCACTGACGCGCAACCCGGAATGCCGGCGCCTGCAAAAGCACCAACGCAGCTTAAGAACAGACCTTCTTCGGTAGCGATTGGTACGGTTTGCGTGGCTTGTTCATCGAAATAGCTCAAGCCAAAAAAGCCGGTTAAACGATCGCCACTGAAGTTAAAACGAAATTCGTGGCTGTTTTGATCACCATCAGCAGTTTCGCCAAAGTTCAAGAATTCGAAAGGCGTACCGTCGGCATCAAAGACTTCTACCGAGTCATGGTCACGATAGGCGCCGATGTAGGTAAATGCCCACTCATCGTTAATGTCCCATTTTACGGTAGCATTAAAGTCGTTGGTTTCGCGATCTACACCAACTTCGTTGTCGCCTAAGTTGGTGGAGTCAAGCACGCTAATGAATGCGTTGTCGGTAAATAGCAGCTCTTCGGCAACGAAACCTGTACCCGGGTCATCGGCATCTTCGTAGTTGTATACAAAATCGATGGTTAGGTTATCGTTAGGTGTAATGCGAACGCTTGGGCGAATGGCGAAGCGCTCGTAGCCGTTGAGGTCGTCACCGGCATTATTTTCTGTGTAGCCGTCGCGTTCACGCGAAAGTATCGCAAGACGACCTTGAACCAATGAGTTACCACCGGTCACGAAACCGGTAACTTCTTGTGTGTCGAATTCGCCAGCGCGTGCGGTAATTTCAGCTTCAAATTCTTCTTGCGGCTTGGCGGTGATAAAACTGATGGCTCCAATGGATGCAGCCGTGCCAAACAAAGTGGCCTGTGGACCTTTAACAACCTCAACGCGTTCCATGTCGTAAACTTCGAAATACGAACCGCGCGAGCGAGAAACATCGGCGCCGTTTAAATACACCGAAACACGTGGCGCAATGGGGGCGCCGCCGTCGTCTGAGGTGATGCCGCGAATGACATAACCGTTGTTGTTAACGCTTTGCTGTTGAACTACAAGTCCGGGAATTAGATCGGAAAGCTCATCGAATTGATCAATACCGAGTTCGTCGAGTGTGCTGCCACTTAATGCCGAAATGGTGATAGGAACATCCTGGATACTTTGCTCACGCTTTTGCGCGGTAACAACAATTTCAACCAATTCTTCTTTTTTCTGGGAGGCTGATTGAGCAAAGGTTTGGTTGGCAAGAGTAATAGCAGATAGCAGGCTAAGTGCCACAACTGAACGAGCTGGGAACATGAGGTACCTCAAATTCTGATTTATTGTGTAGTTATAAAAGAGCGATACTTTGCGACAAAATTGCTACAGTATTGCGACAAAAATCAAGATAAACCAGTAAATTCTTATACGAACTGTACTTTTATGCACTGGTTTCAAAATTCGCAAATTTCTGGCGCAAATTAGTTCAAAAATCGGCTTTAAATTTCGTACAAAAGTTTATCGCTCATACATTTCAGTTTTCAGCACATTAATCAGCGACAAGGTATTTTAGTGCTCAATAGTGCTAATTTTTGTTGGGTTAGGTTATCAATAGAGTAATTTTCGACAGTATTGGCTGAATTAATCGCCATTGATCGTTCAATGGTCAACGATTACAGATATACATTTTGGGATATGCTATTAAAATCAAGCTGATGTGGTACAAGCTTTTAGTACTAGAATAGATGCACGAATTGTTTACGGGGTTTTACACTCAATAGACGACTTTTCAAGAGATATTGATGTCTCACGACAGTATCCAAAATCATCGAGTGGATTTTTTCATCGATGGACAATAACAAACAACCAGTAGGAGTGATGTGGCATGATTCATACAACTAAAAAGTTCGCGAAAATGTTTACTGTAGCGGGCTTAGGCGCGGCGGCATTGTTGTCTGCATCGCTTGCGAGTGCAGAAATGAGTTTGGACAAAGGCCTATCTCAGTTAACTTTTTTGACGACTAAAAACTCTGCGGTAACTGAGGCTCATACCTTTAAAAATATTGTGGGTACTATTTCTGACGACGGTAAGGTGACTGTAGATATCGACTTAACCAGTGTTGATACCGCAATTGCGATCCGCGATGAGAGAATGCAGAACATTTTATTTGAAACGGCTAAATTCGCGACAGCAACATTTACCGCAGATGTGTCGGCCGTACTTGCTGAAGTCAATCAAAAAAGTATTGCTAAGGCGACTGTAGAAGGCGAGCTTTCTTTACACGGTAAAACTGTACCGGTAACTTTTGACGTTTTAGCCAATGAAATGGAAACCGGTGTTGTGGTTTCTACATTAAAACCAACCATGATTAAAGCAGATCAATTTGATTTGTTGGCAGGCGTACAACAACTTCAAGAAATTGCTAAGTTAAACAGTATTACTCCGGTTGTTCCTACGTCGTTTGTATTAACATTTAAAAATTAATACGGCATATGTGGGAGTTATTCACTCCCACACGCTTTTACCAAATTACAGTTGTTTACAGCGCTTTAAATTCCGCCAAGGCTTTGTGGAATTCACTAATAATACTAATACCGGGCGCAAAATCGTTGGTCATTACCTTGGCTAGTGCCGGAATATCTCGATAACCGGGCATTCCTTCAATATTATTACTGAGCATTCTTAGGTGAACATTGGCGGTTATTAAAACATCGCAGTAATTTGGAATTTCTTGCTCAGAGTCGTACAACCAGTTACCACCGTTTTTAATACTTTCCAAAATGATGGTTGGAATTTTCCAGAAATTTAAAATTTTTTCGGTAATTTTTACGGAGTATTTCTCTGCGATATTTTGAACTTTACTGAGTTCATTGACATCGTCGACAAATTCGCTCACGTATTGATAGGTTACAAGGTCACCTAAACGAAATAATAATCCACATAAAAAGGCGGTGTCTGGATTTAAATTGCAGTTGACGTGTACAGCAATAATTTTTGCTAAAATTGCTCTTTCTAACGATTTTTCCCAAGACGAATAAAATAATTGCCGCAATAAAGAAGACGGTGTTTCAAATAGCTCTTTACTGGAGTAATAAAATACTAAGCTTTTTGTAGTATTTCGCCCTAATCTAGAAATAGCGTCTTCGATGGTTGAGGTGCTTTCTAGTCCCTTGTATAAAGCGCTGTTTGATGCGGCAATTAATTTTGTGGCAATAGATGTATCGTAAGAAATAATATAAGCAATTTCTCGGTTTTTAGTTTCTGCATCTTCACAGGCAATGCGAACTTTTTCGGCGACCTCGGGAAGCGTTGGAATAATTAAGGCGCCGCGCTCAATTTCTCTTTGTACCTTTTCAAGAAGAGTTTCTTGGTTAAAGTGGCCAATAACCACAATCTCTTCGTGATCCCACTCAGAACTTTTTTTGGCTTGCTCAAAAATAGACTCAACAAAATTATGCGGTAGTTTTAAAAATCGACCTGTGATGCTCTTGGTGATGGCTTTGTAGCGTATCGGGCGCAAATACGCCAAGGGTTTAAGTGCGCGTGCGGTGCCGCTGGTAATTAGCGATTCTCTACCGTCATCAGCAATGATTTTTACTGCACCTTGAATTAAGTAGTAATCATGTGCGTCGTCACTTTCGTTGTCGAAAAGAACCAAGTTCTGACCGAGTTCAATAATTTGGGCAAAGCTCATAGCAAGAATTAAGGTAGATTCTTGAACATGATCAAAGGGTGTTAAGGTGCTGAGATATTCGCGATTAAAAACCTGTGTAGAATTATCTTCACGCCTAGGTTTGATAGTGTTTTCAGGCTTTTTTTCGCGACGGAAGTATTTCGTAAGCATGTTGGTTCTCAAGCTACATCAGTGGTTACTAAAGGAAACTCTGATTAACCTAGAGTTTCTCGCGGCACAAGGATGTGTCGTCAATTTCAAGAACTGTAAGTGATTGAAATTGTGAAGAAATTGGAAATCGCATTTTCAATTTCTGTAATCTGATTAAATCATGGATGAGTTAATCAGAGATTCCTAAAGTGTAGTAGAGAACTTTTATTTTTTCTGATTTTGATGGTAAAAATGTAGGTCGATAATTTGAGTGAGAGTTAAAGATTATTGGCTAGATTAATTCCAAAATAATGCAAACTTATTTTGTAAAAAATCAATCTGTAGTGGCGGTCAACCATTCGACCGGTTAATTGATTCATGTTGAATTAATCGTGGTTTTATTAACGGCGGGCCGCTTTGACCGAGTGATAATATAGGAAACTCTGATTAACCTAGAGTTTCCAGCGATACAAGGATGTGTTTTCAATTTCTGACCTCTGATTAAATCAGCGACGAGTTAGTCAGAGGTTCTTATAGTCATGTTGAGTTTCAGGAGTTGCGCAATCTATACAAATAAATAGAGCGGGTTTGTGTTTAATTAAAAAAAGGTCTAAATGCCACTTCGACGATCTTTGACGTGACGCCTGTCATCGGGTTTCTTATTTTTGTTGTTTCTTCTTTGTTGCCATAATTCCCATAGATTTCTTCTGTCGGGATTTTGACGTCGATCGGCGAATTGCTTATACGAACATAGACAGTCCGGCTGCGTACAGCCCGGCAGTGGTAGGCTTGGAGCTTCAGTCAACAAATACATTTTGCCATTCATAGCCTTAGCAGACTCACAGCAGCCCGGTAGTGTGACAATAGACACGCTTTGGTAATTGCGTTCGGTTTTTGTCTTATTGGGTTGACCAAAACCTTGAGGCTCTTCAACGGGTTTATTGCGCTGATAACGAACAACTGCAAGAGCAATGAATAACAGGCCGACACCAAAAAACAGAACCACAGGTGGTGAAAATTGAATCATGAATAACTCTTAATGATACTGTGTGGGGAATGTAGAATTCACTGATATTTTCTAAAAGTTTTTATTGAGCAATTGTATATTAGCTAATTAAGCCAATCAGTTAACTTTGACCAAATTAATACTAAATCGATTTGTTATCGTCAGAAGAGATCACAACTTTGACACTGTTTTAATATTAATGCGGTATTTGTTCACATTAAGATACTGCGTGTTTATCTTTTGATCCAATATTCGCAGTTGGTTTTTACAACTTTTATTCAAAGTCAATAGTGGTTTTTAAACATAGAAATTGTCAAGGTAACAGCCGATAATTTTTGAATTAAAAGTCAAAAATATAAACGCAAGAGGTTTCTATTTCTTCTCTTTATCGCTAAAAAGTATAGAAGTGTTTAATTTTATAGTCGGATTGGTTTTTTTCCGAATTACTTAAGTAATTACTGACTTACAAGGATGGGAAGGTCTTGAACTTGTGATGCTATACCAATAGATAACAGAACAATGGCAGCTTTTTGATAAAGATCGATATACCTTTGGTCTAGCAATATATTGGTAGTGAAAATATTTTTTAGTCGAAGAATTACTAGAAATTTTTTGATAAGAATGTTGTTGAGGTATTTGTCTTAAAAACTCTAGGTTGATCAGAGTTTTTCATAAATACGAGGTGCGAAACTTCTTACAAAACCAAGGTTTTGTAAACTTCTATTCGAAATACAACAACATATAAAAGTAATACAAAGGCCGTATAAAATAAAGGCCGTGTGAAATAGAAAATAGAGTTTAGATTAAAAAAGGCAGCTATTGTGCTGCCTTTTTTGTGGTAATCAATTAAGTAATGTTGCCAGTAGTACGAACTCGTCGGCTGGATTTTTCTTCCGGTGCCAACGCTTGTCGAGCTTTTTTCCGACGTGCTGCTTCGCTGTCGATGATATTTTTTAAGGCTATTAAAAATCCGGTTACTAAAAATGCACCCGGTGGTAATACAGCTACCAAAAAGCCCGGATAATTATCGCTGATGCTGATGGTCCAATTGCGACCAAATTCACCCAGCAATAAATGCATGTCGGCAAACAGAGTTCCGTTGCCTAATAGTTCACGAACCGCACCAACCACCATTAGCACAAGCGCAAATCCTAAGCCCATCATAAAGCCATCAATCATAGATGGAATGGGTTTGTTTTTGCTGGCAAATGCGTCTGCTCTACCCAAGATGGCACAGTTGGTCACAATTAACGCAATAAAAATCCCCAGAATTTGGTACAGCTCGTAGGTGAATGCTTGCATTAATAATTCGGCACAGGTTGTGAACGACGCGATAATCATTACAAACGCAGGCAGTTTAATGGCGTCGGTCACGGCGTTACGAATTAAAGATACTGCGAGGTTTGAGCCAACCAAAACGACCAGAGTCGCAATTCCTAATCCTAGCGCGTTTACGACCGATCCACTGACCGCCAATAAGGGGCACAAGCCCAACAGCTGAACAAGTGCTGGGTTGTTTTTCCACAGACCGTTTTCGGTAATTTCTTGATAACTGACCTGACTCATGGTGATTCCGTTAATTCGGTTTGAGTTTCAAAGAGCATGTCTTTGTGTTCATCGACAAACTGCAACACTTTTTCAACTTGTCGAACCACAGCGCGAGGCGTAATGGTAGCGCCGGTAAATTGGTCGAATTCGCCACCGTCTTTTTTCACCGCCCAAACACTGGGATTGGTGAGAGATTTACCGTTAAAACCATGAACCCAGTTGGTTTTTTTGGTATCTACCTTGTCGCCAAGCCCCGGAGTTTCTTTGTGCGAAAGCACTCGAACACCGGTAATGTTCATGTTGTGATCAACACCAACAATTAAGCGAATCGCACCACTGTAACCGTCTGGCGCGATAGCTGGCACGATAACCGCGTTAATATGCCCGTCTACGCGGGCGATATTGACAACTTCTGGTTCTTTTAAGCCCAGTTGCGCCAGAGCCGTTTCGGGAATCTGTTTGGTATCGGCCAGAAGGTCGTTGTCGTGTTTGGTTACAACTTCTAATAATGCTTTTTGCGCGGCCGCTCGTTCACTTGCGGTGATTCTTTCTTTGGTGCCTTGAAAGGTTACTGCCAGTAAACCCGCGGTACAAATAGCGAATACTGTTAAAATAATGCTGTTTTTACGAATGGCTTGAGTAATCATCACACGTCTACCTTTTCTGTTGCGCGACGCGGTTTGCTGTGACCATAACTGCGCGGTACGGTGTAATAATCGATAAACGGTGCGGCAAAGTTCATTAGCAGTACCGAAAAGGCTACCGCATCTGGATAGTTACCAAAGTGGCGAATCAGAAATACCAGTAATCCTATGCAGCCACCAAAAATAAGTCGTCCTTTATTGGATACCGCTGAGCTGACCGGGTCGGTGATGATAAAGAATGCACCGAGCATGGTTGCGCCGGAGAATAAATGCGTAAGCACTGGTGCCGAGCTCTCTGAACTACCGTCGTAAAATACGATCGACATCAACGCGAGTACCGCCAACATGGAAACGGGTGCGTGCCAAGTGAATATTTTGCGCCATAGCAAAAATAAGCCGCCCAACAAAAATCCTGCGTTAACCCATTCCCAACCGGCGCCGGCAAAAAACGCTTCCGAAAAAATAGGTTTTTGAGAATAAATATCGGCAACCGTTAGGGATTCTGATTGCTTAAAGGCATCTAGCGGAGTCGCCCCTGAATATCCATCTATCGTTGCGCCGGTAAAGACCTTCGCCAAGGCTTCACCAATGCTGGGTAGATCACCCAAATTAACCGGCGCTGCCCATTGTGTCATTTGTACTGGAAACGATATCAGTAAAACAACGTAGGCAATCATTGCCGGGTTAAACGGGTTAAATCCCAAGCCGCCATAAAGCTGTTTGGCAACAACAATGGCAAAGAAACACCCGACAAAAATCATCCACCAAGGACTGTAGGGTGGTAAGGCTAAACCTAAAAGAACCGCGGTAACCAAGGCGCTAAAGTCTTTTAAATAAAAACCGATAGGGCGTTTTCGCAAATATAACACTGCGGCTTCAAAGCCTAGGCAAAATCCAATGGTTAACGTCAAATTGATAACGACGCCAATGCCAAAGAAATACACCATGGCCAGCGCGCCGGGAATTGTTGCCAAAACCACGGTTAGCATTACACGCTGTGTGCTGTTGGTCGCGTGAGCGTGTGGAGATGATTGACTGATGAAGCTCATCGAAAATATAACAACCTTTTTAATGAATCTCGTAGAGATTGAGTAACTGCTGGCGGTCTGCCTGCGCGCAGACCGTTTCTCGAACCGCTAAAGCTTAAGGGTTTAGTTGCTCCAACTCCTGTTGAGTGGAGGCAAGTTTGGCTTTGAGCTTTTCAACACCTAATCCCAATGCTTCAACTGTGTCGGCGTTCTCGGCTTGTGCGGCGGCAAGTTTTTGCTCGGCCTTGGCAATTCGTCCCGTTAAACTTTCGATTTGATTCTCCAGTTTTTCTTTGGGCGACATGCTGGCCATGGCTTCTGCTTTTGCTTTGGCGCGTTCAATGGCCGCCGCCGCTGGATCATCGGGAGCCGGCGCAGTTTTTTCAGTACTGCTAATAGACTCCGCCTGTAAACCTTGCAGTTCAGTGCGTGCTTGTTCGAGTTTTTCTGTGAGTTTATTAACACCAATTAACAGCGCAGATGCATTATCGGCACCTTCACTGACGGCTTGCTGATGTTTCTCTTGGGCTTTGCTTAAGCGGTTTTCAAGCGATTCAACATTCGACTGTGCTTTTTCAAGCGGTGACATGGCGTTTTTCGCTTGGGCCTTGGCTATGGCTCTCGCTACCGGATCATCGCTATTCGTATCAACCGTTGACGCGGTTGGTGTGTGCTGGGTTTCGCTTAATTTTGCTTGTGCTTCTTGTACCTTCAGTTCGGCCTGTTTTACGCGAGCCGCCATTTGATCTACTCGATCACTGCCTTCGGCAACGGCTTCGGCATGTTTTGCCTGCGCTGACTCTAAGCGGGTTTGCGCAGACGCAAGCGCTCGCTCAAGACGTGCTCGTGTATCTTCTGGTGATTCGGTTGTAGCAGGGGCAGCAGCAGCTGGCGGTGTTTTCGCTTTTTGCTCTGCCATTTTCTGTTGCGCTTCTTGAGCCGCTTTTTGTCGAGCAATACGCTTGGCTTCTTTTTCGGCCTCGGCCTTGGCGATACGTTCTTGTTTGAACTCAAAGCGACGACGTGATCGATCTGATTTAGCCTTTTCTTCGCGTTCAGTTCGAATTGCGCCTTTCGAAGCGCGGTAGTACTGCACCAAGGGAATATGGCTTGGGCAAACAAACGAGCAAGCTCCGCACTCAATACAATCAAACAAATTGTGCGCCTGAAGCTTTTCGTGATCTTCCGAGCGAGCGTACCAATACAATTGTTGCGGTAATAAACCGGCTGGACAGGCTTCTGCACAAAGTCCACAACGAATGCAGGGTTGCGCCGGTGCTACCGGAGGCATTTCTGCGTAATTTGGCGCGATAATGCAGTTGCTGGTTTTTACAATCGGAATTTCAGCGGTTTCTAGGGTAAATCCCATCATCGGGCCGCCCATAATCAACTGCGATGCTTGGCGCTCTTTAAAGCCAAACTCACTAAGAGCGTCGGCGACAGGTGTCCCGATACGTACAATAACATTGCCTTGTTTTTGTAAGGCGCCGCCAACAACCGTTGTAATGCGTTCGATCAACGGTTCGCCGTATTTCACCGCACGATATGCCGCGTAAACGGTACCTACATTTTGCACCACGGCACCAACATCAGAAGGTAATTTACCGCTGGGTACTTCTTTGCCTGTTAAGCGTTGGATTAATTGTTTCTCGCCGCCGGATGGGTATTTTCCGGGAAAGGCAACTACTTGCACGTTAGTGCCTTTAGCCGCTTCTTTAAGCGCGGTGAACGCTTTGGGTTTATTGTCTTCCATGCCGATAACAACATCGGCGGGATTACCCAATAAATGCGCAAGCAGTTTTACCCCTTCAATAATTTCTTGGGGATAAGTCTGCATCAAAATATCGTCGGCGGTGATGTAAGGCTCACACTCGGTGCCGTTGATAATAAGGTGTTCAATCTTACCGCGACCGCCAAGCTTCACCGAGGTTGGAAACCCGGCGCCACCCATGCCGACAATACCAGCACTCTGGATTTTCGCGATTACCTGCTCTTTGGGCAGCTCGAAATAATTCTCACAAGGCTCGTAGGTTACAGACTCGTCAAGATTGTCTGAACGAATGACAATGCTCATAGCTGGTAAGCCAGACGGGTGCGGCACCGGTAATTCTTCAATGGCGGTAACCGTACCGCTAATGCTGGAATGAATATTAGCGCTGATAAAGCCTTTAGCGCTGGCCACTAGTTGGCCTTTTAATACTCGCTCACCAATCGCGACCAAAGGTTTTGCCGGTGCACCTATGTGCTGGTTTAACGGCAAAATAATTTTCGCGGGCGCGGGCAGAGCACTTAATGGCAGATTAAGTGACTGGCTTTTGTTTTCGGGCGGATGAACGCCGCCCGGAATCGGGAACAACTTGCGTTCGCTTTGGCTGCTAGTAGCAATAATCTGATGAGTCACGGCTTGTGCAGTCACCTAAAAATATCCTTGGGCAAAAAACGTTATGCGGCTTGATGAGCGGGTTGCTTGTCGGTAGCAATAATGTTGCTGTTACTGGCTGGCTTTTCCCAAGTCCAGTTCTGCACCGTGGTTGGGATTGGGATCATGTCAATACAATCCACCGGACATGGCTCTACGCATAGATCGCAACCGGTACACTCGTCAGAGATAACGGTGTGCATTTGTTTTGCAGCGCCCAAAATGGCGTCCATTGGGCACGCTTGAATGCATTTTGTACAACCGATGCACTCGTCTTCACGAATGTACGCAACACGCGTAACCTCGGCTGACTCAGCGCCACCGGTATCAAGTTCTGGTGCATCAACACCCATTAGCTGAGCGATGGCCTCTACGGTAGCTTGGCCACCGGGAGGGCACTTGTTGATTTCATCGCCTTGAGCAATTTGTTCTGCGTAAGGTCGGCAGCCTGGGTATCCGCATTGACCACATTGTGTTTGTGGCAGTAAGGCGTCGAGCTGGTCAACAATAGGATCGCCTTCAACTTTGAAGCGCACCGAGGCAAACCCTAAAAGGGCGCCAAACACCAAAGCGAGAAAACCCAAAGCAACAAGCGCAGTAACAACCGCGTTTTCAGTGATTAATTCCAACACGAGTACTCCTTAGACTAAGCCTGCAAAACCCAAAAACGCTAAAGACATTAAGCCTGCGGTGATCATACCGATGGCAGCGCCTTTAAATGGGGTAGGTACGTCGGCAACAGCCAAACGCTCTCGCATCGCTGAAAATAGGATCAACACCAGTGAAAAACCTACCGCTGCGCCAAATCCATACAGGCTGGACTCGAAGAAGTTAAGGTTTTTGTTGGTGTTTTGTAGCGCAACACCTAATACCGCACAGTTAGTGGTAATAAGTGGTAAGAAAACGCCAAGTACGCGATACAACAGCGGACTGGTTTTTTCGATGAACATCTTCGCGAACTGCACAACAACCGCGATAACCATAATAAACGTAATGGTTCGCAAGTATTCTAGACCGAGTGGCTCAAGCAGAAATGTATACACCAAATAACTGCAAATAGATGCCAATGTCAGTACAAAGGTTGTAGCGCCAGCCATGCCGATCGCCGTCTCTAATTTATTTGAGACGCCCATGAACGGGCATAAGCCTAAAAATTGCACAAGTACGTAGTTGTTGACCAGTACGGTGCCTAATAATATTGCTGCGAATTCAGCCATATGAATGCGTGTATATCTCGTTGAAATCTAACTGTTTAGGGCGCAAGTGCGAGAGACTTTGCTTGGGCGCGGATTGTAGCAGTAAAGAACAAAGACATCTAAACAGAAGTGCTTGTATTCATTATCTATAAAACGAATTAAAAGAAATTCATTAACTTTTAAACTCGATGGAATTTGCAGGTTTTATTCAGTACATATTTTGAACTAAGTTGCCTGCCAATGAAAACCTAACGACCAAGATTGGTTGCGATTGTGAATGGTTTTGTAGAAACGAATTTTGATTGAGATTGGTTATGCTGAAAATGTGCGTATTAGTCTTGATCGCAACAGTCTTAATGTTCTGTTTGAATCCTTTAGCGCTGATAACGAAGATTATGCCGGATAATAAGACCTAGCTGAGAAATGGATGGCATTCTACAGGTTTGAATAAGTGCAAGGCCTCTGATTCACTCGTTCATGAATGAATCCAAAATGGGGTGAATCAGAGCCTTCTGGGTTTAGCGCAGCTGAACGACGGTTAAGTTACTGCCTTTTTGAGTAAATTCGACCTGTTTAAGGGCAGACATTCCAAGTAAGACTTCTTTACCGTCCATGGCAGGATTGACGATGGCGTCAATATTGGTGAGTTTGATGGGACCGAATTCAATTTGGTCTAGCTCGGTTAAATAACCGGTAGCGATGCCGTTGGCGGTTTCCATTCGGGTTTCTCCCAAATTTTCCACATCTAAAACACTGGCCAGTTCGTCAGAGATCACCACGTGGGTGGCGCCCGTATCTAACAAAAACCTTACGGGTACTTGGTCTATTTTCCCAGAAGTTGAGTATTGGCCACTGAAGCCATTAATGGTAATGCTATTTTCAGAGCGATTACTCGCATAAAGCAAAATGAATATAACGGCCAATATGGCAAGCCAAAGACCCCACATCATAAATTTGCCAAAACGTTGAGTTGCATCTTCTATCGGTTGATTCATTGGTTTGTCTTAGTAGGCTTGTGATCGATTTGTCTGAAAATTAATCGGTACTGATTTTGAAAATATAAGTGAGATCATTGTCGCATATTCGAGTAACCAATCTGATTAAAAAGTAGTAAAAACGATTTTTAGGGTGGTTGTCTCGATTCAATCGTTTTGTCTATAACTCTCAAACGTGCCCGCAGTTGTTAAAAAGTCTCAAAGATAGATTTTAAATATTTAATTTTCAGTCTGACGGGAGAGAATTTGCGAACTCAATTTTTTTCATTAACTTTTTGCTGATTTTGTTTCATACGATTGTGATCTTTTCTCTTTAATTTTTGTGAATACGATGTTTCTAGTGACGAAAATGTGAACTCTATTGGATTGCAAGTTAAGTAGTAAAAATTGCTTTGATTTTGAGCTGTTAGATGTCAGGGTTATCTTTTTGTTGGGTTTCGATTAACCTTGTCATAAGTCCAAATGTATTTAATATTTATGCGCATTTTGTAAGAAAATTTTATATACCTGATAGTTTGAATTAACAATATTTTCGAGCGATTTGAACATAAGTTATTGGCCTTCATTATTACCGTAACTGAGTGTATTTAGCGGTAAATACTGATCGTGTAATAAGCACATGCTGTTTAAATTTTAATGTGTGAAACCTTTCTCGAAGTAAAACATTAGTATTACCAGTCAAGACAAATTAGAGGTATAACTGTAAGGGAAGGCAGTTTAGGTCTGTATCGGGATATACGGTCATTTCGATTTATAACGCTCATCATTGAGCGTCATCAAACAGCTTTATACATTCGAATTTTCATACCTTTATTGCTAAAAATTGTGACGGTGTTTTGAATTGTGGGTGGAACAAAAATTCTTAGAATTGTTCTTAGCTCAGTCTTTTTGAATCTGCATACTTAATTTATCGTTTTATCTTAGTGAATAATCATGGATCGGTTTACGTGCAATGGTGTTGCGAATTACTGCAAGTTATACGTATTCATTAACTGCTTAATGGTAAACGGATAGGGTTTATGTTGAACAAATCTCAAGGTAATGTCGTAGAGCTTAGGCCCTCCACTAATATGTCCAACAAACCACAAAATAAAATGGTTCGTTTGCCGGCTGCCGTTCACCTGTTAAAAGAGAAAACGACCTACTTTCTTCAGTCTTCTATGTTGAGTTTGTTCGACAACGTTGACGACACTCTTTTTGAACTTGCCGACAAGTCTGATAACAACCAAGATCAGAACTTATACTTCGAATCCATGCGTCAAATGCGTTTGCGTCGCCGCGACATGGAAGGCGAGTTTATTCAACGTATTCACGCGTCTTTCGACCAACTTGCCGATCCTGAAGCAGAAAATCGAGAAAACAGCTGGGAAAAATCTCTTGATATCGACAATTTGTCGCTGGTTAATAACGACCAGTTGGAGCAAAACGTCGCTATTGAAGCAATGATCAATAAAGCTGTAGAAAAGTCAGCTACAGCGTTACAGCATCTAACCTTACGTTTAAACAGTCTTGTGCCAATACAAGTGACTCAACGCACCAACCCAATGGGCCCTAACGAGGTTTGTAATGCGTTCGTTGCCGTTGCGGAAGGTTTAGAAGCCAATATCAAAATTAAGCTAGTATTGCTTAAGTTGTTTGATCGCCATCTTGTGGCTGAGTTGCCTGGTTTTTATGCGCTAATTAATGATGTATTGGTGCAACGTAACGTTCTACCCGAGTTAGGCGAAGGTTCTTCTCGTCCTAAGCAACCAAATTCTCCTCGCGGTTATCAAAAACAAGTTGTTAGTGATCAGTCGCAAGACGCTGTGGCGTCTGAAGACGTGCTACAAACGTTCCGTAATCTTATGTCGAGTGTTCAAGGTGAGTCTTCTTTACCTAGCACCGATGACGGCGTAGTCGTTCCTCAAAATACTTTGATTCATTTGCTGTCTCAGCTGCAAATTCGCCAGCCAACCAATGCAAGCCGAGCTGTTGAGGTTAATAACCTACAGCGAATTATCTCGGCAAATAACCAAGGCGCAATCGGCCAGATTGATCGTGATGTGATCAATCTCATCAACATGCTGTTCGAGTTTATTGTTGATGACCGCAACCTTGCTGCCGAAATGAAAGCGTTGTTGAGTCGATTACAGATTCCAATGCTTAAGATTGCCATTGCTGATAAGTCATTCTTTGATCGTGGTGGTCATCCTGCTAAACGTCTTCTTAACGAGATGGCAACAGCAGCACTTGGCTGGGTACCTAACGCAAAAGGTCGCGATAATCTATTATCCAAAGTTCAAGAAACTGTTAATAAAATCTGCGATGACCCAAATGTTGGCGCCGATGTTTTTGAGCAAATGCTCACGGATTTCTTATCCTTTGTAGAAAAAGAGAAAAAACAAGCCGCAATTCTTGAAAAACGCACCCTTGATGCAGAAGCTGGCAAAGCTAAGGCAGAGGCTGCGCGTAAATTGGTTGAAAAAACCATCGGCAGATTGAGCAACATTGATCAGCTCTCTGAAGCAATGGGAACCTTGGTTCATGAAGCGTGGGCCAATGTGATGTTTTTAATTGCGTTAAAAGATGGCACCGACAGTCCGCAGTGGGTTTCTGCGCAAAGTACCGTTCGTAATTTGGTTTGGAGCCTAACGGCTACTATTACCTCAGAAAACAAAGTTAAGCTGGTTAAATTATTGCCCGAGCTGCTAAAACGTCTTCGTGTTGGTCTTGAGAGCATCAGTTACAACGCTTATGACATGGGTAAACTATTCAAGCAACTTGAAGTTGAGCATTTGGCGCAATTGAAAGGTTTGCCTAAACCTGTTGAACCTAAGGTTATTAAGTCTGAAGAAGCTGCCAAACCGGTACACAGTTCTGAGTCCACATTGGCTAAATTAGCAAAAGCTCGACAAGAAGTTCGTCGTCCTGTTGCCGAAAATGCTTTGCATCACAGTCCAGTTGGCCCAGGTAGTGTGAATACTCCGGTAGTTTCTAAACCCGAACCACAACCTGTTGTTGAAGTCGCGAAAGTTGAAGAACAACCAGTGGCGGCGCCAACGCCCCGTGGCCCAGAACCTCAGTTTTTGGATCAGGTAGATGGTTTATCGCAAGGTAGTTGGTTTGAACTTAAAGAAGGTTCAGCACCTATTCGTTGTCGATTGGCTGCCATTCTTCGTCCAATGGGTAAGTATATTTTCGTTAACCGCAGTGGTATGAAGGTCGCTGAAAAAGATCGTCCAGAACTTGCGCTATGTTTGCAAAGTGGGTCGATTCGTATGCTCGACAACAGCATGTTGTTCGATCGTGCACTTGAGTCTGTGATCAGTAATCTACGTCAAACCTTATACAGTCTATTCCCCGCTTTCCATTATTCAAAACTTCCTCTACTATTTCTCACTTCGTTTTAAACCTATAGTTTGCTCTTAGAATCTTAAATTTGAATTGATCATCCTATAATCTAATGTGATCAATCTTGGGCTTAGAGTCTAAGCTATGTGTTTAAGGTATTAAGACAATGAAGCTACTTGGAAGTAAAACGGAGAGTCAATTTCGCGAAGAATTACAGCGATCTAATGAAGCACTCCAAAACCCTGACTCTAAGCTGCGAAAGGTGTTAGAACGGGGAGGTCATAACATCCAAAGTGCATATGTTCTTCACTATATTCCAGAGCAGCTCGAAGATCTATATACAGTATTAGTAAGTTGCTCATATCTTTTAGAGATAGAGATTGATAAATACGATGACTCTATTCCTCCAATAGTGAAGAGGCGCGAGTTGAAATCTTATCTAATTGGTCTCAGTAAAGTTAATCAAATTAGACTGGCGACAGCGTACGACTTGGCATCCACTAAGACATAACAAGTCAGCCGAGAAGGGATGTGGCAAAGCCTTATAGCTCTATCTTGATAATCAATTCGTTAATTTGCAAACTCCACAAATTTTCTATGACCGGGTTAGAATAGAGCCGCTCAAGAATCTTGGTGGTGTAGACATGATTGATAAAAACGGTTGGTTATTACCTTGCGAAGAGTTTGAATTCCGCAAGGTTCTATCACCCAATTACAACCAGCGTCCTTCAAACGAAGATATAAGCTTGCTGGTTATTCACAACATCAGTTTACCTGCGGGTAACTTTGGAACTCCGTTTGTGGAGGATCTATTTTTAAATCGGCTAGAAAAGTCCGCAGATCCAAGTTTTGAAGAAATACACACCTTAAAAGTATCCAGTCATTTGTTTATTCGTCGCGATGGTGAGGTGATTCAATTCGTCTCTTTCTGTAATCGTGCTTGGCATGCTGGAGTTTCGAGCCATCTGGGGCGTGAAAACTGTAACGATTTTTCCATTGGGATTGAACTTGAGGGTACCGACACTGAGGCGTACACCAGTATTCAGTATCAGGTGTTATCTATAATTACAAAAAAAATTATTTCGGCTTATCCGCAAATTAACGCCGACAATATAGTTGGTCATGAGCATATCGCTGCGGGAAGAAAAACCGATCCGGGCGCATCGTTTGATTGGCCACGTTTTAAAAATAGTGTGTTTTGAAAATAGTATGTTTTGAGAGTTTTTACCCGTTAATGCAGTTGATGCGTAATATCGCCATACAGAGGCTGGAATGACTTTAATTGTTTTATTGATCGCGTTGGGTATTTTACAGTTTGTCGATATTGGAAAATATATCCACAAAGACGACTGGTTTCATCGTTGGATAGACGCCGTGAAGAGAAAAAATACGGTAAAACCCAATAATCTGACCGCTCTTGCTTTATCGATTTTTATTCCGTCTCTTTTATTGTTAATTGTGGTGATTGTTTTCAAGAAATTATCCATATTACTGTTGATAGCGCTGTCAGTATTAGTTTTAGTATACAGTTTTGGTCGTGGTGAATTTAACAGCGTCGCCAAAAAATACTTAGTAGCTTGGCGCTCTAATGATTGGTCGTTAGCATGCACCTATGCCAAGCGCTTAGATATTAACTGTGGCGAAGTTGAAGCCAATGATTGGTCGGAGATGAATCACCGGGTGACCAGCGTTTTGGCGTATCGAGGTTTCGAGCGATTGTTTTGCGTCATTTTTTGGTTTCTCTGGACTGGTATTGTCGGCGCATTTATTTATCGCTTAATGACATTGTATCGTGATTACTGCGACGATACCGAAGAATACGAAACACTGAAAAAAGCAATTTGGTTTGTTGAGTGGATTCCAGTTCGTGTATTCGGAATTACGCTAGCCCTAACCGGCAACTTCTCCAGTTGCTTTGCTCGGTGGAAGCATCATTTTTGGTGCGGCGACCGAAGCTCGATCTGGATGATTACTTATTACATAGAAAGTGCGCTTAATATCACACGTGTTGATATCGACAATCCCCGCTGCGGCGAGGTTGAGTTGCAAGAGCTTTCTCAGTTGTACACTCGCACGCTGATTTTTTGGGTGTGTTTTATTGCTGTAGTGACTATTTTTATTTAAATTATTTTATCTAAATTGTTCGAATATAAAATTCTGATTAAATTATGGATGTGTTAATCAGAGTTTCCAATATTAATTAAGAAAAGTTGGACATTGTCATGCCTTCATTTGATGTGGTTTCAGAGGTCGATAAACAAGATTTAACCAATACGGTTGACCAATGTAATCGTTTAATTAAAAACCGATTTGATTTCAAAGGCGTTGATGCAGATTTCGAACGCAGTGAATACGTGGTTACCTTGCGTGCCGACGCTGAATTTCAAATTACACAAATGCTCGATATTTTAAAATCAACCTTACACAAAAACGGAATTGATATTCGTTGTTTGGAAGAGGGCGATTTAAATATGTTGGGCAAACAAGTTAAGCAGCCTATTACCATTCGCACGGGCTTAGATTCGGATTTGGCCCGTAAAATCGTCAAAATGGTAAAAGACGAAAAAATGAAAGTTCAGGTACAAATTCAAGGTGATCAGGTACGTGTAACGGGCAAAAAACGTGATGATCTGCAACAAGTAATTACGTTGTTAAAAGCTTCAAGCATTGATATGCCGCTACAGTTTAATAATTTTCGCGATTGAACATATCAATATAAAGGGTTTTTGGGGGATTTTCGTGAGCTTAGCGTTTCCCCTGAAAATTATACGTATCTCCTGAAGACAAGCGTACTCCACCGGTTTCTGTGCCTGATTGCATCGGAGGACAGAAATTGAAAATAGGATTTCCAATTTCATCACAATTTCAATCATTTACGGCTCTTGAAATTGGCGACACATCCTTGTGTCGTTGGAAACTCTGAATTAATCAGAGTTTCTTTAATAATAAATTTGCTGTAAGCAAGGATACCGTCAATTGGATTGGTTCACCGCGGGTAATTCAGTAACGGAGTTGATCGCTCTTGCACTTATTTTGTTGGCTGGTTTTACTTCGTTTGTAACCGCATCTATGGGTGTTGGTGGTGGAGTGTTGCTTCTTGCGGTAATGACCACGTTAGTACCGGTCGCCGCACTGATTCCTATTCACGGGTTAGTGCAGTTGGGCTCTAATGCCAATCGTGCGTTTCTAACGCGTAAGCACATCGATCGCTCGTTGTTGTTGTGGTTTGCTACAGGAGCTATT
Source organism: Sessilibacter sp. MAH1 (assembly GCF_054658315.1). Taxonomy (NCBI): domain Bacteria; kingdom Pseudomonadati; phylum Pseudomonadota; class Gammaproteobacteria; order Cellvibrionales; family Cellvibrionaceae; genus Sessilibacter; species Sessilibacter sp. MAH1. The sequence goes on from NZ_BAAGIC010000003.1 coordinate 176,544, forward strand.
GTCGGCTCTGTGGTTGGCTCCTTTATGGTTATTCAACTTCCGGTTGTGGTCATCGAATTCACCGTTGGCGGTTTTATTTTGTTTTTGGTATGGGGCGGTAAACCCAAAGCTCGCGAGTCAACACCGATTGCGCGTTTTTTGGTGGGTGTTTTTACGACATTTTTAAGCTTGTTTGTGGGTGCGACAGGGCCTTTGGTGGCGGGTTTTATTCAGCGAGCAGGCAGCCCAAAATTGGTGATGACAGCAACATTTGCCTCCTGCATGACCTTGCAAAATATACTTAAGGCGACGGTATTTTCAGTAGCTGGATTTGCGTTTTTTCAGTGGTTACCGTTGATTCTATTGATGATTGCATCTGGATTTGTCGGAACTTGGTTGGGTTTGAAAATGCTGGATAAAATCCCAGAAGCACGTTTTCAGATCATTTTTCGAATTCTTATAACGGCCTTGGCGTTACGTTTAATTGTTCAGGCCGTTATATCGCTGGATATGTTTTAATCTTTTATGACAGGCTGAGGTTTCTCTAGCAACCTGTCGTAGTCACTGTAATTTTAGCTTTCGCGCCATTTGAATAAGCTGGTTGAAATGGTCATGAAAACAATAGTCATAATGCCAAGTATGAGCAAATGATCACTCACATCCACTAAGCTTGCACCGTCTAACATAATTGCTCGCGCTGCTTGCACCATGTGAGTTAATGGCAGTAATTCGCTAAATCCAGACATCCATTCCGGTGCGCCATCCAGAGAAAACCAAATTTCTGAAAGCAGCATCATGGGAAACGCAAACATATTTAATATACCGTTTGCTAATTCCTCGCTCGCCAAACGGCTGGCAACAATTAGGCCCAGTGACAACAGCGATAACATGCCAGTAACACCGACAATAAATAAATCGAAATAACTGCCGAGCATGACAAAATTAAGTACAAAATCCGCAACCACAAACACTAGTGTGCTGACTAAAATCATAATGATTAAGCGTGATAAAACTTGTGCGGTTAAAAATTCGATAGGGCGAATTGGTGATGCTTGCAGTCTTTTTAAGACACCATTTTTGCGATAGCGAACAATTACATAACCAATACCAAACAAGCTACTGAACATTAGGTTCATGCTAATAATGCCGGGAATAGCCCAATCTACGTAACGAATTTTATCACCGATAATTTCGTCTTTTTGCCAAGTGGTTATGCCTTGATTGGCAAGTAGCTCTTCAACCACCGTCGATTTTTGAGAATTTGGATTTGCCCAAAATTCCTGCTTAGCGTTATCTAACAACAGATCAATTTGATGGTAGCGTACTTTTTGTAATGCCTTGTCTTGATCGTTGTAATAAACCAGCTGAATGCTGGGTTGTTGCAACAATTCCCAAGCGGGTGCTTGGTCTCCCAATATACCAACTTTAAATAAAGGCTGATCGCCGCGAGAGAACGCTAAGGCTACCACAGCAATGATCAGCGGTGGCATAACGAACGACCATATTAGTGAAGCTCGATCGCGGTAATATTCTTTATTGCGAGCCAAAAACAGACTCAGGATTCTTTTCATTTTTCTACTCGATGTTAGCGCTGCTCAAAGGGTTCACGAATTTAAGGAAATTATTCGCGTAAACTGTGGCCGGTAATTTTCAAAAATAAATCGTCGAGTGTGGGGTTGCGAATTTGCAGAGACGATAGGTTAGCGCCGCAATTAATTAATTCTTGCAGTGATTGTTCAAGGTGTTTACTGACAAGAATAACTTCGTCAGATTTAGTTTCTACCTGCTCAAACTTTTCGAGATGTTCCGGGCTAAGATCGCCGTCGCGAAGACAAATGTAAGAAATACCAAAATGTTCTTTAAGCAAATTTTTAGGTGATCCTTGCGCGATAATTTTGCCTTTATCGACGATGACTAATTCGTCACATAACGACTGAGCTTCATCCATATAGTGAGTTGTGAGCACAATGGTTTTGCCAGATTTTTTTATATCATTAATAAGATGCCAAAAGTTTCTGCGTGACTGTGGATCAAGACCCGTAGTTGGCTCATCCAAAAAAATAATTTCTGGGTTATTGATCAGAGCAATTGCCAGTAATACCCGTTGGCGCTGACCGCCCGAAAGCTTGGCCGCCGGTTGATGTAAAAACTCCGATAAATAACAGCGCTCTACCAGCGTGTTAATGTCTTGAGGATTTTTATAAAAGCCCGCAAACAGCTCAAGTACTTCAATGACAGTCAGAAAATCCATCAAGGCAGTAGATTGGAATTGAATTCCAGCCTCGTCTTTAAATGCCGGATTTTGGCTGATACCTTTGTATAAAATCTCGCCGCTGGTAGGTTCGGTAATGCCTTCAATCATTTCTATGGTTGTGGTTTTACCTGCGCCGTTAGGGCCGAGTAAACCAAAACAGGTGCCTTGTTTAATGGCAAAAGATACACCATTCACCGCCGAGACCTTTTTAAAGCGTTTGTGCAGGTCTTTAATTTCCAGAATAGTCGTCATAAGCGTTCAAAATTATCTTACGAATTAGTTATGTTTGGATGCAGGTTAGTCGCGATTTGTTGCAATAACGCGTGTTAAGTCTTTTCTTATCAGCATCAATAAAATCAAAGAAGGAATTACCATGAGAGTAGTCACAATAAAAAATACCGACCAACTGCCCAGCAGATCGACCATGTAACCGCTGGCACCCGCTAGGCTGATTCTGCCGAAGTTGCCAATAGACGCAAATAAAGCATATTGTGTTGCGCTAAAACTCTTGTTGGTAATAGCCGATAAAAATGCCACTAAAGCAACTGACGAAAACGCCGCAGTGAAGTTATCGACAACTAATGTAATCATGAGCAACCAAGGTTTAGGTCCGGTCTCGGCAATAATAGAATAGAGTAGATTGCTCGATGCCATGGCAATGCCGCCAATCAATAATCCACGTATCACGCCGAAACGGCTGTTAAAAACACTGCCGACTAGGGTAAAAGTAACGGTCAGCAACCAGCCGAAGGCTTTGGTGATGTTGGCGATTTGTTCGTTAGAAAAGCCAATTTCCTTGTAGAACACAATCGACATTCTTCCTAAAAAGGCTTCGCCGAGCTTAAATAAGAAGACAAACAATAACAGTGCAAGAGCAACTCTTACGCCGTTATGCTGAAAAAAATTCTTAAACGGTGTTGTGAAGGTATCGTGAAGCCAAGACTCAATATTGGTTTCTGGCGATACTGTAAAAGCTCGTTGCCTTGATGACTCGCGAGATTTCTCTTGTACAAAAAAAGTCGCAATTATTAACACACAAAGCACGGCGGCCATTACTAAATAGACCTGATTCCAACCAAGCGCATCAGCATTTTTAAATGCTAAGTATCCGGGGCCTGAATAACCCGTCCACCAGCCTATGATCGACATGGCTGCGGCTGCCGGAAATTTATCGGCTTCATCGCTGTTAAATTGATCAATCCGAAATGCGTCTATGGCGATATCTTGCGTTGCAGAGCAACAAGCTATGGCAAAAGCTAGTACTGCGAATAAAAATAAATTTTGCGTTGGTTGCAATTGAGCAAGGCCCAATAAAATAAATAATGTGATTAGCTGTGTACTGATTACCCAGCTTTTACGGGAACCAAATCGAGATAGGCCAGGTATTTTTAAGCGATCGATTAACGGTGCCCACAAAAAATTTAACGCATAAACGAAGGTAACTGTTCCTAAAAGGCCAATTTCTCCCCGACTGATGCCACTGTCTTTTAACCAGCCGCTGAGGTTGCTACCAATAAGTGCTGAGGGAAAACCGCTGCAAATACCCATGATAAATATCCACAACATGCGTTTGTCGAGATACAGTTGCAGAGATTCTTTAAAAGAGTGGGGCATGGGTGAGAACCGAATGAGGTGAGCACTTGGATGTGTGTGCCTGATTAATATTCGATTCGATTATACCTACTTGGGCTGGGACTTGTGGTTTTTAGGGTCGCCACAGATAGGTTTTTAAGTTAATTTTGTTATTTTCGAACAAAATTTGTTCTTTTTCGAGCAGTGAGCGCTGTATTTCACCATGTTCGCCGGGTTGTGAAATGCGACCTTGGCTATTTATTACTCGATGCCAAGGTAACTTTGTATCGCTGGGAAGATTCTTTAGCACCATTCCGGCCCAACGGGCAGCGCCGGGGCGACCGGCTAAACCTGCAAGATGGCCGTAGGTGACCACCTTGCCTTTGGGCACTCGATTCAATACAGCATAAAGCGCGAGCGTTTCGGGCGACATTATTTAAATTTGTAAACCAAGTTGACCGACGTGATGGTGTCTTGGCTTTCGTCACCAGCTGCAGGCTCGCTGTTGTAACGGACTTCATAGCCAAGCTTTAGAGCTAAAGAAGAATTAATAGCTACATTCAATCCTAATTTATTTTGAACGAATGTATTGTCATCACCGGATTCTACTCGAGTAACGTTACTGAGTGATGTGGTCTCGGTCAATTGCTGGTTATAGGACGAGGTTACAAGGAAGGTTGCTCCGCTTTGGTCCTCTCCGGATTCTTCCAATTCAGTTTGTCGATAACCCAAACCCGCGGAAACGTCCCACTGCAATTCTTCTGATAAAAAGATTTTGTAACCCGCACCTGCACCGACCGAATTGATTTCTTCAAAGGAATCGAACTTATCATTGAAATAACGTAGATCGCCGAATAAGAAGGTTCTTTCATTCAGTAAGTACTTGCTGTCCCACGCAGCGGTGTAGGATTCCGCACTTTTTTCGTTTTCACTTTCTGCAGAGGTAGCGTCTAAATTTCCGCTATGTTCCCAGCGTTTACCTTTATTAGTAATTTCTAGTGCACTGTTTAACGTTTTCGACTGCGAATTTCCATCTACTAAAATGAGACCCGCTTCGCCGACGCCACCCCATTCGCCCGCAAAAGATGCATTGGCAAAGGTCAGAATGGCGGCAGTGAGTAAATGTTTTCGCATAGAAAATAGCTCCTTGGTTGTGTTAATTCTGTAACTATAAAAATCTCTTATTAACTTCTCCGTGAGCTAATAAAAGGGCAAAATTGACGATGCGATTGCCAATTTCTTCACAATTTCAACCGCATACCGTTCTTTAACTTGGCGGTACATCTTTTCTTTTGTCACTGAGCTTTTATCACTGGAAACGCTAGGTTGATCTGAGTTTCCTATACAATAATAAATTCCTCAATTGCCTGTTTGATTTCAACCGCCTGTTTGAATAGTCAAAATGCAATGAGTTTAAAAATAGGTCGAGCATTCTATAGTGAAATGCGAAAAATACCGAATCTAATCTTGTCGCAATTTTTGCATTATCAAATAACACGCTTTCAAGTGATAAATGCTGTGTTTTTATTTCACTTAAATTTCTTGTGTTTATTGGAGGCGGTGCTGTTTATTTTAATATCGATAGAAGCCTCTGATTAACTTTTCCATGATTTAATCAGAGGGCAGAAATCGACAATGAGATTCCCAATTTCTTCATAATTTCAATCACTTACTGCTCTTGAAGTTGGTGACATATCTTTGTGTCGCTGGACTTTTATCAATGGAAACTCTAGGTTAATCAGAGTTTGCTATAAATAACGGATATTTTAAATTCGAAAATTGTCTGTCAATGTTATCTCGGGAATAATTCAAAGGTAGACTAATTTGAGTATTCTATAAGTACATTAGTCATTAACTCTCAATTAGTCATTAGCTCTCAAAAGACGCTAGAAATATCGGTAAATTCATCAGAAAAATGTGTGCTAACCGTTTGCTGTGGGAATTTTAGCAAATCGCGAATACTAGCAACTTAAGCTGAATCTATGATTAATCAAATATATGATTGCCATAAAAGCACATTGATAGCGGAAGAAATAATAATCACACAAATAAAATGTTAGAACGTAAAATTCCTGTCAATTATTTATTTTCATCATAGAAGTCACACTAGATTCGTTAGAGTTTTCTCTATTTAATCCATTCGCTCTGAAATTTATTACCACCGTATTCGATGTTTGATTCATTCAATCACTTTCAAAATAAACGTTGGTAAATAGGCATTTAGCGATCAGCTGGTGCGTTCAAATTGGTGTGAAATAACTCCACTATTCTATATCGCTCGAATAGTCACCGGTGTCGATAAATTCCTTAAATCATGCCGAAATTCAAAGGCTCATTTTAATCTGAATCTGAATGTATCGTTAATCCGTTATAGTAGTGAGGGTCGAACGGTATTTACGGAGTTGTCACTTGTCATTATTCCATATTCACCGAGCAGCTTTTCGTAAGATCCGTGCAATACAAGAACTGTTTCGCGTTGCCATTGAATACCCAGCCGATGCCCTCATATATTGAGACTGCCACAAGCGATGCTAAATATATTTCGACGGAATTGAATTTGCGATCAATAGCAGGGTTCGCAGCCTCTGATCAGTTTTTTGTTTTAGATCGGTGGGTAAACGTTGAACGTGTAAATTCCGGTTTTTAAGTGATATCAACAACTTATGATGGTCGAAAAAGGCAATATATTTCTGCGCTGCTCGGTAGGTTGGAGTAATCAGAATGTGCTCCAGTAATGGTTTTAATCGATTTCACACACAATAATCTTGGGAGTAGCCAATGCCTTTATTATTAATTTTCATAGTTGGGGCATTCTTTACCGAATTATGGGTGTTAGTGCAGGTTGGAGGACAGATTGGGGCATTTACCACTGTCGTTGCCACTCTGGTGACCGCTGCATTGGGTATTGCCCTGGTTAAGCGTCAAGGTCTTCAAACCTTAGCGCGAGCCCAAGAGAAAATGACTCACGGTGATTCACCAGCCCAAGAAATGCTAGAGGGTGTTGCCTTGTTTGTGGCCGGTATATTCCTGTTGTTGCCGGGATTTGTCTCTGACTTTATTGGGCTTTTGTTGTTAATACCGCCATTTCGAGCGGCTTTTGCCAAACGATTTTTGAAAAACACCCAGGGTTACACCTTTATGAGTTCTCGTTTTAGATCGCAATACCGCGCCGGAAGCACCTACGACGGTGAGTTCACTTCTTCTACTTCTGAAAACGATACGGCCGAGAAAAAAAATCAAAAATTTTTGCCATGAAGGTGTTGAAATCGATTTTCAAAGCCCCATCTCCACAACCACTAAGATTGCAGGCCTTGAGACTTAAGTATTTAAGGCTCATGTAATTGCGAATTACATAACCGAAACACCAAGACTTTGGCAATCCGCAAGAGCGGGTTGCTATGAACACTTTCAGGAGACATCAAACATGAATATCCGTCCTTTACACGACCGTGTTGTGGTTCGCCGCAAGGAAGAAGAAAAAACTACTGCTTCTGGTATCGTTTTGCCAGGTTCGGCGACTGATAAGCCAAATCAAGGCGAAGTTTTGGCAGTGGGTAACGGTCGCATCTTGGACAACGGCGAAGTTCGTCCAGTTGACGTTAAAGTTGGCGACATCGTGGTATTTGGCAAGTACGCCGGTAGCGACACCATCGAAGTAGATGGCGAAGAGCTACTTATTTTGACTGAATCTGACATCAAAGCGGTTTTGGTTTAATCGCTTACAAACGACACGTTTGAATTTGAATAAGAATCTAGAAGGAAAGTAATAATGGCCGCTAAAGAAGTTAAATTTGGTGATGACGCTCGCGTAAAAATGCTTGCGGGTGTAAATATTCTTGCTGACGCAGTTAAAACCACCCTTGGCCCTAAAGGCCGTAACGTTGTACTGGAAAAATCTTTCGGTGCACCAACTGTAACCAAAGACGGTGTGTCTGTTGCTAAAGAAATCGAGCTTGCAGACAAGTTCGAAAACATGGGCGCACAAATGGTGAAAGAAGTTGCTTCTAAAGCTTCTGATGACGCCGGTGACGGTACCACTACTGCAACAGTATTGGCTCAAGCAATCGTTAACGAAGGCTTAAAATCTGTTGCTGCTGGTATGAATCCAATGGATCTTAAGCGCGGTATCGACAAAGCGGTTGCCGCTGCTGTTGAACACATCCGTTCAATCGCTCAACCTTGTGCAGATTCCAAGTCTATCGCCCAAGTAGGTACTATTTCTGCTAACAGCGATTCAAACATTGGTAACGTTATCGCAGAAGCGATGGAAAAAGTGGGTAAAGAAGGTGTTATCACCGTAGAAGAAGGTTCTGGTTTAGAGAACGAACTCGACGTAGTAGAAGGTATGCAGTTCGACCGCGGTTACCTTTCTCCTTACTTCATTACCAACCAAGAAAACATGACCGTTGAAACTGAAAGCCCATTATTGCTTTTAGTTGACAAAAAAGTATCAAACATTCGCGAACTTCTTCCAGTTCTAGAAGCCGTTGCAAAAGCGAACAAGCCACTTGTTATCATCGCTGAAGACGTAGAAGGCGAAGCCTTGGCAACGTTGGTTGTTAACAACATGCGCGGTATTGTTAAAGTCGCAGCGTGTAAAGCGCCTGGCTTTGGTGATCGTCGTAAAGCCATGTTGCAAGACATCGCAACCCTAACTGGCGCTACCGTGATTTCTGAAGAAGTGGGTCTAGACCTAGACAGTGCTACTCTTGAGCACCTAGGTACCGCTAAGCGCGTAACCATGAACAAAGAAACCACCGTAATCGTCGACGGTGCTGGTGATGCTGCAGAAATTCAAGCACGCGTTGCCCAAATTCGTGCTCAAATCGAAGAAACTTCTTCTGATTACGATCGTGAAAAACTTCAAGAACGTGTTGCTAAGTTAGCAGGCGGTGTAGCAGTAATTAAAGTTGGTGCTGCTACCGAAGTTGAAATGAAAGAGAAGAAAGCTCGCGTAGAAGACGCACTTCACGCTACTCGTGCAGCGGTTGAAGAAGGTGTTGTTCCTGGCGGCGGTACCGCGTTAATTCGTGCCGTTGCGGCAATTGCTGACCTTGAAGGCGACAACGAAGAACAAACCGCTGGTATTGCGATTGCTCGTCGTGCCATGGAAGCTCCACTTCGTCAAATCGTTGCTAACGCTGGTGAAGAAGCGTCTGTTGTTGCTAACAACGTACGTAATGGCGAAGGTAACTTCGGCTTCAACGCAGGCACTGGTCAATACGGCGATATGTTAGAAATGGGTATTCTTGACCCAGCAAAAGTAACTCGTACTGCACTTCAAGCAGCGGGTTCTATCGCTGGCTTGATGATCACCACCGAAGCCATGATTGCTGATGCTCCTAAAGCTGAAGGTGCTGACGCTGGTATGGGCGGCATGGGCGGCATGGGCGGAATGGGTGGCATGGGCGGCATGATGTAAGCCCCGGCTCCTAAAAAGCTTATTCTAGATAAAGGCTCGCTTAATGCGGGCCTTTATTGTTTCTACAGCATTGTTTTTTGCGACGTTGTTTTTACAACATTGTTTTTACGACATTGCTTCTACAGAGACCTTTGATTAACTCATCCCTGATTTAATCTGAGGGCAGAGGTTGGCAATACGATCCCCAATTTTTCACAATTTCAATCACTTACCGTTCTTGAGATTGGCGAAACATCGTAATAGCACTGGAAATTCTGAGTTAACAGAGTTTCCTACAGTGTGCATTTCTAAAAACTCGAAAGAGTTTGGTCTTAATCGATACGCTCACCTCGTTGTGATGACCATCATCACAAACCTATTCTTACCTATCTAAATTCTGTTAATTGCAGCGACAACCACAACTATGACGATTGTTTTGGCGCAGTAAAAATCGGTATTGCAGTGCTTATTTACCGATTCAGATGTGAACACAACGAAGATTTTTAAGTCAGACATCGTTACTATAGTCACCTCAGATTCACTCATCCATGAGTTAATCAGAGAGCAGAAATTGAAAATACGATATCCAATTTCTTCACAATTTCAATCACTTACCGTTCTTGAAATTGGCGATACATTCTTGTGTCGCGAGAAACTTTAGGATAATCAGAGTTTCCTATATTGGCAAAATGTCGTTCGTTGATTGTCTGAAGGCTCGTGACGCAAATCTTTTGTAATAATCAACACAGGTTTGTTAAATCACAGTAAGATTGTATCCAAATAACCGGCGACAACAGTCTTTTTCATAACCACACAATGTTAGAAGAATTATGGTGCACTCAAGAAAGGAACCCACATTATCATCCTCCGACTTAACAACTACCTTGGACGATGAACCCCGAGCTTCCGCGACGCGCAAAGCTGTGCCGCCTGCGCCAGGTAGCGCCCCAAGACAACCGAGTTCTAATCAAACCGCAAGTCATGCCGCTACTCACCGAGCGCCACCAACGGTTGTAAAATCTAATTCACCGCTAGCAGGGTTTTCGTTATTTGTCGGCTTTTTAGGGCTAGGTTTAGCGGGCTTCGCATTTTGGATGCTAACCCAAGCGCAAGCGCAATTTGATGAACAAATGAAGGCAGCAGAATCCCGCATCACAGGCCTAGAGCAACGTCTAGAGCTTTCTGATGATGAATCCACCCAATCGGTTACTGCTTTGCAAGCGAACTTAAAGAAAGCGGTTGAAGATATTCGTGCTTCAGAATCTGAAATTCGTAAACTTTGGGATACCCGAAACGTCAACAAAGATGCCATCGCAGAGAATACTAAAGCAATTGCCGGCGCCAAATCTGCAAGTGCTCAAGCGTCTAAAAAATTAGAAGATCAACTCGCTCGCCAGCAAATTTCGCAAACCGAAAAGGTTGCTCTCATCGAGAAAGAATTGGCATCGTTAACGACTCAGCAAAATACTTTGGCTGCGAAACTACAAAATACAGCTGGCTTAGATGCACTTCGTAATCAAGTGAAAACGCTAGAAACTAAACTTGCTGCATTAGATCAGCTAAGTACGCGAGTGATTAGTAACGAAGAAGCCATCGATGCCATTGATGCCTACAGACTTAATATCAATAGACAGTTGTTGGAGCTTCAACAAAAAGTCTCTACGCCATAAGACAAATATTTTTGTGTATTAAAAATATAACTGACAATTGAGTCTGCTTCACCTTACTGAAAAAGCAGCGTGTTGGCCTACCCATTTACACGCTGCTTTTAGACCTACCGAAAACACCATTCAAAAAATCTAATCACAATCACACTTAAGGAACCTCTGATTAACTCATCCATGATTTAATCAGAGGACAGAAATTGAAAATGCGATTTCCAATTTCTTCACAATTTCAATCACTTACAGTTCTTGAAATTGGCGACACTTCCTTGTGTCGCGAGAAACTCTAGGTTAATCAGAGTTTCCTTAAATAAGATTACATCTGTAATTGATTTTAAAGTCGTCCAATTTTGCTAGCATTCACTACCATAAAAATAAATGATCGCTGTGACGAAGCTTGTGTGATCGATAAAATTATAAGGTGATTTATGAACACTGCCGAAAAAATAACAATAATCTTTGCCGGAATCTTCTTTTTAATCGGGTTGCTTACCGGAGTATGGAAGTATCAGCAAATGATGCAAACCAAAAATGCTAGAGCTCATCCTTATGTTGATATCAGTCATAGAGCTTCGCTGCTTTACTCATTCGCTGCACTATTAATTTTACAATTTCTTAAAATCAGTCAGCTACCCAACTGGTTAGAACTGATTTCGTCGCTTTCGATATTACTGTTCTTCGCTTCAGCAATTCTCTTTTATTTACTGCATGGACTTTTAAAAGATACTACTAATCAATTTAAACCGCCTTTTAATATAGGAATGTTTTCTATTCCGGTGACTTTATTCAAGACTTACATGATTTTACTGGTAATTGTTGAGATATTGGGTTTTATTATTATCTTTTACGGCGCAGTCGTAGAAATTCTAAAATGATGAGCAGATTACTTCTGGATGACTCTGTAATGGAGGTGAAAATATGGCTAAATTCTTAATAACAGTTTTTCGAGACATTGGCTTTGATGCAAATGTCGTTGTGGATCAAGCCATGATGAAGGCCATAGATGCTTTAAATTCAGAAATGATAGCGTCGGGGGTTCAGGTTTTTGTAGGCGGTTTGATGCCAATTGAATACGCAAAATCTTTTAAATATGATACAAACAATGTAATTACCGAATCTGAAGAGTCCTATATCAAAGCTTCTGAGTTTATAGATGGCTTGTGGGTGTTAGAGTGCCCTGATCTTAAATCCGCTCAGGAATGGGCTCGAAAAGCTGCCATGGCGTGCCGTGCCTCTGTAGAAATTCGTCCCTTTTATGGTTAATCAATTGCAGTTTCAGATAATAAGTTTTTAAAATGTTTGCTACGTTTTTTTGACGCTATATCTACTTCCATAGTCTAAAATACCGGATCAATTACAGTCTTAGAAATTAGTCCACTCGCTGTAATATGGAAGCAAGATCACCTTTAATCAAAGAGTTAGTAACACGTGGCAATGACTCCTGTTTACTTTGATTTTTTTGGTTTGGCTGGCGTTTGTAACGTCTGGCTTACTGTAATTATCAGGCTCTATCTTTTTTCCAACTTTTATCTGCGTGCGCGAATATTTCTTGAGCAATGGCTTTGAATTTTTCATCGCCAGACAACTTATAAATAGATTCAAGTTCTGACAATATATTAGGTTCGGCAAGTTTTATTTTTTGTTTTAACTCTGTAAGTACAGTTTTTCTAGCTTTTTGAATTAAATTTATTAAAGCTTTTGTGTATTCCATGGTGGTGTTCCTACGGTTATAGGTTGTCTAATTGATGCTGTTCTAGCTCTGCTGATATGCATTACCTACTCTTTGTGGTGTGCCCACAGTTCTTCTTTTAGTGGCGAATGTAATTTATTTAGAATGATTATTTCTCGGGCGTATAAGTTCATGATTGCACGCATGAAGAGGGTAGATTTTCGCCGGTTTTATAGATGCACGGGTGGAAGTGGTTACAAATAGAAAGAGGTGCTTAAACTTTGAATGAATGGGAACACATATGAAATGTCTATGAGTTTGAATGTCTAGTCAAGATGTTTTCAATATTAACTTTGAATAGATTAATTTTGACTAAAGCCTTCTGAGCTTTTTGATGTGCGTTTATCACTAATTTTTTGAGTTGAAAAACTAATGAGTAAACTAAAGTTTTAAGTAAGTATGCTTTATTAGAGATTAATAATTCATGCTTGTGTTGGATTCTAATAAATTTTGTTTTTTATACTTTGTATCGCAAATAAAACACCAGTTGGTTTGATTTGTTTTGTTGTTTATACGTCCCGAAAATGATAGTTTTTGGTTTTATTTACCACTCATTAAATTGAAGTTGTATCTATTGCAGTACTTCTCGATTTATACTTCGTCTTTGTAACAGTTTTGATGTAATTATCTCGTTAAATTAAAAAAGGATATTTTATGACCGATAATGTTTACTCCGCTCCAAATTCCGAATTATCGGCTGATTCGGGTGAATTAATTAAGCCAACATTGGCTCAGGTTCTTTTTTCTCCAAAAGGCAGAACAACTAGAAAAACATATTGGTTAGTGTTTTTAGGTATAATTATTTTTGCAATATTGTTTGGTTTTATCTCCGTTGTTCTAGGTTTGAATGAGTCTTTGATTGGGGTGATAACAATTATTCTATATATACCAATAATCTGGATTTCTTTTGTTGTGCAAGTTAAGAGATGGCATGATCGAGACAAATCTGGTTGGTGGATTCTTATTAACTTGATTCCGGTAATTGGTGGTATTTGGGCATTTGTCGAGAATGGTTGTTTGCAAGGCACCGAAGGTGTAAATAAATACGGTCCTCCAAGTATATAATTAACATCCATTTCGGGTTAGTTCATTTAGATCGCTGTTATTAAGTTAAGGAACCTCTGATTAACTCATCCATGATTTAATCAGAGTACAGAAATTGACAATGCGATTTCCAATTTCTTCACAACTTCAATCACTTAATGTTCTTGAAATTGGCGACACATCCCTGTGTTGCGAGAAACTCTAGGTTAATCAGAGTTTCCTTAATAACAGCGATTAATTGGGTAACCGACTCAGATTTAATCATCATTCTTTCTTTTCTCATTTCAATTTATGCAGTGGTAATTGTCTCTTTGGTTTTATCACGTTCAACCCAGAGCATAAGTTGATAATGCAGCTTACCGCGTTTCAACACTTCCCTACGCTTTAACACTTCCCTAGGTTTTAACGATTCCCATCTTTTTTGGTTCTTGTATTTAATGACATATCTTTGTATCGCTAGAAAAGCTGTTCGCTGGTTTTAATTAGCAAATTTACGGCAATTGGTTCGATGAGTTATTAATCTCTGTTGATAGGTGTTATCAGTGTCTGCTGCTTATGAGGGAAGCTTTTGGTTGCCTTGTATGAACATTGCAAGAGCTGATGTTAAATACGGTGAAGTTTATGAAAACTGGCTGCGAGAGCAGTTTAGTCAAACTTTGAAGGCGAATTGAATAAAATCTGAGCTTTAGATTAGCTCGACCAAAGTTTAAGTGGCTACACACTCACACAGGAGAAATACCCGTTTGAATGTTGTAGAATTGCGCCCAAATCAACCAAAACTAGCCGATAAAGAGAAGTGCGCAATGACCACTATAATCCGTCAACAAGACCTTATCGACAGCATCGCCGACGCCCTCCAGTTTATCTCTTACTATCACCCCAAAGACTTTATCCAAGCGGTTCATCAAGCTTACGAGCGCGAAGCAAACCCAGCGGCTAAAGACGCAATGGCGCAAATTCTAATCAATTCGCGTATGTGTGCAGAGGGGCATCGTCCTATTTGTCAGGACACTGGTATCGTTAGTGTGATTATGAAGATCGGTATGAACGTACAATGGGACGCCGATTGTTCAATTGAAGATATGGTTAACGAAGGTGTTCGCCGCGCATACAACCACCCAGACAACAAGCTTCGTGCTTCTGTTCTGGCTGATCCAGATGGCGCGCGTAAAAACACCGGCGATAACACTCCTGCCATGATCACCTATAAGCTCGTTCCGGGCGATAAAGTTGACGTTCATGTGGTAGCAAAAGGTGGTGGCAGTGAAGCCAAAACCAAGTTTGCCATGTTGAACCCGTCTGACTCTGTTGTGGATTGGATTCTGAGCGTATTGCCAACCATGGGCGCTGGCTGGTGTCCTCCTGGTATTTTGGGCATTGGTATTGGCGGTACCGCCGATAAAGCCATGGCTATGGCTAAAGAAGCACTGCTTGATCCAATTGATATTCAAGACTTGCAAGAGCGCGGCGCCTCTAGCCGTGCTGAAGAATTGCGTTTAGAGATCATGGATAAGGTCAACAAGTTGGGTATTGGTGCCCAAGGTCTTGGCGGTTTAACCACCGTTTTAGATGTTAAAGTAAAAGATTGCCCGACTCATGCTGCCAACAAGCCAGTTGCAGTTATTCCAAACTGTGCTGCTACGCGTTTGGTGAAGTTCACCCTAGATGGCTCAGGCCCATCACTGCAAACTCCACCAAGCCTAGACGATTGGCCAGAAATCACTTGGGAAGTAGGTTCTGCACGCCGTGTTAATCTTGATGAGCTAACCAAAGAAGACGTGGCAGAATGGCAACCCGGTGAAACCGTATTGTTGTCTGGTAAGTTGTTAACCGGCCGTGATGCTGCTCATAAGCGCATGGTTGATATGATTGCCAAAGGCGAAGAGTTACCGGTTGATTTCACTAACCGCATGATTTACTACGTAGGCCCTGTTGATCCAGTTGGTAACGAAGTTGTTGGCCCTGCTGGCCCAACGACGGCCACTCGTATGGACAAGTTCACTCGTACTATGCTTGAAAAAACCGGCCTTGCTGGCATGGTGGGTAAAGCAGAGCGTGGTCCTGCGGCTATCGAAGCGATCAAAGACAACAAAGCGGTGTACTTGATGGCTGTTGGTGGTTCTGCCTACTTGGTATCTAAGGCGATTAAAGCGGCAAAAGTGCTTGCCTTTGAAGACCTAGGTATGGAAGCTATCTACGAGTTTGAAGTAGAAGATATGCCCGTTACCGTTGCCGTAGACAGCAAAGGTGAGTCTGTTCACCAAACGGGTCCAAAAATCTGGAAAGCAAAAATCGAAGAAGGCATTATTGAAGTTAAATAAGCAGCCGTCGTGTGAAAAGGCCGGAGATCTCCGGCCTTTTTTGTATGTGAAAATTGCTTTTAATCGTAAATGTTATGGGAGGCTCACATGGGCGATAATCCGCTATTGACCGAACAACAAATTCAGCAGCAATTACAGTTACTGTCTGGCTGGAATCTTGAGACAAAAGATAAGGTTTCTCAGCTAGTTAAGCAGTATTCGTTCAGTGATTTTCAAGGTGCAACCGCGGCCGCGCAGATACTTGCCAATTTGGCTGATGCTTTTGATCATCATCCAAAACTGATTGTAGAGTGGGGTAGCTTAACCGTTATTTGGTGGACGCATTCGGTGGCGGGTTTAACGCAACGTGATATTGATATGGCGTCCAAAACTGACCAGCAATTGATGACGGCGTAACCATTTTCAGATTTCTAAAATAAAGACTTGCGCCTGACAATAATCATGGCATAAATCCATTGAATATATTCTTCGTTTATGAATTGTAAGAATCTCTGATTAACTCATCCATGATTCGATCAGAGCGCAGACATTGAACATGTGATTTCGAGGTTCTTCACAATTTCAATTACTCACAATTCTTGAAATTGGCGACACATTCTTGTATCGCTAGAAACTCTCGTTTAATCAGAGTTTCTCGTAATCATTTCAATAAATTTTGGAGAGCAAAATGTTAAAAACAACCACTTCTAATATTGACGGTCATCAAATTACGGAATATCTCGGTGTTGTTGTCGGTGAAGCTATTTTAGGCGCTAATATCTTTAAAGATTTATTCGGCGCAATTCGCGATATTGTCGGCGGTCGCGCTGGTGCCTATGAAAAAGAAATGGGTAAAGCTCGACAAATTGCCTTTCACGAAATGGAAGAGCAAGCCATGAGATTAGGCGCCAATGGCATTGTTGGTATCGACATCGATTACGAAGTCATTGGCGAAAAAGGTGGCATGATGATGGTGAGTGTCAGTGGTACAGCCGTTCGGTATCGCTAAACAGAATGGATTTCTCTATGTCGCAGGTTTGGGCAGTAATTGTTTCTATAATCATTTTAATGGTGATTTACGGATACGTTTCCGCAAAAATATCTTCTCGAAAGGAGGCTAAAGTACGGAAACAATCTTTACCTGTTACTGAGGACTATATTACCGTTCATAAACGCTATAATGTTTATTTAACCGATGGTAAAAATTTTGAACAAGTTGAATTTGTTGGCGAAGTGAACGGCAGTGATGGCGTTTTTACACTGGGCGGTTATGAAGGTATGCTTGTTTTAAAAAAGAAAGACGGTAAAAAGGTTTATCTTAAAAAAACCATTGTGAAAATGGTTGAAGAAGTATAGCTCTTGGAACCTGTGATTAGCTCTTCAATGATTAAAATTGACGACACTAAATTTGACGACACATGGTTGTGTCTCTGGAAACTCTCGGTTAATCAGAGTTTCCAATTGATAGGCAGCATATAAACATTGCTACATTAATTGTATTTAATGATATTCAAAAAGGTTTATTTTGAGCAGTTTTTTTTGGCACGACTACGAAACCTGGGGTGCAACCCCTTCGAAGGACCGTCCTGTTCAGTTTGCAGGTATTCGTACCGATCTCGATTTAAATATTATCGATGATCCGATTAATATTTTATGCAAACCAACGCCGGATTTTTTACCGCATCCAGAAGCGTGTTTAATTACGGGTATTAATCCGTTGATGGCTTTGGAAAAAGGTCTTGATGAGCGAGAGTTTGTCTCGCAAGTTCATCAACAATTGTCGGCACCAAACACCTGTGGCGTTGGGTACAACAGCATTCGGTTTGATGACGAAGTTACGCGTTACAGTTTATGGCGTAATTTTTACGACCCCTATGAGCGCGAATGGAAAAATGGCAATAGCCGCTGGGACATCATTGATATGGTGCGCTTATGTTATGCCATACGTCCAGAAGGTATTGAATGGCCAACGGTAGAGGGTGTCGTCAGTTTTAAATTAGAAAATTTATCTGCTGCCAATAATTTAATTCACGATGCCGCACATGATGCGTTATCGGATGTGTACGCAACTATTGCTTTAGCCAAATTAATTAAAACCAAACAACCTAAACTGTTTGATTATCTGTTCGAGCTTCGCGACAAGCGTAAAGCGTTCGAATTAATCGATGTCGTCAATACCAAACCGTTATTGCATGTTTCGTCACGCTTCCCGGCGGTTCATGGTTGTGCGAGTCTTATTGTTCCTTTAGCAATGCATCCTAAAAATAAAAACTCGGTTATTTGTTACGATCTTGCTCATAATCCAGATTCGTTACTGAAATTATCCGCAGACGTTATTTTAGAAAAACTCTACACACCCACCGCCGATTTAGCAGAGGGCGAAACGCGTATCGCGTTAAAAGAAGTGCATTTAAATAAAAGCCCGGTTTTAGCAACGCCTAAATTGCTTGATGAATCTGCTGCGCAACGATTAAATATTGATTTAGATTTTTGCCGCGAAAATTGGCGAAAACTAAAAGGGCATACCTTAACGAAAAAACTCAATGATGTGTTTAGTGCTAATCCGTTTAATAAATCGATAGAAGCGGAACAGTCTTTATACGATGGTTTTATCGGCAATAGCGACAAAAGTAAATGCGAACAGGTCAGAAAGGCGTCTGGTAGCGAGTTAGCCAGCACGCTTATCGCCTTTGAAGACAAACGCTTAAACGATATGTTATTGCGTTATCGCGCGCGCAATTTTCCAGAAACCTTAAGTTATGAAGAGCAAGAATTGTGGCACAGCTATCGAGTACAAAAACTTACCGAGCCACAGCCAGGTTGTTTAACCCTGGATGAATTTCACGAAAAAGTGTTTACCTTACAAGAATCTGGTCAGTTATCTGCTCAAAAAATACAGCTGTTAGAAGACCTATCAAATTACGCAGATATGATTTTATAGCAAGAAACCAGTTTTATAAAAGCGAACGTCTTAAATATTAAAACCCTGTTTAGGGAGTTATATTGCTTTATAAAACAAATGTTTTCTGTCGCGAAAAGTATTCTATATGTTGGATTAAAGGCTGTAGATGACCGGTAAACACACGCATTTTTTAAAAAATGGTTGTGAATATCGCAAAATTATTTTTTTATCGCTGGGTTATCAGATGTTAAAATAGCGTGTGTCGTCATTTAGCCGCAATTATCTAACCACTCGCCTAAGCTTAGTCACTGGCAATAGCGCCATCTTTATTTCATTTCTATCGCCTTAATTGTTACTTAATCTTGGTCTTATAGTGTCTTAACTAGTTACTATAGAAATCGATGCTTAACTGAGAGTTTCTGGTGCTGCAGTAATATGACCTCACTTTCAAGAACGGTAACTGATTGACATTGTGAAGAAGTTGAACATTGTATTTTCAAAGCCTGTGCGCCGATTAAATTATGAAGTATCTAATGGCATGCTTCAGTAGAGGCCTAGTTGGTGATTTTATATAAGCCTCAGTGACTATTGTTACCTATCAGATGAATTTATGAATGACGGTTCAATCGTATTTTCCTACCTATTAGCGTCATTGTATTGGTGAGATTAGAGTATTCTCATAGAAGAAAAAAATTCAAACTATTTTAGTCTGTGATGTATAGTGATTGAAAATTCCTACAGATATCGTGTAACACTGTGGTTTTTGAAGAAGCTCTGGGAATTATAAATATAATTAAGGTTAATCCATGAAAAAAGTGGCAGTATTTGTTGATGTTCAGAACGTTTATTACACGGTTAAGCAAGCGTATAAAAGGAATTTCAATTACAACGAGTTTTGGTCAGAAATTTCACAACTTGGCGAGGTTGTAAAAGCCTACGCTTATGCGATTGATCGTGGTGATCGTAAACAAGAAGAATTTCAAAATATTCTGCGAGCTATCGGTTTTGAAGTGAAGTTAAAACCTTATATTCAGCGATCAGATGGTTCAGCGAAAGGCGATTGGGACGTAGGCATTACCCTGGATGTCATGGACGTCTCAGACAGTGTTGATATCGTTATATTGGTCTCCGGTGACGGCGATTTCGATTTGCTGGTAGATCGCGTTAAAAATAAGAAAAATAAAATCGTCAAAGTATATGGTGTTCCACAATTAACAGCCTCGTCATTAATGAACGCGGCTTCGGTGTACGAACCCATCAATGAAAAACTTCTTATGAATTGAAAATCGTAATTTAACCGTTTTAGTCTTCTTGAATTTCTCTTATTTATGGCTGTTTCAAAAACCTCTGAAATGCATCAGAGTTTTTTTTAATTGTTTCTAGGAAACTCTGATTAACTCATCCATGATTTAATCAGAGGACAGAAATTGAAAATGCGATTTTCAATTTCTTCACAATTTCAATCACCTACAGTTCTTGAAATTGGCAACACATCCTTGTGTCGCGAGAAACTCTAGGTTAATCAGAGTTTCTTCTACCTAAAAAGACAATAAGGCACCCGCAGCAACGGTACTTGCTTCGGCATCAGAAAATCCATCTTGCGACGTTGTATGCTGGGTATATTCGGCAATAAATTGCAAGCCCGGTGTTATGTCGCGTACCAGAACAATCGATGATGCTTCATTTTCTGCACCGGCAAGGTCTTTATTTTCGGTCACTCCATATTGCACCGATAATCGGGTTTTACCAAATTGATAACCAGCATTTAATAAATAACCTTCCGTTTCGTATTCGTTGCCTTCACTGTCTGTGGCGCCAACAAACAAAATACCATCACCCAAAGCGTCACCAATAAAAGTAGACGCGTTGGCGGTAAACTTACCTAAAACCAGTCTGCCACCAATTTCAAAACCTTCTGCCGAAATCTCTTCATCGGTATCGGAACGACGCGCATCTTGTTGCACGAAAGATGTCCACAATTTACTGCCTCCGGCAAAATCGTAGGTTAATAAACCCTGGAACATGGGCGTGTCGTGAACGTTATAAATAGGACCGCCGGTATTGATTGGATCAGGCTGAATATCTACCGGTTGAATAACACCAAATTTGGCTTGAAAGCCGTTTACAACTGGTGTTGCGTAGGTAATTTGTGGTTGAAAACTGAAATAGGTATAGCCTGCCGCCACAGCACCAAAGGTAGTGTTAAGTGCACCGGCGGCCTCTGCCTGCGTACCGACTCCAGGCACGGTAATATCTGAAAGTGTCGCGTGTAATCCAAATAATGCCGCATCCCGACCAAGCAATACCGATCCCCAATCGTCTTCGACTTTTAAATACACATTACGAACATCGCCCACGTTTTGAGCACCCGCGATGCGGCCACCAAAGCTTGATGGATTTGATGTACCCGGTGCAAAACCAAAATGCGCAGTTAATTTCATTCCGGAGTCTGTAGTGTGAGTGACAATGGTATTTAACCAGCCGGGTAAGAATCCATTTTGAACGGAGGCGGTATCATCATTATTGACTGCAAATTTACAAGCGGAAAACGTACTCCACTGTGCGGAGTCAGGCTTAAAATTACAGTTTGTTTGCGTGTAATAACCGCCAACTGATCCCGAGATATCCACATTCCATCCACCTTCACTGAAAGAGATGGCGTGGCTAGGTGCGCTAACCGTGAGGTAAGTCATTAATGAAAGAATAGCAGCGCTGGTATTTTTTAATCTCATTTTATGCATACCTTATTTTTATTGTTTTAATTAGAGAAATTTCTGATTTGTGAGTGCACGTATTTATCAGAAAATAAACATTGAATTATGTGGTTTTTTGATTTTTACCGTTTCAATGGTTTATTGAAATGGATAACGATCTTTTTGAGCCGTAGAAAAAATCGGATAGAAATTTACGCTAGCCCAGGGTGGCTGTGTGCAACACAGTTATTTAAATCGCAACTTCTATACCAGCCAAAATGATCATTATTTTTTGTAAAAAATCGATAAAAAGCGCTGATAACCGAGAGGTTCTTATAAAAACACTGACTAAATCAGGCGGAGTGAATCGGGCGTTTCTATAGATTCGAAGGTGTCTGCAACGATGAGCGACAGACTGTCGCATAATTATAACGGGTACGATCAATGTGTAAGACACTGTGTCGCAACCAGCAATAACAGATTTGATTCATTCGATATTCGCGGTCCTAAATGAACGTATTTAGTTGTTCTTAGCGGGTTATTTGTTTAAATGTTGTGGCAGAGAAATTGCCATGAATTTTATGAAATAAAAAAGATTTCCAAATCGATCTTTATTTCAATGGTAATTAATTAAAAATAAGAATAAGGAATGATCTTCATGAATCGTATCAAACACTATGTTCTCGTTTTATTGTGCGCGACGCCGCTATTAGCCCAAGCTGCCATGCCAGGTATGAAAGGTGTTCAGCATATCGGCTTTACTGTTCCGAGTGTTGATGAGGCAGTAACCTTTTTTGTTGATGTAATTGGCTGTGAGGCCTTTCATACCATTGGACCTTTTGGGCCGTTTTCCGATAATTGGATGACCGAAAATTTAAATGTCAATAAAAAAGCGGTTATCAAAGTAGCGCAGATGGTTCGTTGCGCCAACGGTACCAATTTCGAAATCTTTGAATATCAATCACCCGATCAGAAAAAAGAATTTGTTAAAAACAGCGATTTAGGTGGTAACCATATCGCGTTCTATGTTGAAGACATGGATGACGCTGTTAAATACTTAAAAAGTAAAGGTGTGAGAATTTTGGGTGAGCCGCACTTATTTACCGATACCGGAATGAAGGGTTTAACTTGGGTGTATTTCTTAACGCCTTGGGGACAGCAGCTAGAAATAGTCTCTTACCCAGAGGGGCAAGCATACGAACAATCGACCAATCGCAGACTGTGGGACCCAAGACAATAATCTTTAAAACGCTGATTAAATCAAAAACGAGTTAATCAGCGGTTTCTATCGACAAAGCATGGGCTCAAGGCTCGTGCTTTTGTATTCATTATTGCATTATAACGGTCGATACAATGAATAAAAACAACACAGGTTTAATTGGCCTTACTACTTTTCTTTTTTTACTCCTTTTTTCGCTAAACTCTTTCGCACACTTTAATCCCATTGTTAATCGCAGTTTTCACGTGGTATTCAACCCTTCTCAATCGGTTCAGGTGTACGCACGCATTCCTCTACCTTTACTGATTATTCACCCTCAATGGGGCGGTATAGACAGTGGTGAAGCATTGCCTTGGACGGAATCCAAACTGGTTGATAGTCAATGGCGGTATTATTTGGATAACGACACTATCGATTCCCATTGGGGTGAGTTTACGGAGTTTGTACTTGAGGCGTATTCAATAAATACAATTTCGGGTACCGATTTGAAGCCTTATGTTAAAGAGATTAGTGTTCATTCTGAACACTATAATCGAGGGTTCTCTACGTTTGAGTCCGCAACATCGGCATTTGATGGTCGTAATAACATTACATTTGCCGACGACAAAGAAGTATTCGATGCCGTTGTTGACGTTTATTTTGAAATAAACAGTGTTAATGCAAGGCAAGATTTTATTATTGAAAGCCAACAAGGGAAGGATCTTGGTATCGAAAATCGCTTGTTTAATCATGTTTCTTTCTACGAGCGAGACTCAGCAGGCGACACGCAAATAATCGACACACAGCATAATCTTGGTTTGCTGAGCGAAAGTTATCATTTCGAAAGACCTATTGTAGACAAAATTGCTACTGCCGTGTATCACGGTATAGAACATATTGTGCTGGGTTGGGACCATTTATTATTTGTAATTTTATTGGTGTTGGTTTCGGTTTCTGTAAAGCAAGTTATTCAACGTGCAACCCTATTTACCATTGGTCACAGTATTACTCTAACCATGGGGGTATTTGGTGTTGTACCCGCTGTTGATTGGTTTATTCCGTTGATTGAATCGTTAATTGCGGCTTCTATTCTGCTTGCGGGTGTTTTTATTTTATTGAACCAATCATCAAGATTTAATTTAAAAGTCTGTTTTGTACTGGGTTTAGTGCACGGTTTTGGTTTTTCATTTGTCTTAAAAGAAGGGATTTTTCAACAGCAATCCATTGATTATTTTAATTTATTTGGCATTAATTTAGGAATTGAAGTAGGTCAGGTTTTAATTTATCTCGTCGCGTTCCCGTTGCTGTATTTAATGCAAAAATATTGTACGGTCAATACTTTGCTTGCCCGAAAAGCAATGGTGATTCCCTGCGTTTTTATATCGGGATATTGGTTGGTTTTGCGACTTTTCGAAACCTCTGAGTTTGTATTATAAGAGCGTTGCATAGTTTAATACTTTTTATAACACGAAACTCTGATTAACCTAGAGTTTCCGGTGGCGCAAGGATGTGTCGCCAATTTCAAGAGCAGTAAGTGATTGAAATTTTGAAAAAATTGAAAATCGCATTATCAATTTCTGTCTTCTGATTAAATCATGGATGTGTTAATCAGAGGTTCCAGCAGTCTTTATCAAGCATCATTATAAATACGTTAAAAAAAGGCGGGCAAATGCCCGCAAAGCAACAACTGTGAAACGCAGTTTCGGCAGCTTAAAGCTCTTTTTGCGCCATTTGTTTTGCGATGTATTCCGCTTGACGAATGGCAAGAGCAACAATGGTGAGGGTAGGGTTTTCGGTACCGGCGGAAGTAAATTGGCTACCGTCGGATACGAATAAATTTTTAATGTCATGACTTTGACCCCAGCGGTTTACTACACCGTCGCGAGCTTTTTCACTCATGCGATTAGTGCCCATGTTATGACTCGCTGGATAGGGCGGTAAATTATTGACTTTTAATGCGCCTATGGATTCAAATAATTCTTTAGAGCGTGCGTATGCATGGTTACGCATACGAGTATCATTAATATGATCGGTTTTATAAACCACGGGTACGGGTAAGCCATATTGATCTTTTTCGGTCGGATGCAGGGTAATATTGTTCGACTCAACCGCCATATCTTCACCGCAAATCCAAAAGCCTGCCATATTGTCATAATTTGCTAATGAGCTGGATACTTCTCGACCCCAACCGCTTTTTCCCGGATTTAAAAACGCCGACATAAACGGCAAACCTAAATGGAGAATTTCTAATTCATAACCGGCGAGATGACCACGTGAGGCATCATGGTCTTGCCACTCTTTAACGATACCGGGCACCACCGTACTTTTGTACATATGTACGGGTTTTTCGAATTCTGCATACACGCCTCCAGTAACGTGGGTCATATAGTTTTGTCCTACTTGACCGGACGAGTTTGCTAGGCCGTCTGGAAACAAATTTGATGCAGAATTTAGCAACATGCGTGGTGATTCAATAGAGTTACCGGCAACGGCTACTAGGCGAGCTTTTTGAAAATGTTGAGCGCCTTTTTCATCGGCATAAAGAACACCGGTGATTTTTCCGTTTTTATCGTGTTCTATTTTTAATACCATCGAATTTGGGCGTAATTCCATGTTTCCGGTGGCTTCAGCCCGCGGAATTTCGGTGTACATGGTGGACCATTTCGCGCCGATTTTGCAGCCTTGCATACAAAAGCCATTGACTTGGCATGACGGACGGCCGTCGCGGGCCTCAGTATTAATTGCTAAGGTTGCTTGCTCACAGTGGGCGCCTATTTTTTTCGCACCGGCTGCGACAACCTTGTAATGATTACTTTCACCGTGAAATGGCATTCCTGTCGCTTCTGTGCCGCAAACACCCATTTTCTTTTCGGCTTTTTCGTAGTACGGCGCCATTTCTTTTAGGCTAATGGGCCAATCCAAAACATTAGCACCAGGCACGGTACCTAATGTGGATTTCATTTTAAATTCGTGTTCTTGAAATCGCATGGCAACACCGGCCCAGTGCATGGTGGCACCGCCAACGCCTTTAACAATCCACGCAGGTAGATTTGGAAAATCGGAAGCAAGACGTGACGGACCATCGACAATGCGTTTATCCAGCCACGAAATTTTATCGAACATGCGCCATTCGTCGTTTTCGATATCGGCAAGAGTAAAGCGTTTCCCCGCTTCAAGTACCACCGAGCGTATGCCTTTTTGCGCGAGCTCATTTGCGAGTGTACCACCGCCGGCACCCGAACCAATAATTACTACAAGGCTATCGTCGTTGAGGTCAAATTTTGTTGTCATTATTATGTACTCCGTTGGTCTCTTCTTTAAAGCCAGTCGATGTCGTTATAGCCGCGGCGAATGTAACCACCTTGTTCCCACGCAGAGCCGCCATAGCCAAAGTGTTGCCACAATTCTGGATTGTTATAAATTCCCATCATTAAATTGCCTTTAATGGTTTGGAAAAAGCCGCTGTTTTCGATCGCACGCAGCACTTTCACGCGATCGGCTTCAGATTTAATATCCACAAAGTCTTTGCCAAAATATTTTTGGCTGAGTTGATCTAAGGTGTTAACACCTTCGAGAAGCTTCTCTTTTAATTGTGGATCATTATCGGCTTTGTCGGCTAATGGCAGCATGACTTGGCTGTAGTATTTATCGTCTAGCTCATCGTGTGGGTAGATATCGCGAGCCATTCGATGCAGTGTTGCACTGGCTTTTTTACCAACGGCTTTTGCTGCCCAAGTATTTGCGGAAAATAAACCAGAGCTGGCTAAACCGATTCCGACCGTGGTAATGCCGGCTTTATTTAAAAATTGACGGCGTGATAGCGATGTAGGACTGTTTGAAGCAGTGTTATTTGATGTAGCGTTTGGATCTGAAGATTTAACATTATTATTGTTATTCATGTTGAACTCCTCCCATATTTCCGAGATAACTGGAATATGGGTTTTTATTATGAATGTCTAATGATTATTATTTAATGTTGTAGAAGTGTTTTGTTTGTAGCTGTCTAACCAATCTTCCATAGAATCTATTATTTGAGGTTCTATTTTTTTTGTAAGAGCGATACCCGACTCTTTAAGGATTTCATCCAGTGCTATGTGTTTGTCCTCCTCAATAAAATAGTTGATGTCATTGCGTTGATAAAATTCATTACAAATTTGCCAAAGGTATGTTAAAGGGCCTTCGGTTAAAATAGCGGCTTGTACTAAAATTGCTACGTCTTGGTTAACGCTATCTACGGATTTTATTTGTCGCCAACGTTGTGCAGTACCAGCAATTTTTTTGTTATTAACAGTGACATTGTAATCACCGTTACAAAAGGCTCCGTTTATCGAACCGTAGCTCGCATTAATTCCTAGGCGTGATAATACATGAATAATAGGTTGGCAAATTTCTAAATAACTGTCGCGAATCGATACCGCTTTTTTGGCACTTCGAAAAACAATCGCCACATTGAGCATTCCGGGATATTGCGGTGTTAAATCGCCACCGGTCTCTCGTAATACAATAGGCCAACCAATATAATTAAAGTATTTTTGCGTTAACTTAAAGTTGGCTTTATGAGAAAAACTTTTTGGAACTACCAAAGACTGCTCGCAACGCCAAATTAAAAAATCGGCATGTGTTTCGCCGTCAACCACCGATTGCAATAAATTTAATTCTAAATCTAAACCTATTTTTGCGTTCAAAATAGGAATGTCGCTTACACCTTCTTTCAATTTGGCTGTTGAAAACTGTGTTTGCTTCATGGCGTTAACTCTGTTCAATCGCATTACATAGGTCTGTTAAAAAAGCACCTGCCGGAGCACCATCAACAGCTCTATGATCAAAAGTAAGCGATAATCCCATGATCTTGCGAATAGCAATACTCTTGTCTGCCATCACCCAGGGTTTGTCTTTGGTTTGGCCCACGCCCAAAATAGCGATTTGCGGAATATTGATAATGGGTGTGAAATGACTAACACGCGACAAGCCTAAATTACTGATGGTAAAGGTTCCTCCCGTCATTTCTGGAACGGTAAGTTTGTTTATTTTCGCTCGCTGAGCTAAATCTTTTCTCGCGTTGGCGCGGGTTTCTATATCCATTTTATCGGCGTTAAAAATGGTCGGTGCCACCAGTAGATTGCCTGGCAAGGCCATCGCCATACTTAAGTGAATGTTTGAATACAAATGAATTTCTTTCGGTTCAACTCGGCCATTTAAATCGGGATGTTGTTTTAATGTATTGATAACAACATCGGCAATTAAATCTTCAACCGATATTTTAATACCCGATTCTGCGAGTTTGGCTTTTTTATCGAACAAGGCCGTTGCATCACATTCGGCGTGATGAGTTAGTTGCGCGGCTTCATCCAAACTCTTGCGCATGTTGTTGGCAATCATCGCGCGCACGCCGCGTAGTGGAATTATTTCGGGTTCGATATTTACAGATGCCGTCATAGTTGTTTCTCTATATTGCTCGATAATCAATTGGAAATTCTTTATGAAGACTTCCAGAAATACTCTTGAATTAAGGAATTAGCGATACGTCCTTGTGTCGCCGAAAACTCTGGTTTAGTGAGAGCGTTTCAAAATTTATGCGTTTTTAACGTTTACGCAGTAATAGTGGCAACCACGTCACCCTTTGCGACAACTTCGTCAATGTCTTTGCCGATGGATAAAGTGCCGCTTGCAGGAGCAGAGAGTTCGTGCTGAATTTTTTCTACCATTAATTCCGCAATAACGTCTCCTTCATTTACCGAGCCGCCGTTACTTACAAACCAACTGGTAATGACGGCTTCGCTGTCTTCTTCCCACATATCTTCAGGAATACGTACTTCAATAGACATATCTAGTTTTTCTCCATTAATTCAAAGGCGGTGATAATTTTTTCTGCGTTTGGTAAGGCCCATTGCTCCATGGGTCTTGCAAACGGGATGGGAATATCCGGATAAGCAACCCGTTTAGGTGCTGCTTTAAGAGCAACGCCTTGTTCAACAACTGAGGTGATGATTTCGCCGGTAACACCGTAGCTGTGATAGTCTTCATCAACCACAATTAAACGTCCGGTTTTTTTCACGGAATTAATAATGGTTTCGCGATCCAAAGGTACCAATGATCGAATATCAATAACTTCTGCGCTCACACCACGTTCCGCTAACGTGCGGGCGGCTTTTAATCCGTGGTGCACACCAGAGGTTAAACCCACAATGGTTACGTCTGTGCCTTCTTTGACGACGGCAGCTTTACCAATGGGTATTTCGTAGCTTTCTTCAGGCACATGTACAATCGCGTCGCGTTCTGTACCCAACCAACCCATGCCTTGCAAGGCTTTATGGAACATAAAAATAACTGGGTTATCGTCGCGAATGGCTGCGGTCATTAAACCTTTTGCGTCGTAGGCGTTCGATGGTGCGACGACTTTCATACCTGGTAAGTGCGCAAAGGTTGCGTGCAAGCATTGCGAGTGTTGACCGGCATCGGAATAGCCGCCACCGGTTGAGGTCATAAGTACTACCGGAACCTTTACTTCGCCGCCGGAAAAATAGGTATTTTTTGCCATAGAGTTATAGATGGCATCAAAGCAAACACCGAAGAAATCGACGAACATTAATTCTACAATTGGGCGCATGCCGTCAGATGCCGCGCCCACGGCGGCACCCATAAAAGCGGTTTCAGAAATTGGTGTGTCGCGAACGCGCTCAGCGCCAAATTCATGGAATAATCCACGGGTGTTGCCAAAAACACCGCCCAATGGTCCGATATCTTCACCCATGACAAATACGCGTTCATCGATACGCATTTCTTGAGCAATTGCCTCGGCCATAGCGCGCGCAATTGTCAATTTACGTTCTTTGGTTGCAACGCTCATCGAGTGGCTCCTTTTCTTGTTATTATCATAAAAATGATGAATAGAATTACGTGAAACTCTGGCTACTTTTTAGAGGCAGTTGAATTTGTGTGTCTCAATAAATTCACCAGAGTTTATTGTGTTGATTCTGTTGTAGATCTTGTTGCGAATTAAATGCCGGGCGTAACAATGATTTTTACGTTTTCTTCTTTGTTGTTTACCAGCTCTTCAAAGCCATTTTCAAGAATGTTGGCGAGTTGAATTTTTCCGGTAATTAACGGTTCTACATCTAAACGGCCGTCGGCAATAAACGCAATGACATCGGCAAATTCACCGTTGTAGGCTAAAGATCCAATGACTTGTTTTTCGGTAGAAACAATATCGAAGAAATTAAATTGTGTCGGTTCTTCAAAAATACCGACCATAACGCAACGACCCGCTTTGCGAATCGAATCTATTGCCACTTGTGCGGTTTTAGTAAGACCAATACATTCAAAAGAAACGTCTGCGCCATAGCCACCGGTGAGCTTTTTAATTTCGGCAATGGCATCAACTTGGCTTGGATCGATAACTACTGTTGCGCCAACTTCTAGGGCTTTCGCTTTGCGGGCTGAGGACATTTCAAGCGCAATGACGCGAGCAGCGCCAGCGGCTTTGGCACACATAATCGTACATAAGCCAATGGTTCCTGCACCAACAACGACGACGGTTTCACCCAATAAATTACCGGCTTTTTTAACCGCGTGCATACCGACCGCTAAGGGTTCAATTAAGGCACCGGCTTCAGTTGGAAAACCTTCGGGTAATTTATACAAAAGATTGGCCGGAACATTGACGTATTCGGCGAAGGCGCCGTTGTTCATTAATCCGGTAAAGGCAAGACTTTCACAGATGTTGTACATACCGTCTTTGCAGTAGCGACATTCACCGCAGTGTTGGCAGGCATCGGCGGCAACACGTTCGCCAACTTCGTAACCTTTAACGCCTTCACCAACGGCTACGATTTCTCCGCTAAATTCGTGACCTAAAATGCATTGGTCTTTAATGCCGGTCAGAGGATGAGGTTCGTTCATGGGAATAAATACGGGGCCTGCCACGTATTCGTGTAAATCTGAGCCACAAATTCCGCACCAGTGAACTTTAATTTGTACCCAGCCAGCTTCTGGGCTACCTGGAACAGAAACTTCTTCTAAGCGAATGTCTTTGCGGCCATGCCATACGGCGGCTTTCATGGTTAACGCTTGATTCATAATGGTTATCTCCGAGAGGAAAGAATTAATTTCGAATTATTGTTATTAAACAAACACTTTCTCTAACGCTTCTTCTACTGGTGCGTACTCGCTGTTTCTGGCGAATTCAATAGCAGCATCGACTCTTTCATGGGCTTTTTTCACCATGGCTTCATCGTCGCTATTGCTCCAATCAAAATTGGCCGCTAGATGCTCACGGAATTTTGGAATGGGATCTTTTGCAAATAACGCATCTTTTTCACCTTTCGGGCGATAGCCTTCGGCATCTCCCATAAAGTGACCTGCCAATCGATAGGTTTCGATTTCGATCAAACTTGGGCCGCCACCCGAACGTGCTCGTTCTATGGCTTCACCGGCTGCTTCGAAAATAGCAATGGGATCGTTATTTTCTACGGCATAACCCGGCATTCCATACGCGGCAGCGCGCTGGTCGTTCCGCTCAATGGCGGTGGAGGCCGTTTTGGCAACGGAAATTCCCCAAGCATTGTCTTCAATAATAAATACGACCGGTAATTTCCAAACCGACGCCAAATTCAACGATTCGTGGAATGCGCCTTGGTTTGCCGCGCCTTCACCAATATAGGCAATCGCCACACCTTCTTTATTTTGCAATTTACGCGATAGCGCAGCGCCTACGGCCGGGCCCATGCCTTGAGCGATAATGCCTGAACACGAAAAATTTACCTTGGCATCAAAGATATGCATGTGGCCGCCGCGACCGCCGGATAATCCTGTGGCCTTGCCGAAAATTTCCGCCGTCATTTTGTTGAGGTCTACACCTTTGGCAATGGCAACGTGGTGTGGA
The DNA here is from genome assembly GCF_054658315.1 of Sessilibacter sp. MAH1. Classification (NCBI taxonomy): domain Bacteria; kingdom Pseudomonadati; phylum Pseudomonadota; class Gammaproteobacteria; order Cellvibrionales; family Cellvibrionaceae; genus Sessilibacter; species Sessilibacter sp. MAH1. The sequence goes on from NZ_BAAGIC010000003.1 coordinate 208,161, forward strand.
CGGTGGGTTGAAGTCACAATATCGGTTGCTGTTAAGTGCGCGCACACTCCTACAGCGCAGGGCTCTTGACCATTGGATAGATGCATCTCGCCGGGAATAGGGCCATTGGCCATATTGAACGCTGGCGATTTGCCTTCCATATATATTTTTTCGATGGTTTCCTCGAAGTAGCGGCTAATGAGCATGTGCTCATACATCCACAGCTGTTGTTCCCGATTGGGCTTCATGGAAATCACTCCTTTGTTATTGTCGATGTGTGGAGACCACTGCAACAGAATTCCAGTGGAATAGCTGGAGCAGAGCAACCGACGTACCAAATGATTAATTCATTGATTTATAAGGATTAATTTCAACTTGCAGACGCGAGTCGATGAACTTGAAAACAGTGTGTATCAGCCGATGCGACACTTTTTTGAAACACTGCGACACTTTGATAATTAATTGAACAGTATCAGTTAGAATCAATTAACAGAGTCTTTTTATATCGATAAAACAGATTGGTTCTTGGGTGATAACGGTAGACAAGGGTGATTTCCCGATCATAGAATGAGACAAATAATAAAAATTACATGAATAAAAAGCCGCTACCATGACTGTACAAGAATCTTTTCCATCTCAAAATTCGCGCGCAGGTCAATTGCCTCGTAAATCCACTTTCAGTGAAATAAAGCGATCCTGGCAGCGTTGCACCGAACAATATCATTTAGAACCCGGTGCCAATATTGGCATTCCCAAGCTCAGCCAACATGAAATCACCAATGCCCGTGAAGCATTGGATGAATTACTGCACGTGGCGAATCCGGTGTTAAATCGCTTGCGGCAGTTAGGGGAAAATTCCGGCTATTGTGTGCTGATCTCCGATGCCAATGGTGTGGCTTTGCGCCAATTTATCGATACTCAACGTGGGCGGGAGTTAGCCGACAGCGGTTTAACGGTTGGAACGGTATGGTCTGAAAATTTGGTGGGTACCAACGGTCTTGGCACCTGCTTAGCCACGGGCGATTCGTTAACGGTTTATGCCGATGAACATTTTGATCGTAAATTTCGTCGCTATAGCTGCTCTACAGCACCGTTAATTTCACCCAAAGGCGATATTATTGGCGCTTTAGATATCTCCACCTACGCTCGCGGCGATAAATTAGGTCAGGGTCTAGCTCTCAATATTGTCTGCGAAACCGCCGATCAAATTGAAGCGGCTATGTTTAAATCGGCCTACGCGAATTACCATTTAATTTCGTTAGTCTCATCACCCTTAGTTGATCCGGTGCAATCGAACGCAATATTGGCGGTGTGCGACTCGGGCATGATTTTGGGTGCGACAACGCAAGCATTACTGCAAATGGGATTTGTCCGACGCGATTCTTTGGTGGGTCATGGTATTAAAAATATCATTAATGGCTCGCTTGAAGACGTTGTGCAAGCACCGCAGCCGTTACTTTCGAATCATTACGCTTGGTTGATGTACCAACGCGCCCCCAAACCGAAATCCATCGACGCTGGTCATTATCGGTCTTCAAAATTAATAACCAACAAAAAAGATTCGCCACTGTACGATGCCGCTGGTAGTGATCCGCTATTATTAAAAAATGCCGATATTTGCCATCGAATTATTAATCGCAATATTAATGTGCTTCTGCAAGGCGAAACTGGAACCGGAAAAGAAGTTTGGGCTCAAGCTATTCACAATAGTAGTGAGCGTAAAGATAAGCCGTTTGTAACTTTAAATTGCGCGGCCATTCCCGAGTCTTTAATTGAAAGCGAATTGTTCGGTTATAGCGCCGGTACTTTTACCGGTGGTTTAAAAGGCGGAAAAGTTGGCAAAATAGAAGCCAGTAATGGTGGTACCTTATTTTTGGATGAAATTGGCGATATGCCGTTGGCGTTGCAGGCTCGTTTATTACGAGTTCTAGCTGAACAAGAAATTACGCCGCTCGGGCAAATACAAGCTAAAAAGGTTTCACTTAATGTGATTTGTGCTACGCACAGAGATTTACACGAAAAAGTTGCTCAAGGACAATTTCGCCAAGACCTCTATTATCGTATCAGTGGTGTTAAAGTTTTATTGCCGTCGTTAAGAGAACGCAGCGATAAAATGGAATTAATTGATAAATTATTGTTGGAATTAACTCACGGCCAAGGTGCTCAACTAACTGAATCTGCCGAATACGCGTTAATTCACTATCAATGGCCGGGTAATATTCGCCAATTAAAAAATACGCTTCATTATGCCTTATGTATGTGTGAAAACGCAGTTATCGACGAAAACTGCTTACCCGCCGAGATACTTAACCACGGTGCGACTTTTGCCAATTACGGCGTTGATAGTTACGGTGGCGACGTATTTGAAGGCAGTTTTAGTACGGATTTTTCCAACGAATCGAGTGTTTTTAATTCGCACTCCAATCCGGCAATTATGTCGCCTTTGCCTCAAGCCTCTTGTGCATCAAAAATTCCCCAACGGCATTCTGTTTTTACTGACGTCAGTTCCCAAACTCCAACCGAAGCGAGCAAAACCGAAGAAGAAATTCGCATCATCAATGCGTTAGAGAGTCATCGCTGGGTGGTTAGTAAGGCAGCAAAGGCTTTGTCTATGAGCCGTTCAACCTTACACAGAAAAATTAACAAGTATCAGATTTATAATAAGTCACATTAAATAGCGCTCTGGCTTTTACACGGAAAGTGAGAGCATCTTGTTAAATTTATGACCAGCCGCAAAATATTAAGCGTATTTAATGGTTTGTTGGCTTAATTTGCTCTAGATCGCGATGGCCCGTTCCAACTTTTTTTGATCAAATCCCACAGCACCACTGTGCTGTTCTAGTCGAGTAAATTGCAGTTGAAATTTGCTTCTGTGCAAATTCGATTCGAAAATACGAATTTTGCGATTTAATTTTATCGCATTTTGTATCAGTTTCTGTTTAAAAGCTTCGTTGGTTTGCGCGCCGAAATAAATCTCGGTAAGTTCGCTGGGTATAAATTTAACAGAACTCCAACCTTCATCTTTAGCTTTTTCAAGGTTCTCAGTCGTATTGGGCATCAATCGAAAACATCGCCATTCTTGTTCCGCGGCAAATTGTTTGGGTTTCATCAGTAATTTGGCTCGAAAGGAATCCGTAGACAACTCGACACGTTTTTTCGAGCCGATAATATCGAGCATTTGCTCTTCTAATGTGCTGATTTCCGGTCGAACATCAGTGTAATTGACTCTGGTGGCGTCGCTTAGGGAGCTGTTTTCGGCGCAGGAAAATCGCAGGGCAACACCTTGATGATTATCGGCGTAGTAGCGCCAGCAATTTAGGCTATCGATACGAGCATGAAGTGAGCAGATGCGAACACGTAAGGCGTAGTTGCGCCATTGTTTTACCTGCTTTGCTAGTGATTCCCGTCTGGCTTCAACCACTTGCGCGAGCAGCCCTTTAATCACACCAGCGGCTTCTTCCTCGTCACTGAATCTCTGCTCAGCCCGCCAGCGTCGAATGGCTTGTAAGACTTGACCTTCGCCGACTGGAGTATCGGATTGGAAGATCAGCCGCAACGCTTTTTTGGTCAATGCATCCAACAGCTCGCTATGGCTGAAACGCAATTGGCTATGGTAATCAAGCTCGCACGTATCGTTGAATAAATGTGGGGCATTCCAGCGAAGCGAGTGCGTGGCGAGGATTTTATCCGCTGTCTCGGCACTGCAAAACTTAATTAAAGAGTTAGGCGTTTGGATGGCCACGAACTATCCTTCTTTACACGTTAACAATCACTGGTGCCCCACGAATTGACTGTGCACTGGGCAACAGTTCTTGTATCGGCATTGCCGTGAATTTGTTTACTGCCAAGTTGGCTAAGTTGATATTTTTGTTGATATTGGATGGGTTGTTTATCTCAATCTTGATCGCAATCGCTAGAAAAGATCGTTTTCATTACGAGAAGTTGAGCAATCCAATCCTAATCCGCGTTAAAATTCGCGCTGCGGCTTGTTCCTTTATCGAATAAAGCTTAGCGTAAAATTTCTAAAAGTTTTGAGGAGTTGCTGTGAATCTCACGGGAAGCCATATTCTTTCTATTTCTCAGTTTGATCGTGAATCTATTGATCGTATTTTTGACGTTGCCGACACCATGGCTCCTTACGCGGCGCGTAAAAAGGCTACTCGTGTCCTAGAAGGCGCGATTTTGGGCAATATGTTTTTCGAGCCAAGCACGCGAACGCGCGTGAGCTTTGGTTGTGCGTTTAACCTTTTAGGTGGCAGTGTACGAGAAACCACCGGCTTTGAGACTTCGGCTATCGCCAAGGGCGAGTCTTTATACGATACCGCGCGTGTGCTTTCTGGTTACAGCGATGTTATTTGTATGCGCCATCCTCAAGCCGGCTCTGTGGAAGAGTTTGCCCAAGCCAGCCGGGTTCCGGTCATCAATGGCGGTGATGGCCCCAACGAGCATCCGACCCAAGCGCTTTTAGACTTGTACACCATTCGTCGTGAACTCGATGGCAAGGGTCGGCAGATTGACGGTTTGCGCATTGCCATGATTGGTGATTTGAAGTTTGGTAGAACCGTACACTCTTTGGCAAAATTATTAACGCTCTACAAGAACGTTACCTTGGTGTTGGTTGCACCCAAGGAATTAGCCATGCCTGAGCCCATTGTTGAGATGCTGCGTGAGTGCGGCCACAAGGTCACCATCACCGAAGAATTATCGGAAAGCATCAAGAGTGTTGATATCGTCTATTCAACACGCATTCAAGAAGAGCGCTTTACCAGTAAAGATGAGGCCGATCTTTATCGAGGCCGTTTTCGTTTAAATCAGGCCATCTACACGCAATTTTGCGAGCCTAATACCGTCATTATGCATCCGTTGCCACGCGATTCTCGAATGGAGGCAAACGAGCTCGATAACGATCTTAACCAAAATCCTAATCTTGCTATTTTCCGCCAAACCGATAACGGTATTTTGGTGAGAATGGCGTTATTTGTCTTGGTTTTAGATGTTGCCAATCTTGTTGATCAATACTCTCACGATGTACGTTGGTTTACCGGCAATCGTTAATATTTTTTAGCTGACCATAAGGTTATTCGTGTTTTTATTGACGAAAGTCGTTACCCAATAATTAACGCGCGTTAATTCACCTTATTTATGAGCCACCGAATTGTTCGGTGGTTTGTTCCACTCATGCAGTATTTTTTTACCCTCTCTGAAAACGTAAGTAAAAATTAATGGTGTAATTAATGGCGTCAGAATTTTTAATATTAATTACTGATGCGTCATTTGTTTTACACAACTCAGTGATACCGTTAAATCTTAGGGTATTCCTAAGAAATTCTTGAATAACGTTTCTGTGATTTAAACCTAGGGCAGAGGATGTAAACTGGAGATTACCTAGTGTTTCCTTTAGGAACCTCTGATTAACTCATCCATGATTTAATCAGAGAACAGAAATTGAAAATGTGATTTCCAATTTCTTCACAATTTCAATCACTTACCGTTCTTGAAATTGGCGACACATCCTTGTGTCGCGAGAAACTCTAGGTTAATCAGAGTTTCCTATAGTTTTTTGAAAAAAATCAAAATAGGCAGATGATTTTTGAGTGATTAATCAAGTCTTATTCAATTTGATCGACGATCATTTTTGAATTTTGATTATTTTAAATAAGTAAATCGAAAAATCATCTGTTAAACGATGGTTATGTAAATTGGTTATGTTTTTGAGATTCTTGCTGCCAATGCAACTTACATAAACAAATTTTTTGTGAACGAATAGACGCTTTGAATGTTTAGATTTTTCTATGATTTTAAACAGGTACTTCAGCAGGTTTTCTAAAAGATTATTTACTGTTAAGTTTCACTTAATATTAGATCGATAAACTCCTTTTTAAGTGTTAAACCAAAACAGTTATTCAATTATTAAATTGGTTTGTTTGTTCCAATATTTTTTGAGTTTTCTTAATTTTCGCAAGTAGACGCGAACAATATGTAATTAAATTGGGGAAATTTAAATTAAACACTGATGGTAACTATGCCAGCATCGTTTTGATTCTAGTTGTTCAATTTTTGTCACTCAACGCGCTGTTGGTTTTGCTCATAGATTCAATGCTCAGGCGAGTACATAGGTGTAGATAAAGATGTCGCAAAAAAACAATAAGTGGGTTTATAGAATCACCTTGTCCTTAGCGACAATCGCTGGACTGTTTTCCTTAACCTCTCACGTGAGCGCTGAAGACTCGCTTACTCAGCAAGACCATCGCTGGATTTTAGCGAAATACGATTTAAACGGTGACGACACCATTACCGCTGAAGAAATTACGTCTAAAAAGCACAAAGTGTTTCAATTTATGGATGCCGATAACAGCGGCAGCGTTAGCATTGATGAATACATTTTAAGTGACACTATGCGTCGCGAAGCATTGCTTAGAGCGCGCTTTGATAAATTAGACTTAGACCACGACGGCACCATTGATGACGCTGAGTACACCTCGTATTTGGGATTATTTGCCAGTATTGATGGCGACGGTGACGGTAATTTAACAAAATCAGAAGTGATGGCGTCACAAGCCGAAACAGTTGAATATAAAACCCGCTGTGTTTGGGTGCTGTGTTTGCGAACCCAAAGTAACTGAGTTCGCAGTTAAACAAAGCTGTTAATCAAAAACGTAATCGGATAAAAAACTGTGGTGATTGCTGATTTTATAACGGTGATTACTGGTTTTGAGCGCCGCTGTTTTCGATGCGTCTAAAGAGCGCACCAATACAATCAACCAATTTTTGCGAGCGGTTTTGCTGGCGCATCGCTTGAAGTAAATGTGGGCGAAGCTCGGGCAAGGCCATCAGATCTGCAATCACGCGAATAAAGGTTTCATCACCGAGTTTTGCCAGCAACTCCAAAAACTCCAGTCCTAAACTAGCGTCTGCCAAATCATCGCAGCAACGCGAGGCGATCGCCGCAACTACTTCCACATCAACCGTTTCCATCACCGCCATGGATTTGGTCAGTGCTTGATGGCGCAATCCCTTGGCTTGACTGAAGGATATACCGCGAATGGCTGCGGCAATGACGCCTTTTGTCTGCTCGGGTTGTTTTAACTCTTCGTGTAAGCGATTAATCAAAACCTGTGTGAGTGCAGCGTCGATCTGCTCGTGCTCAAGCAGTTGCCCGAGTCCAACAAAGGCTGGTGCTGGCACCGACTTTAAAGAATTGCGCAACAACTCTTGATTGTCTTGCCAGCGCGCCGCCACATCGGCCAGACCCTGAATACCAAGATGTTGCCAGCCTTCATCGGAGGGTGACTGTAGATACTTGAGTGTGGTTTCATAAAAACGGCTTGGCGGTCTTTTCAGTTGCGCGCTAATTTTCGAGTGAAAACTGGCTTTGCGGTCTTCGGGTAGATCAAACGCGTAGGGATTGTTCTCTAACACCGCGTGCAACTGCTTACCGGTTTTTGCTGCGTGCCAGTTGGTGCCCACAGAAATTAGCAGCTGTTGCAGGAATTTGTCGCGGTCGGCGGGAATGAGATAACCTTGTTCATCCAAGGGTAGTTTAAGTGTCCACACCATGGGACTGTCTACGTTGGTCTTTCCCCAGAACACCACACCGATCCAGGCGCTTTTTAGGTAGGGTAAAGGATAGGGTTTTTCTAATTTATCTGCGCTGGTGAACTCACTGCGTGACAGCGAGCGGATTCTTCTACCCAAATCGTAAAAACGTGCTTGTGCACCAAGGTATTCGAAAAATCCACAAATACCTTCAACCTTGGTAACCATCTAACTCCTCTCAACTCTACTCTGGATCAATCGCCGCTACTGTACTTAACTGTTGTTGTACTTAATTGCTTATGTATATAGGAAACTCTGATCAACCTAGAGTTTCTTGCGACACATGGATGTGTCGCCAATTTCAAGAACGGTAAGTACTTGAAATTGTGAAGAAATTGGAAATCGCATTGTCAATTTCTGTCCTCTGATTAAATCATGGAAGAGTTAATCAGATGTCCCTACAAAAGATCAGCGAGATTGCTGCAAAAGGGGCAGTATTACAGTTATAGGCGTAAAGTGGTAGGCGAGTTGTTTGGTAAGGCTTGTCAGTTGTCGAAATAATGTTAGTAAAAACAGAGCGCTAGACAATTTTCAATTTGCAGAATAAACAATTGCTGTGCGGATGTTTGTCTATACTTAAGTTGATATCTTGTTAATCCGCTAAATTGCTAGGGTTTTAAATGACCGACATTCTGCCATTTCGACAATCGCCCAACGCGATTGCGCATTGCTACCAAAATGCTCAGGTCGATTTGAAATTGATGCTCACCGGACACGTTCATCAAGCAATTCCCGATGTTGCCCAAAAAGCTTACCAAGAACATTGGCAATGTTTGAGTCAGTATGGCTCTGAGCGGTTTGATATGTTGTTTGATAAGAGTTGGCTGGTACGGCAAGGATTTGCTGAACTGATCGACACCGAACCCGAGAGAATTGCTCTTGCCAGCAGTGTTCACGAGCTGTTTGTGCGTTTTCTGTCTTGTTTGGATTTAAAAAAGCGTCCCCGAATTCTTACTACTCATCGCGAGCATCCGTCTATTTTGCGGCAACTCATTCGCTTGAAAGAGCAGGGTTGTGAGCTGGTATTTATCGACAGTGATTACGCCACCTTGGTGGAAAAAATCTCTCAAGCCATTGATGATAAAACCGCGGCGGTATGTATTTCGTCGGTGAACTACGTTACTGGTCATCAAACCTTTGAGCTGGACACGCTACCGCCTATTTGTGCCAACTACGGTACCGAGCTGTTTGTCGATGCCTATCAAAGTGTGAATGTACTGGAATTCTCGATAGCCGATTACAACCTTGAAACCGCGTTTGTTGCCGCCGGTGGTGGCAAGTATTGTCAGATGGGCGATGGCGTGTGCTTTATGCACGTACCCGAAGGCTCGGACTTTCGCCCGGTGATTACCGGTTGGTTTGGCTCTTTTGATCCCGTGTTGGATTCGCCAGCCGCAGAGCCTCTGGTGTACGCCGATGGCGCCTGCCGGTTTGATGGCTCCACCACCGATGCGTTACCGCATTTTCGCGCCGAAAAAGTCTTTGAGCACTTTAAGCGCGAAGGCTTAACACCAGAGTTACTTTACGAAATTAACCATCATCAGCTGGGCTATTTAGTGACCGAGTTTCTGCGACAGGATTTCGACCCTAAGGTGATTCGCATGACCTCGTCGGTAGAGTACATGGGTGGCTTTGTCTCTTTCGCTACCCGTATCGCACAACCACTGCATGAACGTATGCGAGATATTGGTGTTATTTGTGACTATCGCGAAGATTTTCTGCGCCTTGGGCCTGCACCTTACTTGTGTGATGAACAATTGCGCGATTCGATTACGGCTATGAAAGAAGCCTTGGTATCACTGGGTTATTGAGCGCAGCATTTCTTGTATTTTTTGCCGCTCCCACAAGGGCAGTTGCCGTTTCGGTCTGGTTTAATATCATCCATGGCCAAACCTTGGGTGAAATACCATAGGCCGTCGATTTTTTGAAAGTGCGAGTGTTCGTGATGCTGGCGTAGCGTTTTTGGTGCGGACTCTTGCTGGCGTTGGTAAAACGCAACGAACTCGACTTCACCTGAAGTGTCTTTTTCAGAACCTTTTTTGGTTTTAAGAATTTTCAAGCTGCACCAAATTTTGTCGGCGCTGTATTGCTGTATCTCTTCATTTGGGTCGCTGTTTAAAGCCGTCCTAGAAAGATAATCCCATCGCTGAAAGACAAATGCACAAAAGCGTGAGCGCATTAACGCACTGGCGGTATCTGCGTTACTGCGTCCTTCTAAGAGCGGTTCGCAGCATTGCTTAAACGGTTTTCCACTCTCGCAAGGGCAGGCATCTTGTGCGGTAAATTGTTGATTATTTTGAGTGGTAATCATTTTGAAATTTCTGTATGTTTGCGCGTTTTCGCCAGTGGTCGGGCCTTTTTAGGGCATCGCTATTGTCGTTTCAAGTGCAGACACATTCAATCGGGCAAAAGCAAACTTTTACATGGTAAATTTTGATGATATTCGTCCTTACGAGGACCATGAAGTTAGGCCAACCATCAAAAGACTGTTGAGGGATAAGGAGCTGCTTCAAGCGGTGGCTCGTTTTCGTTTTCCGGTTTTAAGTCAAAAAGCACCTTGGTTGATGCGTCCTATCGTGCAACTGTATTTGCGTAAGCAATTTGGCGGTGTAAGTACTGTGCTCGAAGTTCAAACCACTATTGAGCGCTATGTTAAGCGAATGCTTGATACCAGTTCTCGTGGTCTTACGGTTTCTGGCATTGAAAAGCTCGATCCTAAGCAAAACTATTTATTTATCAGTAATCACCGTGACATCACCATGGACCCCGCCTGTGTAAATTGGGTGTTGTTCCATCATGGTTTCACCACATTACGTATTGCGATTGGCGACAACCTACTGTCGAAGCCTTACGTTTCAGACTTAATGCGTTTGAACAAAACCTTCATCGTAAATCGCTCGGCAAAGTCGCCGCGCGAAAAGCTCAAGGCCGCTAAGCATCTTTCGGCGTATATTTTCCATTCTTTGACCGTTGATCAATCTAATATCTGGATTGCCCAGCGCGAAGGGCGTGCTAAAGATGGCCGCGATATCACCAATCCGGCAATCATTAACATGCTGACGCTCAATCGCCCCAAGACCGAGGCGTTTGGTGATTATGTGCAGACGCTAAAGATTGTGCCCATTGCAATTTCTTACGAATGGGACCCCTGTGACGTCGCTAAGGCTCGCGAGCTGTATCACACACGAGTGCTGGGCAAGTACGTAAAAGCCGAGCACGAAGACGTGGCCAGTATTGCCGCTGGTATTTCTGGGCAAAAAGGTCGCATTCATTTGGCTTTTGGCGATGTTTTAGGCAGTAATTTTGAATCCGCCGAAGACGTTGCGGCTGAGCTTGAGCGCCAAATTCAAAGTAATTATCAGATTCATCCGAGTAACCTTGCGGCCTATATTCGCTTGCACGGTGAAAGCCCAGATATTTTATTAGCCAAAGAAAGCTTCGAACCGGCCCAGTACAAGGCCGATGAAGAAGAGCTTTTAAAGCGTGTTTCTGCGCTTCCCCAAGAGCAGCGCGAAATCTTCTTGGCCGGATACGCAAACCCGGTAGTGGCTAAGTTTGCCTTACAAGAACAGGCTCGCGACCCTAATCTTGCACTGTCGCACGGCTGATTCTTACGCCAAGCATTGCCAACTTTGAGTACCTTGGGCGAATTTTATTAAGCATGCCCTAGGTACTGCGATCTAAAAGCGGTAAATTTACCGCTTATTCCTAACTTTGCGATTCCAATCCTGTTCATGCTCAGCGACGATATCAAAAAAACCATTCAAGGCGCCTACAGTCAATTTTTGAAAACCCGCGGTCTACAAGCCCGTTACGGCCAAAAATTGATGATCGCTGAAATTGCTCGCACCTTGATGGCCGTTGAGATGGACGACAATCACCAGCGCCGAAATGACGGCCATGTGTGTGTGATTGAAGCGGGTACAGGAACGGGCAAAACCGTGGCCTATCTACTTGCCGCTATTCCCATTGCCCAGCTTCTCAATAAAAAGCTGGTGATATCGACGGCGACCGTCGCGCTGCAAGAGCAGATTATCTACAAGGATTTACCCGAACTAAAGCAAGACAGTGGCTTGGAGTTTTCTTACTGTTTGGCCAAAGGGCGAGGTCGGTATTTATGCTTAACCAAGCTCGATAAGATGCTCTACGATCAGCAGATTACCAGCGATCCCACCCGTGCTCTTTACGAAGATGAGCAGCCAGATTTAAGACCCGAAGACATGGCGTTGTATCAAGATATGATTAACGCTCTTGCCAGTGGCGATTGGTCTGGCGATAAAGACGACTGGAAAGACGAGCTTGAAGATAAATTGTGGTTTCGCGTTACTACCGATCATCGTCAATGTACGGGAAGACGCTGCTCAAACGTAACGCAATGCAGCTTTTTTAAAGCCCGCGACAACATCGGTAACGTTGATGTAGTGGTTACCAACCACGATATGGTTTTGGCCGATTTAGCCCTGGGTGGCGGTGCGGTTTTACCTGCCCCCGAAGACAGCATCTATGTATTTGACGAAGGCCACCATTTGCCCGACAAGGCGTTGGGTCACTTTTCCCACCATTTGAGAGTCATAAGCACTACGCGCTGGTTAGATCAGTGCATGAAAAGCGTGGGGCCGATTCTGAACGACTTGGGAGAGTCTGCCGAGATCAGCCGTTGCGTAGAATCCTTACCTAACGATCTTAACGCCACTAAGGCCAACATGGAGCGTCTGTGGCCTCTGCTGCAAAACTTAGCGGGGGATTTAGCCGACAGCAATGAACACAGCCCGCGCTATCGCTTTCCTAGCGGTGTGGTGCCCGAAGATTTGCAAACCTTGGCCGAAGAATTACGCCAAGACTTTTCGCGTCTATTGGCTAAGTTTGAAAAGATCGCTCGCGAAGCCGACGAATTATTAGAAGATCGACACGGGCCAATTCCTAAAGCAGACCTAGAAAACTGGTTTCCAGTATTTGGTCTGTGGCAAAGTCGCTGCGAAGCCTGCGTGCAATTATGGGCCAGTTACGCCATTGCCGATCAAGCCTCCTCAATGCCTAAAGCGCGCTGGCTGACGTTATTTGATACCGGCGCCTATGTTGATATTGAAATCTGCTCTAGCCCAATTTTAGCGGCCAACAATCTGCAAAATCATTTATGGCGCTCGTGTTATGCGGCGGTGGTAACCTCTGCAACCTTAGCCGCACTCGGACATTTCGAGCGATTTCGTATGCGTTCTGGTACACCCGAAAATTCGGTTTACCAAATTGTGCCCAGTCCGTTTAACTTTGCCAACGCGGTATTTTCGGTGCCTAAAACTGCCACGGATGCGGGAAATGTCGCCGAACATACACAATCTATTATCGAGCAATTACCGCAATTAATAGATCCCTCTCAAGGCAGTTTGGTTTTGTTTTCGTCGCGCAAACAAATGCGTGAAGTTTTCGAGCAATTACCGTCACGATTACAAAATAGTATTCTGGTCCAAGGTGAGCGCTCCAAACAAGAAACCATTCGCTCTCATAAACAACGTATTGATGATAATGAAGGCAGTATTTTATTTGGTTTAGCCAGTTTTGCCGAAGGCTTGGATTTACCGGGAAAATATTGCACACACGTTATTATTGTGAAAATTCCGTTTTCCGTTCCTGACGATCCCATAGAGGCAGCGTTGGCGGAATGGTTAGATTCGCGTGGTGGTAATGCGTTTATGGAAATGAGTGTGCCTGATGCTTCTATTAAGTTAGTGCAAGCCTGCGGACGATTACTTAGAAAAGAAAGCGACGAGGGTAAAATTACCTTATTGGATAAACGTCTGTTAACTCGCCGCTACGGTAAGGCGTTGCTTGAAAGTTTACCGCCTTATAAATACGATTTTAGTTAAGCACGCTTAGGTAAACATTTTTACTAAAGGAAACTCTGATTAACCTAGAGTTTCTCGCGACACAAGGATGTGTCGCCAATTTCAAGAACGGTAAGTGATTGAAATTGTGAAGAAATTGGAAATCACATTTTCAATTTCTGTCCTCTGATTAAATCATGGATGAGTTAATCAGAGGTTCCTAAAAACATTGTTACTAAAAGAAATTCGGATTAAATCACTGACGTTCTTGAACTTGGCGACACAGTCTTGTGTCGCTGGATATTCTAGCTTAACCCGAGTTTCCAATTTTTTAATCATCCCATTTAAAACCACTTAGCCTTCTGGTTCTACTTCGATTTGTTCTTTTAACTCTTTTTGTAACGGGTCTTCATTGGGTTCATCCAATAAAATATCTTCGGTGGTGGGTGCTTCAACATCGGTTTGTTTAGCGGTGCCAGTGGTAATGAGATTTTCTAACTCTGGCAGCTGAGCGAGTAGTTCTTCTTGCGTTAATTCTGTGGCAATTTCATTGCCTTGCAAATCGAGAACATTGTATCGAGTGCCTTTATCGGTATTGAGGATTTGAATTTGGTGTTCATTGGTGGCCAGAACTCCTGTTGGATAAGATGAATTATCTTTTGCAGCGTATCCCATAGACGTCACTAAAAGACCTGCTAGCAGTAAACCGGTTTTTGTTAATGAAATTTTTTTTGAGAAAGTCATCATAAGAATATGCTCTTAAAGTTGTGTTAACGGCACATGTGTTTGTTATTATTTTTGATGTTGATTTTTAAAAAACGTTCTATTTAAATTTCAGTAGAGAAAAGTCTGATTAACCTAAAATCTACGGCCGCATACGGATTTTTCGCTCACGCAAAACAATATATGCAATACGACAACTAAGAATCGGAACGGGTTGTCAATTTAGAAGCGACTTTTATCGAATAAGAATCTTGGATGTTTAAAAGCGCCAAAAACAGTAGCAGCCTGGTTAGAGTTATAAATTTTAGTGCTTTTTGTATTTTTTGAAAGTTTATTCGACCTCAGCTAGTGCGTATTAATTTCTGTAAATTAAAGTCGAATTTTTAATATTATAAAATGGATTATTTAAATAATTTTTGATGGCTATTCGTTTGATAAGCATGTGTTTGATAAGCATGTGTTTGATAAACATGTGCCTTATAAGTAAACGTCATACAAATAAGCATCTTACAAATGTCTGCTGTTATAAATATCTACAGTTATAAATGGCTGGCGTGTAAATAAACACCATACCAATAGGTACTCTTAAAGCCAATAATGCTGCACGATGATCGTTGCCTAGTTTTTGGTTAGGTTAGTGTTTTCTGCATTAGTCCGTTAATATATCGAGTGGATATTTGCCTTTACGTGGTTCGTTTTACGGTATTTTGATCGCTGTTGGTGCGAACTCGACTGTCGGCCCAAAGTATTTAATGAATCAACGTTAAAAAGGGTTTGTTGTTTAAGATTCAGTTTTTACCATTGATTTAGAGCGGCCAATCTTCGTGTTAAAAGGTCATTAAGGCGCGGTTCGTTGCCCGGCATTAAAGCACTTAGAATTAACTCAACGGGAGCATTTAATTGCGTTAAATAAAAAGTCGCTTTTTCGCAAACTTGTTCTTCTAACAATGTTATAAATGACAAAGCACTTTGTTCGAGTCGTTTGCTTAAATCGCAAGGCGTTAAGGATAAAAACTCCGCCACTTCTTCCAGTGTGCATGTCGCAAAATTCAACCTCTGACTAATAATTTGTTTGGCGTGAGAGATAAAATCGCCGTTGGTAAGAATTTCGCTGTTTAGGGTTTCTATGTGTAATTCTATGTCTTTTAGCAGCTCCCGATCTGCTGTGACAATCGAAGAATCTAGGTATTTTGCATCAAAGGTTACACCGTCAAAGGGTTGATCAAATTTAACGGCGCAGTCAAAGAAGTTTTGATAGGTTTCGTAAAAACGCCCACCCGGATTAGCAAAGCTAAAGCTTACACTGCTTGGTTGCCATTCCGAACCATTGAGTTGCAGTATCAAATGATACATTTGTGCGGTGCCAAACAGGCTGCGTTGGTGATAATGGTGGCCATCAATTAGGTCGTGTATTTTAAAAATACTAACGTTATTGCCTTCTGTGCTGGATTGCCATGGGCCAGTGTCGCGATAAAAAGCAGAATATTCGTTCGCTTTTAACAGTGCTTCGCGGAAGTTTTGGCACAACGACATAACTCGTGTCGGAATACCAAGGTGTGGAGTTTGTAGGTGATGAGCCATTAGCAAGCCTAAATGCTTGCAGTGCATATCGTTGGCGATGTGCTCAAGTAGGCAATTGAAGAGCTGCGACGGAACGAATACGTCTGGATTTTTCAGTAAATCAGGCGGCAAACCCAATTTAATGACTTCATCTAACAAGTCGAAGCCTAGGTCTTTAGAAGCCGCTTCTAAACTCAGTAGAACATCTGTGTCTTGAGATACTATTTGCTTCATGTGGGTAACGTCTGCATTCACTTTTACAAATCCATTTTATCAGTTTGAATAACAGCAAATCTTGTTCCCGTTTTTAGGTGCTCAGCCACAGGACACAATTTGTTCAACTTAAAGTCTTGGTGAATGAGTATTCTGTCAAACAATCATGAAGAGTTTTAAGTCGTTTCATCAATAACGTAGCAGTTTTTACGATTGATCTTAACTGGCAGAATTGGAGAGATGTTTATTTTGGCAGGTGTACTGGGTGGGCAATTGAAAAATTGGTTTGAATATTTTACAAAAAAAAGCCCGGCGCTAACCGGGCTTTCGAAAATCACTTCCTCAAATTAGAGGCGCAATTTATTAATATTTATCGTAGCAATTGTTGTGTTTTTCACATTTGGTACGAACATTCGGCCAGTTTTCATTGCCGCGTGTAATTGCTGCTGCTTTATCGCTGGACCATTTTTTGTAGGCGGTTTTGTTAAAGTTTAAATACAGTTTGTCATCGACAATTTCCCAGTAGTTTGGATTCACGTCTTTGGTGAAACCGTGAGAAACTGCGAACGCACAGTAACCACCGTATTGTGGGGCGTATTTTTCTGGATTATCAATAAACTTTTGACGATTTTCTGCGGTGGCAAACTTCCAAGTTGCGCCTTGCCACTCGTAGGTAAAGTCGTCTGAACCTAGCACGGCTTTTTCACCCGGTAATAACGAGAAAAACGCTACTGGGTCGGCACCTTCAATTGCGCCATTTTTACTGCTGTAAATTGGGTTGTCGGCGGCGTAAGAAGATGAGCTTAAAACAACTGCAATTGCCATTATTGCAGCAAAGCAGTGATTAATAATGGATTTAATGTAAGTCTGAGTCGCCATAAAAAATCTCGAATTCGATGAATATTGTAATTACCACTTGTTATTGCTGAGTGGTTTGTTGCAGAAAAATTACTAACGTCTGAGTAATCTTACCTGCATGGACAAATCCCAGTCTTGATTTATCCCTAAATCTATCACGAAATGGTAACGATTGCGGGGTTTTTAAAATATTTTATGACAAAAATACGATTAGAATATTCGGTATTCGTGATATGTAATTTATTAATGTACCAACGGTACGGTTTTTTTCAGAAAAATAGGTTTGGCCTTAACTAGGAGTCTTTGATTATTGCCTTCGTGATTTAATCAGAGAATAGAAATCGAAAATGGAATTTCCTGTTTCTTCACGATCTCAATTACTTACCGCTCATAAAATTGCTGAGTCATTCTCGTGCCGTCGGAAGCTCTCGGTTAATCAAAGTTTCCATTGATATAATTTTGAATTCTCTAAATAAAAATATGCGAATAAGAGATGGTATTAAGCGGTAAATTGTAAAGGTGAACAAATATAGATAGGCGTAAATGCTGCGAAGATTTAATTTTTTAACCTCTTGGAATTAAATCAGAGAAAACTTAATTCCAAGAGGTTGATTCAAGACATTATTTAACGGCTTTTAAAATGGCTTGTAATGGATGCGGTATTTCGTATTGATCCATACGTTTTACTTGGCAACGACAAGAGTAACCGGTTGCCATTTGTTGCGATTCTTCACTACGGCTTTTAATTTTTTCTGACCAGCTTAACTCGTATATTTTTTGAGAGTTTTCTTGGTTTTTGGTCTCATGTCCGTAAGTGCCTGCCATACCACAGCAGCCCACGGCTTGTTCGCGATATTTTAAGTCGAGTTTGGTAAATACGGTTTGCCAATCTTTCATGCTCGCCGGTGCGTTGGTTTTCTCGGTGCAGTGACCAAAGAGCACAAATTCCGAATGCTCAAAATTAACCTCCGGTGCTTCAAACTCTTGCTTGGCAAGCCATTCTTGAATTAATAAAACATTGGGGGCTTTATCGCCGAGAACTTTTTTGTATTCACTGCGGTAAGCCAAGGTCATTGACGGCTCAATACCAACCAATGGAATTTCCGACAGCGCAATGTGATTTAAAAACGCCGAAGATTTGTTTACCACTTTTTCGAACGCTTTTAAAAATCCGTGTACATGCAGTGGCTTACCGTTGGGTGAGTAGGGCGCAAGCATGGGTTTAAAACCGAGTTTTTTCAGTAACTTTAAGGTATCAAGAAGTAATTCGGTTTCAAAATAGCTGGTAAAAGCGTCTTGAACAACAATCACACTTTTATTTTTGTCGATCTCTTTTAGCGAGGCGATGTTTTCTGGCACCGCGTATAAAACGCCAATATCACTCAATGCTCGATCGAGATCTACACCGGTTAACGACGGGCTATCAACCATACCAATAACGCGGGCAAATAATTTTTTAACGGGCGAGAAATTAATAGCGTTATTATAGAGCCACGATATTCTCGCAAGGTATGGAATGGTGAATTCTAAACTGCCAATAAAATAGTCTTTTGCCGGGCGTAAATACCGTGCATGGTAAAGCTCTAAGAATTTACTGCGAAATTCAGGTACATCAACATTAATGGGACACTGACTAACGCAGGCTTTACAGGCTAAACAGCCCGACATTGCGTCATAAATTTCGTGGTTAAAGTCGTATTCGCCTTTTCGTTTGGCTCTTAGGTTCATCAGCTTTGATGGCAACGACAATAACCACGAAGCGTTTTTCGCGTTGTGACTTGCCACAACGGGATCAATG
The DNA here is from genome assembly GCF_054658315.1 of Sessilibacter sp. MAH1. Lineage (NCBI taxonomy): Bacteria > Pseudomonadati > Pseudomonadota > Gammaproteobacteria > Cellvibrionales > Cellvibrionaceae > Sessilibacter > Sessilibacter sp. MAH1. Next base: position 226,707 of record NZ_BAAGIC010000003.1, read on the forward strand.
TTGCGTTCGGCTAATTGTTTTAACCATTCGCGAATTAATGCCGAGCGTCCTTTAGGAGACTGCACTCGCTCACGAGTTGCTTTCCAACTTGGGCACATATTGTCGTTGGGATTGTAATTGTAGCAAGCTCCGTTACCGTTACAGTAAACCGCTTCACTATAAGCTTGCCACGATTTTACCGGAATTTTTCGGTCTTCTTGGCCGCGTGTTACCGGCTCGTCTAACTTGGTCAACTCAAGTCCAGTATTTGGGGTAGCGATTTTCCCCGGATTTAACTGATTTTTAGGATCAAATTCGGCTTTAATGCGCTGTAGTTGTGGGTAGAGTCCGCCAAAAAATGTGGGCGAGTATTCAGAGCGGAAACCTTTACCGTGTTCGCCCCAAATTAAGCCTTTGTATTTATTGGTTAACACCACAACCTGATCGGAGATTTCTCGAACTAAAGCTTCTTGTTTGGGATCTTTCATATCGATGGTTGGGCGTACGTGCAATACACCGGCATCAACGTGACCAAACATGCCGTATTGCAGGTTGTGGCCATCTAATAAAGCACGAAATTCTAAAATATAGTCGGCGAGATTTTCTGGCGGTACGGCGGTGTCTTCGACGAAAGGAATGGGTCGTGCCTCACCTTGGGTTTTCCCTAATAAACCCACCGATTTTTTACGCATTGCCCAAATTTTGCCAACGTCTGCTCCGTAGGCGATTGAGTAACCAAAGCTCGGGCCGTCTTCGCCCGCTTTATCTAGGCTATCGGTGAGTTTTTTAACATTGGCGTTAAGCTCGTCTTCGTCATCACCGGTGTATTCAACAAAGTTTACCGCTGCAAGTGCTGGTGAATTCTCACTGGTATCGGTATCGAAGAATTCTCCCACAGTGTTCCAAATAATATCGCTTTGGGCGAGCGACATAACCTTAGAATCTACGGTTTCGATAGACGTTGGCCCGGCTTTCATTAATGCAGAAGCGTGACGTAATGCCGAGTTGAAGTCTGCGTATTTTACGTTAACTAACGCACTGTATTTGGGAATTTTCAGAAGATTAATTTTGGCTTCGGCAATAAAGCCAAGGGTACCTTCGGCGCCACACAGAATATTGTTTAAATTAAATCGACCTTGTTCATCGCGAATGTGTGCGAGATCGTAGCCTGTTAAACAGCGATTTAATTTCGGGAATTTTTCGATGATTTCGTGATGGAATTCTTTTTCAATGGAATCCACCACGCGATGAATTTGCCCGATTCTATCTTGGCGAGCTTTAACCGCTTTTAACTCATCTTCGTTTAGCGCTTTGGATGTCCACTCGGAGCCATCCAGTAATACGGTTTTTAATTCTAAGACGTGATCGCGGGTTTTGCCGTACACGCACGAACCTTGGCCGGAGGCATCGGTATTGATCATGCCACCAATGGTTGCTCGGTTACTGGTTGATAATTCTGGAGCAAAAAATAACCCCACCGCTTTGGCGGCTTCATTGAGCTGATCTTTTACAACTCCCGCCTGAACGCGCGCCCAACCTTCTTTGGCGTTAATCTCTAAGATTTTGTTCATGTGTTTAGAGACATCAATGATCAAACCATCGGTCAGAGATTGACCATTGGTGCCGGTGCCACCGCCGCGGGGCGATAAAACCACGCCTTTAAATTGGCGCATGTTAGAAAGCTCGGCAATTTTCACCAGATCATTGGTGTTTTTGGGATAAATAACACCTTGCGGTAATACTTGATAAATGGAGTTATCGGTAGCGAGTACGGTTCGATTCGCATAATCTGGACAAAGATCGCCTTCAAATCCGCAACTTTTGAGCGTTTCAATAAACGATAAATAAAGCGCTTGGACAGGAGAGGTGTGGGTAATAGCTGGAATCATAACTGTGTTTTACTCGCTACTTTCAAACCTGAAACATCTAATATTGTTTGGGCCGATTCGATCGGAGCGGTAGTTTAGCGCCGCTGATTGCTTAACCCAAGGGGTTGACGACTTTCAACGGCAATTTTGTGCAAATATTAATCTTGTTTTAACCGTCTTAATGAGCTTTTTTATCTCTACAGTCCTGTGGAATTGACGTACTTACAGCGGAAAATTGCGTGTATGTAGTGAACGTGTTTGTAGTGAACGTGTTTGTAGTGAACGTGTTTGCAGTGAACCAGGGGATCTGGAGAAAAAGCTGTTGGTAGAATGAGTCATCGAAATACGTAGGTACCGAGACCTGTGTCGAGATGTACTAGGGCGTTGAGGTGCCAATTGTAGGCTGATGATGAGATATCAACACATCCTTGTGTTGGTAAGCATAAAGGAAACTCTGATTAATCTAGAGTTTCTCACGACACAGGAATGTGTCGCCAATTTCAAGAACGGTAAGTGATTGAAATTGTGAAGAAATTGGAAGTCGCATTGTCAATTTCTGTCCTCTGATTAAATCATGGATGAGTTAATTAGAGGTTCCTAAGCTGTATTTTTGTGCTGGAATTTAGCCGATTGTTTTATGAGTTTGAGTAACTCGCAGCCGGATTTATTTCTTGGGATTCCGTTTCACTCACCTGTGCCGTGTTTTCCAATTCTGGAAATGATAAGCCGCAGCCTTTTAAAATCACACGCGATAAAAAGTTGGTGATTCGTTCAATATCTTCACTTTCGTATTCCGCCCGATTCATCAAGGTTAATACTTGGGTTTCAAAGTCGGCGTAATGCTGGGTTGTTGACCAAATCATAAAAATAAGGTGCACGGGATCAACGGGGTCCATTTTTCCGGCTTCGATCCATTCGTCAAACACTTTGGTTTTGGAGCGAACCCATTGGCGCATATCGGTGCGAATATACTCGCGAATGTGCGGCGCGCCCTGAATGATTTCCATTGCAAAGAGTTTTGATGCTCTAGGATGTGTATACGACAGTTCTACCTTGGTACGAATGAATTCATGCAATACCGCCGCTGGATCGTCGTCAGCAGAAATATTAGACAGTACTTCGTTCCACAATTGTGTAATGTATTCCAATACCGAGCGATACAAATTATTTTTATTTTTAAAATAATAATGAATGTTCGCTTTTGGTAAGCCTGCGCGGTCGGCGATGGCTTGAATACTGGTTCCTTTAAAGCCATGCAAAACAAATTCTTGCTCGGCCGCTTTTAAAATAACCTCTTCGTTTCGTTCACGAATTTTTCCAGGTTTGTACTTCTTTGCTGTTGCAGTCATCTGTGGACTCTTAGTCTTTTGGCTAGAGTGCTAAAGGTGAACCTTTGCGTTTTAGCCCCATCCCTGAGATTTACCCTTAAAACACGGTGTTTATTAAAGCGTTTTCTTGTTATCAAATACCGATATAAGAGAATTACGTCGGTAAAGTTTTTGTATTTCGAAAAACACGAGAATTAAAAACACGTTTTAACGAAATTTTAATATGGGTGTTATTGTTACTTTTTCTAGGTTTTTACAAATAAACAAATCGACCGCTTTCTTTCATCTGCTATTGATTTGGGTTCTTCGAAAAACTGAAAATAAGATTTCCAATTTCTGGCAGATACTCAATCTCTAACGGTTGAAGCAGAAGCTGACGACTAGGGCGGTCACTTCTAACGGTAGTGTCGATTAAGATTAATTTGTGAACCTGTTTGTTATAGAAATCTCTGATTAAATCACGGATGAGTAAATCATAGATTCCTAGAGAAACTCCCAAGAGAGTGTCTTGGGAGTAACAACACTATTACTTCAAGTCAAAAACGTAGCGGGCAATAAATACCGCAGCGAGTAAATAAGTAATAACTGAGACTTCTTTATATTTGCCTGTTCCAAGTTTTACACCAACGTAAACAATAAAACCTAGTGCAATACCTTCGGAGATACTGAACGTCAGCGGCATGGCAATTAAGGCCACAACCGCAGTAGCCATTGAGGCAAGATCGTCGAAGTCAATCTGACGGAACGAGTCCATCATTAAAATACCTACCATAACCAGCGCTGGTGTGGTCGCCATGGTTGGAATAACTTCCATTAACGGCGTTAGGAACAAGGCCAGAATAAAGCAGATGGCAACCACAATACCGGTCAACCCGGTACGACCACCGGCAGAAATACCGGCTGCGGATTCAACATAAGAGGTGACCGGAGAAGTACCTAAAACCGCACCGGCAACACTGGCGGCGGCATCGGCGGTCATAGCACCGCCCATTTTGGGCAGTTTACCGTTCTCGTCGAGAAGTCCTGCGCGACGAGAAACCCCTAGCAGTGTACCAATGGTATCGAACATGTTGACGAAGACCATGGCAAACACAATATCCCAAGTGTCTTCGAAATGTTTGAACGGGTACATTAAATCCATAGCAAATAAAGTATCGGCCATGCTTTTGGGCAAACCGATGATCGCTTCGGGAACCGGTGTAAGGGTGCCTTTTTCGGTCGGAATAAATAAGCCGATAATGGTTAATGCTAGAACGGACAACACAATTGCTGAGTTGATTTTGCGGATCACTAAAACCGCGGTTAACACAATACCTGCCAGTGCTAAGATTACCGCAGGCTCGGATAGATCGCCCAAGGTGACCAAGGTAGCTGGGTTATCGATAACTAGCTGCGCATTTTGTAGACCGATAAAGGCGATGAATAAACCAATACCACACTGAACACCGACTTTTAGCGCGTGTGGAATGGCATCGGCGATTTTGGTTCGTACCCCGGTTACCGACAGCAGTAAAAACAGAATACCGTTCCAAAACACCAAGCCTAAGGCGCCTTGCCAAGGTACTTCGCGAGTAAGACACACGGTGAACGCAAAAAATGCGTTAAGACCCATGCCCGGAGCAAGCGCAATAGGGTAGTTAGTAAACAGCGCCATCATTAATGTGCCAATGCAGGCGGCTATGGCGGTTACCGTGATCAAACCTTCTACGGGCATTCCGCTTTGCGAGAGAATCGCGGGGTTTACAATCAACACATATGACATTGCGGCAAAGGTTGTTAAGCCTGCAATTATTTCTGTGCGCACGGTGGTGTTGTGTTGTGTGAGTTTGAAGAAGTTTTCCAGCATAGCGTTAAATAGCCTTAATAAAATGCATAGACAGACGTTTGAGCGTGAACGTCTCTATAATTACGGTGCTATTAATATCACCTGTTAATTGTTACCGACGATCAATAAATCGACGCTTTAATACCTATAAACCCGAATTAAAGGTAAAAGATGAGTTTATCGATCGGTGTGTCCATACACGAGTTTTGTATTGTTAGGTTGTGAGCGCTTTAAAGACGGTAAGCCGCTTGAACCTAAAACTTGACGAAGAAATCACAAAAGCTTTCAGTGTTATTCTCAGGATTTTACGTTAATAACGAAAATCCTGGCAGCTATTTGTGCAGATCGTACAGGAACGAGGCTTATTTGAGATGTTTCGCCGCGTTTAAAGAATTTTCGATACACGTTTAAGAAAGTATCAATCTCTGCGTGTGTCGTAAAAATCCTCAAGCTTTTTTCAACATAAAACTTGTCCATCTGGTCAGATTCCTGCATCATCTGCTCCAACTTAAACCATTAAAAAGCCGTAATTCGGTCAGTGTTGTTCGCTCTTTGGAATTATCTGAGCGCGGTATTCACAATTTTGAGAAATTAACCGCGCGCAGCTCAGGTGTTATCCGGTTTGCGCGAAGATCAGCTGGTTGGATTCGGTACGAATTACACATTAGGTTTTTTCACTGTGATCGAACTATGTCTCAACGGGCGCTGGTTAAGAGTCGATGAAATTGATCCATCAATGACGCTTTTACGGTTTTTGCGCACAAACCTAGGGCAAACAGGTACCAAAGAAGGTTGTGCATCGGGTGATTGTGGAGCCTGTACCGTGGTGGTTTATGACGATACCGGCGATGCGGCGACCTCAACCTTTCGCTCCATTAATAGCTGCATCACATTACTTGCGGCCGTTAATGGTAAACGTATTTTTACCGTTGAAGGTTTGCGTGGCGAAGGTAATGACCAAGAATTACATCCCGTGCAGGCTGCCATGGTCGATTTTCACGGCTCCCAGTGCGGATTTTGTACGCCCGGATTTGTGATGTCATTATTTGCTCTGTTTAAAAATCAGGGCAGTGCGTTAACCGAAGAACAGGTCTTATCGGCGATATCGGGTAATTTATGCCGCTGTACCGGCTACAGACCGATAGTTGATGCCGCACTTCATTTAAAAAATTATCAAGAATCTTCATCGACCTTATTTCCAGAACTGCCCGAAGAGTTTTCTAGTGCTGAGCAAAACGCTGTAAATGTCGGCGAAGATTTTTGCGTGTTCCCTAAGAGCGAATCGCAGCTGCAACAATTATTGCAAGACGTATTAGCTACTTCTGGCGAAAATTTTCGATTTGTTGCCGGTGGTACCGATTTATTGCTGGAGCAAACCCAACAATTTAAACCGCTCGAAAAAGTCATTGGTTTAAGTGAAGTTCAAGAATTAAAAACACTTAGCCTAAACGCAGAAGCACAAACACTTTCGGTGGGCGCTGCGGTAACGCTGTCTGAGCTTGAATATTTTTGTGAAGAGTATTTTCAAGAATTCGCTAAATTGTTGCATCGTGTTGGCTCTCGCCAAATTCGCAACCAGGGCACATTGTTAGGCAATATTGCCAATGCATCGCCCATTGGTGATACGCCGCCCTTTTTGTTGGCGTTAGATGCAAATTTAACTCTGTGCAATGCCCACGGTGTGCAAACAACTTTACCGCTTGCCGATTTTTTTGTGGGTTATAAACAAACTCAACGTGGCGAAGGTGAATACTTACATTCGGTCGATTTTAAACTGCCCGAAAACGACGTTTTTTTAAAGTGCTATAAAATTTCGAAACGTTTTGAAGACGATATTTCTGCGGTGCTATTGGTCGTTCGTTGGTCGGTAGAAAATGATCAATTTAAAAACGTACGCATCAGTGTTGGCGGTATGGCGGCCATTCCAAAACGTGTTTTTGCCGTTGAGGCTGCTTTAGAAGCAAAACCCGCATCAATGGCGACGATCAATGCCGCTAAAGCTGCGTTTGCACAAGAATTAACGCCGTTATCGGATGTGCGTGCGAGTTCTGAATATCGAATGACATTAGTCGAAAATTTATTGGTTAAAGCATGGCTTGAATACAGTGAACCAGAAGCTGCTGTGAGTGTATGGGAGCCGGAATTGGCTCGTGTAACCTCACAGCATTACGCCAGTAAGTCGACCAACTCTAAGTTTGGAGGTCAACATGCGTAATATTCGACCGGGCGATGCCTTCGCTGAAAAAGCCTCAAACGTTGCAAAAGCGGATTCATCATCGACGCTTTTATCCGAAAATTTGCTACCCAAACGACAAAGACCCCGAAAAAGTTCTGCCAAAAAAGTACATCCCAAGCAGGGCAGTGCCGGTAAGCCGAGCATTCACGAAAGCGCTATCAAGCACGTAAGTGGTTTAGCGACTTACATTGATGATATACCCGAATTATCGGGCACTCTGCACATGGCGGCCGGTGGTTCTGCTCATGCTCGTGCAAAAGTGATTGCCATGAATTTTGAGCAAGTCCTTGCTGCGCCCGGTGTGGTGGATGTTTTTACCGCCGAAGATGTACCGGGTGAGCTAGACATAGGCCCGGTATTTTCCGGCGACCCGCTGTTTGTGACGATGGGTAAAGAAACACAATTTGTTGGTCAAACATTGTTTGTTGTGGTTGCTAAAACCTACGAACAAGCCTGTGCTGCGGCAAAACTTGCCGATATTCAATACGAAGTTTTAACGCCCAATGTGCGTTTGCAAGAAGGTCTAGACGCCCAAGAATTTGTGTTACCCGAGCATATCATCGCCAACGGTGACGCAAACCAAGCAATCAATAGCGCTGAATTTCAATTGCGCGATGGTGGCTACATTGGTGGTCAAGAGCATTTTTATCTAGAAGGCCAGATTTGTTACGTGTTGCCTGGCGAAGATAACGGTGTGCATGTATTCACTTCTAGTCAGCACCCAACCGAAGTGCAAAAGCTTGTTGCCGAAGTGCTGGATTTACCCAGCCACAAAGTGGTTGCCGAAGTGCGCCGCATGGGCGGTGGTTTTGGTGGTAAAGAAACTCAAGCCGCGGCCTTGGCCTGCGCTGCTTCGGTTGCGGTATATCACCTGCAACAACCGGTAAAATTTCGGTTACCGCGCAAACACGATATGGAAGCCACCGGTAAGCGTCACGATTTTAAATACGACTACGAAGTCGGCTTCAATCAAGACGGTGTCATTGAAGGTTTAAACATGACACTCGCGGGTCTGTGTGGCTGTTCACCGGATTTATCCCAGGGCATTGTAGATCGCGCCATGTTCCATGCCGATAACGCCTATTTTATCAATCAATCTCGTGTTTTAGGTTTATGCCCACGCACACACACGGTTTCTAATACCGCATTCCGTGGTTTTGGTGGTCCGCAAGGTATGGTCGCCATTGAGGCGGTCATTGATGGTATTGCTCGCTCTTTGGGTGAAGACCCTTTAACCATTCGCAAGCGCAATTTGTATCGCGACGGCGCCGATATCACCCATTACGGCCAGCAGCTCGATCCCAGTGTTTTGCAAGAGGTGGTTTCTACCCTAGAGACCAGCAGTGAATATTGGGCGCGTCGTGAAGCGGTTAAATCTTTTAATGCTGCTAATCCGTTCGTGAAAAAAGGCTTGGCATTAACGCCGGTTAAATTTGGTATTTCTTTTACCGCCCAGCACTTAAATCAGGCCGGTGCGTTGGTTCATGTTTATACCGATGGCAGTATTTTAGTGAACCACGGTGGTACCGAAATGGGCCAAGGTTTGTACACTAAAATTGCACAAATTGTTGCCGACGAATTTGGTGTTGATATTGAACGCGTTCAGGTCAGCGCGACACGAACCGATAAGGTCGCAAACACATCGCCAACGGCGGCGTCATCGGGTACCGATTTAAACGGCTATGCCGCAAAAAATGCCTGCCAAGAAATTCTGCAAAACTTTAAGGCCTTCGCCGCCGAACACTATAACGTTGATGTGAGCGCGGTAAGTTTTAGCAACGATCAGGTTTTTGTGGGCGAGCAAGTGTTGAATTTCGCCGATTTTTGTTTGCAGGCCTATAAAGGTCGTGTGCCGTTAATGGCTTACGGATTTTATAAAACACCGAAAATTTATTACGACCGTGATTCTGGTCATGGCCATCCGTTTTTCTATTTTGCCAATGGCGCGGCCTGTTCAGAAGTGTTGGTTGATAGTTTTACCGGCGAATATAAGGTGCTGCGCACCGATATTTTGCACGACGTTGGTAAGTCGGTGAATCCAGATTTAGACATCGGCCAGATTGAAGGGGCTTTTATTCAAGGCATGGGCTGGTTAACCACAGAAGAGCTTTTGTGGGACGATCAAGGCCGTGTTATGTCGAACTCACCGGCAAGCTACAAGATTCCGACTGCCTTTGATGTGCCGCGAGAATTTAACATAGCCTTATATGAGCGCGAAAACTCGGTTGATACCGTGTTTAACTCGAAAGCCGTGGGTGAGCCACCGCTCATGCTGGCGATTAGCGTTTGGAGTGCGTTAGCCGATGCTTGTGCAAGCTTTGCGAATTATCAGTATGCGCCGCGACTTGATCCACCGGCAACGCCAGAAAAAGTACTCAAAGCCATTGAAGATGCGAAATTGTTTGCAGCTTCAAAAGACCAAGCATAAATGCATAATGACTGGGTTTATACTCATTAAAAACAAGCACCGATAAATTCATCGACGATTTAAGCGGGACTGTTTTTAAGCGGGACTGTTTTTAAGCGAGATTGTTTTTAAGCGGGGCGGTTTTAAGTAAAGACTGCTTTTAAGCAGAGCTTGTTAAAAGACATTTTGGGGTTAGTGGTTGTATAAGCGTTTGTGGTTGTTAACTTTCGCCATAGGTGTAACCCAAATTAATATGAATTGGAATCTCTGATTAAATCCGTAATCAGTTAATCACAGATTCCAATATTGACTTGTACTGATTATTGTTGAGGATGCTGATCGTGAATCGCCCTTGGTATTTAGCTATTGCAGACTGCAAAGAGTCCGGTGAAGGGTTTGCTTTGATCACCGTATTGGGTGCATCTGGCTCAACGCCCAGAGAGCCCGGCGCCAAGATGGTTATCACCAGTGATGCAACCTATGACACCATCGGCGGCGGCCAGCTTGAATATTTAATCACTCAGCAGGCTCGTGAACTTATTCAAGATAACTGCTCTGAAATCGTCATTAAAGCATTTCCGCTAGCCGCTGAAGCCAAGCAATGTTGTGGTGGCCAGCTGAGTGTGATGATCGAAGTTTTTCCGGAAAATACTTGGAAATTGGCCGTATTTGGCGCCGGTCACGTTGCCCAACAGTTAATTCCCATTTTATCGCGAATGCCCTGTCAAGTGAGTTGGTTCGATAAACGCGCTGAACTGATTCAAAAAGTCGATACATCTAAAGTAAAAACTGCTTCATTAGACAATGTTCAGCAAGCGGTTGCTAATTTACCGCGCGGTTGCGATGTTTTAATTTTGACTCATGATCATGTTTTGGATTACGAGATCGCTAAAGAATGTTTATTCCGCGATGATCTCGCCATTGTGGGTATGATTGGCTCAGAAACAAAATCCCAACGCTTTATTAAACGCTTACAGCGCGATGGTATTTTGGAAGACAACTTAAACCACTTTGTTTGTCCAATTGGTATTCCGCAGGTTAAGGGTAAATTACCCATCGAAATTGCTGTGTCTATTTGTGCGCAGTTAATCGCACTTCGACAAATTGATAATCAAGCCGTGCACGATCGTCGTGGCCTTGCCTGGAAAGATCTTAAAAACAGCTTAAATCAGGCAGGTACCTTAGAAGGTCATCAAATTCGCCTGAGTTTAGAACCTAATTTATTTAATGAAGATTAAAAACCGGAGCAATAACGAGTGAGTTTAACCTCTAGTGCGCCGAGCACAGAAAACCCATTAACGCGCTTTAATCAGCTAGACGATGCTGCTGCTTTTGAAACCCTATTTAAGGTTTGTCATTGCCAGCGTTGGGCGCAGCAAATGGTCGATGCTCGTCCGTTTGCGTCCATCGAAGATGTTCAATCTAGTGCTGCGCAATTATGGTCTACTGCTACAGAATCCGAAATATTAGAAGCGTTTTTAGGTCACGCTCGTATAGGTGATATGAATGCGCTTAAACAAAAATACAGTGCCGCCTCAAAAGAGCAGGGCCAGGTTGCAGCCGCTAGCGACGAAACTATCAAAGCATTGTTTGATGAAAATAACCAATATTTTGATAAGTTTGGTTTTATTTTTATTGTGTTTGCCAGTGGTAAATCTGCCGACGAAATGCTCGCTATTTTGCGTTCACGAATAATCAATACTCGCGAGCAAGAATTAAAAAACGGTGCTGGCGAGCAACAAAAAATTACCCAATTACGATTAGCGCAACTGCTGTCTTGTTAAATCACTCTTTATTTAATTCACCTATTTATTTAATTCACTTACGTAATTTAGACAACTGTCATGTCCTCACGAGCACCAATTACTACACACATTCTGGATACCCACAAGGGTCGTCCAGCGGCGGATGTTGCCGTTAGCTTATATCGTCAAAATGGTGACCAATGGTCCCTGCTTGGCGAAGCAACGACTAATGCCGACGGACGAATAACCCAATGGAATTCTGAGTTTGAATTTCAAGAAGGGTTATACCAGTTAATTTTTTTAACCCAAGATTATTTTGAGCGAGAAAACTCGGCCAGTTTTTATCCGCAGGTCAGTATTACGTTTCAAGTAAATGCTACTGATGAACACTACCATGTGCCTTTATTGTTAAGCGCGCACGGTTACAGTACTTACCGTGGTAGTTAAGCAATCGTGGCAGCTGAGAAATTTTCATGAGTAACAATAGCGGTGCAGTGCAGGCGTATCGAGCCAGCATTTTGCATTTCACCAAAGCACCCACCGTCACTGGTGAGGGTGTAGTTTTTTTTGACGACGGTTTATTGGTTGTTCGCGATGGCAAGATTTATGCGCTCGATCACGCAGAAACACTACTTGCCGAGCTCAAGCAGCAAAATATTGAATTTGAATTAATTGATAAAACCGGCCAGTGGATTATGCCGGGTTTTATTGATAGCCATATTCATTTTCCGCAAATTAATATTATTGGCAGCTACGGCGAAAAATTATTGGACTGGTTGAATAATTATACCTTTCCGGCGGAAATGAAATTCTCCAATAAAGCCTACGCCGAGCAAATTGCCGATGTATTTGTACAAGAGTTACTTGCATCGGGTACGACTACGGCGATGGTTTACTGTACCGTGCACGAACATTCGGTGGATGCTTTTTTTCAGGCATCGCAAAAATACGGCACCTGTATGTTGGCCGGAAAAGTGTTGATGGACAGGCATTGCCCAGAAGCATTGCGTGATACTCCTATTACAGGATACGAGCAAAGCCAAGCGTTAATTGATCGCTGGCACGGCAATGGCCGACAGTTGTATACGGTAACACCGCGCTTTGCGCCAACCTCAACACCCGAACAATTAACCTTCACCGGTAAGCTGTTGCAAGAAAACACTAGCGTTTATATGCAAACGCATTTGTCTGAAAATATCGGTGAAATTGCGTGGGTTAAAGAGCTGTATCCGCAGTATAAAAATTATTTAGATGTATACGACGGTTTTGGTTTGCTCGGCAGTCGCAGTGTGTTTGGGCATTGCATTCATTTATCAGACGATGAATTAACGCGCATGTCTGAAACAAATTCTAAAATTGCCTTCTGCCCAACCTCGAATTTATTTTTAGGCAGCGGTTTATTTGAACTGCAAAAAGCAAAAGATTTTGCGGTAAAGACCAGTATCGCCACCGATGTTGGCGCCGGTACCAGTTTTTGCCAATTGCAAACTTTGGCCGAAGCTTACAAAGTTAATCAATTAAACGATTACGCGTTGCATCCCTTTGAGGCGTTTTATTGGTTAACCTTGGGTAATGCCGAATGTCTTGAGCTTGAGCAAAATATCGGTAACTTTGAGACGAATAAAATTGCGGATTTTATTGTGTTAGATTTTGAGTCAACACCGTTAATGAAGCACAGAATGTCGCTGTGTAATGAGTTGCACGAAAAATTATTTTTATTAATGACTATTGGTGACGACCGCAATATTAGCGAAACCTATGTTGCTGGTAAGTGTGTTTACAGCTGAGGGAATTTAGAGCTTTTAACTTACGCCTATAGAAACCTCTGATTAACTCATCCATGATTTAATCAAAGGGCAGAGATTGAAAATGCGATTTCCAATTTCTTCACAATTTCAATCACTTATTGTTTTTGAAATTGGCGACACATCCCTGTGTCGCAAGAAATTCTGTTAATCAGAGTTTTCTATAGAGTTTGGTTTAATGCTCTGCATTAGCTGGTGGTATTTTTTGTTGTAAAAAGGAAAAAATTTTGTCTGCTTATCTTTTAGATTGGCTAAGTTTAGCATTTCGGTGGCTGCACATTTTAGCGGCCGTTGCTTGGATTGGCTCGTCGTTAAAATACGTTTGGATCGATAATAATTTACGCAAACCACCGCAGTGGAAAGCCGATAAAGGCATAAAAGGTGATGTTTGGGTAATTCATGGTGGTGGTATTTATGAATTTCAAAAATACGATCTAGCCCCAGAAAAAATGCCCGACGTATTGCACTGGGTAAAATGGGAATCTTACACAACGTGGTTGTCGGGGTTTTTATTAATTTCCATTGTTTATTACAGTCAAGCAAGCAGCTATTTAGTGATGCCAGACGGTTTAATTACCGATCCAATTCAAGCAGTGCTGGCCGGTATTGGCTTTTTGGCCACAACGGTGGTGGTTTATGAGCTTCTTATTCGCACGCCGTTAGTGGCAAAAGGGCTGTTATTTGCGGCCATTATGTCGCTGTTCTTTTTAGGCTTAAGTTATCTCGCGTTTCAACTGTTTTCGCCTCGCGCTGCTGCCTTACACGTAGGTGCTGCCATAGGTACGCTCATGTCGGGCAACGTATTTTTTGGCATTGTTCCTGCGCAAAAAGCCTTTATTAAAGCCATTGAATCGGGTCAAGAGCCCGACGCTAAAAAGGCCGCTTTTGCCAAACAGCGTTCTATGCACAACAACTATTTTACGCTTGCTGTCGTGTTGTTGATGATTTCTAACCATTACCCGATTTTATATAGTCATGAGTATGGTTGGTTTTTAATTGTCGCAGTGGGTGTCTTAAGTGCTTATATTCGCCACTTTTTTAATCTTAAAAATCGCGGTGTTCTACGCCCACAAATTTTGATTATTTCGGCAGCATTTATAGCGGCGCTTATTTATTTTGCCAAACCTAATATTGGTCATTCCGTTGCTGCGGCTAATCATTCGTCGGCAATAACAGAAGACATGCGTTTAGAGCAAGAAGCAGTTGCCTTGGATATCGTTTCTCAGCATTGCTCCGGTTGCCATTCCTTAGAGCCCTCCCAGCCGGGTTTTGTGGCGCCCCCAGCAGGCTTGGTTTTGGATTCTAAAAACCATATTGTAGCTTTAAAGGATCGAATATTAGCGGTATCTGTTCAAAGCCAGTACATGCCTTTGGGCAACTTGACGGGTATGACTCAAGCCGAACGTGAACAGTTGGGTGAGTGGTTGGTAGGTTTGGAATAACGATTTATGAGTTTGGCACATCACTTTGAATACGTTAAGGTTTCTGGAAAGGTTAAACCGAGTGCGTGATTTATATAAAGATAACTGCTTGATATTGTGGATAAATTGTAAAAGACGCTTGTGAGCGTCTTTTTTTTGGATGAGGCAATGATCGAGTTGGTAAGGCACGCTTATCGTTGACAGTCTTATATTTTATATCGATCGTTCATTATTCGATAATGTAAATTGTAGCTTTTACTAGTATTTGTTTAACAAGGTCTCGTTTTAGCAAAGAAGTTTCTGCGCTAAACTATCGATCAAAGGATCGACAGACATTAAACAATTGAGGTCAGTAATGGCGGACGCTGCGACTAGGGACTATTGGGTCGATTACGCCAAGGCAATTGGTATTGCTTTGGTGGTTTATGGGCATGTAATACGAGGCGTCTATGACGCAGGTTTGTCGATTTCAGAAGGTTTTTTTCTTCTCTCCGATAGTATCGTCTACAGTTTTCACATGCCGTTGTTCTTTTTTCTTTCGGGACTGTTTTTCTTCGGTTCTTTTAATAAGCGTGGGGCAAAAGATTTTTTACTGAATAAAGTCGATACGGTAGCCTATCCTTATTTTCTCTGGTCATTTATTCAAATAACCTTTGTTGTGGTCTTGGCGCGATTTGCGAATTCTCCGGCAGATTCCGGTGCATTTTGGTCGATATTAACGCATCCTTTTGGCCAGTTCTGGTTTTTGTACGCGTTATTTTTCTTTTTTGTTGCCTCTTCGATTGTGTTTTTTAAAGAATTTCGGTTTTCGTTTATTCTTATTTTATTGTTCTCTTTGGCGATATTTTTACGGCCTTTGCCATCGAATTGGGGAATTCTGGCTATTTTCTTCTCGTCGTATTTTTGCTTCTTTTTGTTGGGGGCTGGATTTAAACGCCTAACCAATACCCATTGGTTAGGCGATCTTAAAGTTACCTTAGCTTTGGCAATGGCGTTTATTGTTTTCCAAGGCTTTTATCATTTTGAGTTAAACAAAACCTTCGCAGAGCGAACGGCTTGGTCTTTGGCTCTCACTCTCGTATCCATGTTGTTTGTGGTGTCGCTTTCGATGTGTCTTGCCCGTAAACCTAAAAAATGGGTGTTGTTTGTGGGTGCTTCGTCCATGGCAATTTATGTTATGCACATCTTAACAGGCAGCGGTATTCGGGTGATTTTGCAAAAAATCTTCGGTATTGATGATGTGATTGTGCACGTTCTATTGGGGTTTGCTTTTGGTATGCTGGTACCTATGCTGGCTCAGTATCTTATCGATCGCTATAAAATTCCGTTGGTGTTTAGCGCGCCTATTTCCGTTCTATTTACCTCGAATAAATAATGTTTCAGCATAAGCGTTTAAGAACCTCTGATTAACTCATGGAACCTCTGATTAACTCATCCTTGATTTAATCAGAGGACAGAAATTGAAAATGTGATTTCCAATTTCTTCACAATTTCAATCACTTACAGTTCTTGAAATTGACGACACATCCTTGTGTCGCGAGAAACTCTAGGTTAATCAGAGTTTCCTCATCTGTGATTTAAGCAAGCGACAGAAATTGAAAATGTGAATGCCAATGTCTTTAACGTTGCAATCACTTGCTTTTCTTGGAATTGGCGACACATTCTTGCATCGTAGAAAACTCTAGGCTCTTCAGAGTTTATTATCGGTTAATCAAGACTTCCTTTAGAATAAGACGATTGGTAAACATGGTCGTACTGGAAACTCTGATGCAGTTTGAGTTTCCTATATTCTGTTATCGCGCGTCGTTATTTTGAGGATAATTTCGGCAGCGTGTGGTCATTATAAGAACGATTTTTCACAGAGCATTTTAGTAGATACCAAACGATGGTGAATGTGCTAAAACGCGATTAAAAGTGTAGGGCGCTTTATGGATAATTTTACGTTTGCTGACTTTACCTTAGAGGTATTGGGTGTCAGTGCGGTTATTTTTATTGTTTTAGTGGGTGGGGTTGTATTGTGGGTGGCGGCTATGTACTGGTCTGATATTAATCAGCGCCAACATACCATTCGCAGAAATTATCCTGTTATTGGCCGATTTCGCTATTTCTTTGAGCACCTTGGTGAGTTTTTCCGCCAATACTTTTTTGCACAAGATCGAGAAGAGTTACCCTTTAATCGTGCCCAGCGTTCGTGGGTGTATCGCGCCGCAAAAAATATCGATTCAACAGCGGCCTTTGGTTCTACTCGGCCGTTAAATAATCCCGGCGATTTCATCTTTTTAAACTGTTTATTTCCTACTATTGCTGAAGATCACGTTGAGACTGATGCCGTAGTAATTGGTGAAGGTTTTGCTCGACAGCCTTATGCCGCAAAATCCTTTTTTAATATCTCTGGGATGAGTTACGGCGCTTTGTCTAAGCCCGCGGTAAGGGCTTTATCAAGTGGTGCGCGCAAGGCCGGTATTTGGATGAATACCGGTGAAGGTGGTTTGTCACCTTATCACCTTGAAGGCGGTTGTGATCTTGTATTTCAAATTGGCACTGCAAAATACGGAGTGCAAGACTCCGAAGGAAAACTCAACGAAGAGAAGTTATTGGCGATTGCTGCTCACGAACAAGTCAAAATGTTCGAAATTAAGCTGAGCCAAGGTGCAAAGCCGGGTAAAGGTGGTATTTTACCGGGCAAAAAAGTCGGCCCAGAAATCGCAAAAATTCGTCATATTCCCGAGGGGCAGGATTCCATTAGTCCTAACGGCCACGTTGATATTCGCAATGTGGATGATTTGCTGGATATGATTGAGCGTATTCGTCGCCTAACCGGAAAGCCCGTAGGTTTTAAATTGGTGCTTGGTACGACGGATTGGTTGGTGAGTTTTTTTGGCCGCATTCACCAGCGCGGTTTAGAGTTCGCTCCTGATTTTATTACCCTAGACAGTGCCGACGGCGGTACCGGCGCTGCACCACAAAGTTTGATTGATTATATGGGGCTGCCTATTCAGCACAGTCTACCATTATTGGTAAATACCTTGGTTGAGTGTGGTCTTCGTAAGCGTATTAAAGTGGTTGCCAGCGGTAAATTGATAAACCCCGGACGAGTCGCGTGGGCCCTAGCGATGGGCGCTGATTTTGTGGTCAGTGCGCGTGGTTTTATGTTGTCGTTGGGATGTATTCAAGCCTTGCAATGTAATAAAAATACCTGCCCCACAGGTATCACCACCCACGACCCAGATTTACAAAAAGGCTTAGATCCTTTTGAAAAATCTACCCGTGTGTGCCACTACGTTGAAAATCTTGTAAAAGAAGTGGGTGTTATCGCGCACTCGTGCGGCGTGGTTGATCCCCGACATCTTGATCGTAACCACGTACACATTATTAACGAACATGGCTTGCCAACACCGGTTGTTCATTTTTATCCTGTGGCAGAGACGCGGTTAGAATTCGTCGATAATAAGCGCGATTAAAAGATTATTTTTACCAGTTCAATATTATTATTTTAGTGTTGTATCTAATCGTTGGCACCTCTGATTAACTCATTCCTGATTTAATCAGAGCACAGAAATTGAAAATACGATTTCCAATTTCTTCACAATTTCAATTACTTACTGTTCTTGAAATTAGCGAAACATCCTTGTGTCACTGGAAACTCTGGCTTAATCAAAGTTTCCCATTTTCGAGCCACTTTAATATTTCAGTTACCGTCAATTAACGACGGTTATTAAGTTCATTATTGTGAGTGGCAAGAAATTTGATAGACATATCTGCATGGTACAATGTTACCGGTTTTGGTTTGATCGATGGCTGGGCTGATTGGTGTTGATTATTTTAAATTGATCGATCATCGAGCCTTGAAATTTTTGTATTCGCCCAAAACTCTGTAGCGTTGAATTCAACCCAACAAGCGAAGGAATCATAACAATGGCATTTGAATTACCAGCTTTACCGTACGCGAAAGACGCATTAGCCCCGCACATTTCAGAAGAAACTTTGGAGTTCCATTACGGCAAACACCACAATACTTATGTGGTTAAGTTAAATGGTTTGGTCGAAGGTACCGACAACGCCTCTAAATCTTTAGAAGAAATCATCAAAACTTCAACTGGCGGTTTGTTCAATAATGCTGCGCAAGTATGGAACCACACTTTCTACTGGAACTGCCTAAGCCCGAATGGCGGCGGTGAGCCAACTGGCGCGCTTGCAGACGCTATCACTGCAAAATGGGGTTCTTTTGCTGCATTCAAAGAAGAATTTACCAACAGCGCAATTAACAATTTCGGCTCAGGCTGGACTTGGTTAGTGAAAAATGCTGATGGCTCTTTAGCGATATTAAACACCGACGACGCTGGCTGTCCTTTAACTCACGAAGGCGTTACCGCGTTGTTAACCGTTGATGTTTGGGAACACGCTTACTACATCGATTACCGCAATGCTCGTCCTACTTACTTAGATGCATTCTGGAATCTTGTTAACTGGGAATTTGCTGCTGCAAACCTAGGTTAATAACAGTTGCGTTTACCTATTTAGGTTAGCTTAGGTTAGCGACCAAAAAGCCGAGTGAATACTCGGCTTTTTTATGTCTCGATATAGCGTAGAACACGTATTACATGCTCTTAAATTCATCGGCTAAAAAGTTGATAAACAGTCGCACTTTTTGGGATAGGTGTCGGTTGCTGGGATAAACCGCCCAGGTTCCCGTATCGGTTGGATTGTTCTCTTTTAATATGGTTTGCAACAAACCAGCTTCAATGCTCTGGTCGACATAAAACGACGGCAGTTGTACTACACCCATTCCGGCTTCGGCGGCTTTAACCAATGCACGCCCGTTATTGGATCGCCAGTTACCGTTGAGCCTCAGGTCAATGTGCCTACCTTTTTCTTTAAAACGCCAAGTTTGCAGTGTTCCCATTAAGCAGTTGTGATTGATCAGCGCGTGAATATCACTGGGGCGACCGCGTTGTGACAAGTAATCTGGGCTGGCACACACCACCAGTTTTCTCGGAGCGATTCTTCGGGCTATGTAAGATGAGTCTTGTAAGGTGCCGGAACGAATAGCGAGATCAAAGCCTTCCGAAATGACATCGACCACGCGATTAGTGAAATCCATATCGATCTCGATGCTGGGATTTAGCTGCATAAATTTGATGGCCGCCGGAGTGATGTGTTCCTCGGCAAATAGACCTGCCACGCTAACTCTGAGCAAGCCCTTGGGTGAGTGTTGTTGTTCAATAATAGCGCGTTCGGCTTCATCCAAGCTGTTTAGCATGTCTTTGCACGTCGGATAAAACGTTTGCCCTAGCTCAGTTAATGAGACTGCGCGAGTAGTTCGGTTTAAGAGTTGCGTATCCAGTCGATTTTCGAGTTGGTTAATTTGGCGGCTTATGTGTGATTTAGATACGCCGAGTTTTTCAGCGGCTTTAGAGAAGCTTTTCATCTCTACCACGGCAACAAACGCTTCAATACTTTCCCAGCGACTCATAACATATCCTTTGACGATCAATTTTATTATTGTTTTCCAGTTGCAACAGTGTTGTGATTTTTATCTGGTTTATAGGCTCCACGGGAACAGATATGATCTCATTATCTACTAAAAACGAACAAGTAAAATCATTCAAGAAGAGAAATGCCCATGAAAACTCGTGCCGCAGTAGCTTTTGAGTCCGGAAAACCCTTAGAAATTGTCGAGGTTGATTTACAAGGACCAAAAGCTGGTGAAGTTTTAGTTGAAATCAAAGCCACTGGTGTTTGTCATACCGACGCATTTACCTTATCTGGTGACGATCCTGAAGGTGCATTTCCGGCAATTTTAGGCCACGAAGGTGCCGGAGTTGTTGTAGACGTAGGCCCCGGCGTAAAAGGTTTAAAGCCGGGCGATCATGTAATTCCGTTATACACACCCGAGTGTCGAGAGTGCGACTATTGCTTGCATCCTAAAACCAACCTCTGCCAGTCGATTCGTTCTACTCAAGGGCAGGGTCTAATGCCCGATGGCACCAGCCGTTTTTCCCTTGATGGCAAACCCATTTTGCATTACATGGGTTGCTCTACCTTTTCTAACTACACAGTTTTACCCGAAATTGCCTTAGCTAAAGTTCGTGAAGATGCTCCTTTCGATAAAATCTGTTACATCGGTTGTGGCGTAACTACGGGCATTGGTGCGGTAGCGTTCACCATGAAAGTTGAACCGGGTTCAACGGTTGCTGTGTTCGGTTTAGGTGGCATTGGTTTGAATGTTATCCAAGGCGCGAAGATGGTTGGTGCAACACGCATTATTGGTGTTGATATTAATCCTTCAAAGGTTGAATTGGCGAAACGTTTTGGTATGACCGATTTCGTTAACCCTAAAGAGGTTGATAACGTTGTTGATCATATCGTGCAAATGACCGGCGGCGGTGTTGATTACAGCTTTGAATGTATTGGTAATGTTCAAGTTATGCGACAAGCGCTTGAATGCTGCCACAAAGGCTGGGGCGAGAGTTGTATTGTTGGTGTTGCTGGCGCTGGCCAAGAAATTAGCACTCGTCCATTCCAATTGGTTACTGGCCGATCGTGGCGTGGTACTGCATTTGGCGGTGCAAGAGGTCGTACCGATGTGCCTAAAATTGTTGATTGGTACATGGAAGGTAAAATTAATATCGATGAATTAATTACTCACACAATGCCACTAAATGACATCAACAAAGCCTTCGATTTAATGCATTCCGGTGAAAGTATTCGCTCGGTTGTTCTTTATTAAGTCGTAATTAATCGAATAAATACGGAATTCAATGGCGAGGTGATAAACCTTGGCTAGTAAATTGCGCATAATTAATTACCAGCCAAGGTTTCGGATAATTGACGCTGTTCATTTACATAAAAGCGATAGGCGGATGATATTTTTAAGAAATTTAAAATTGCATTGTCCGCTTCTGTGCTCTGGCCAAATGGTAGATGAGTTAATCAGAAGCTCTTATGTTGGTTCGTGAATATATGGGTTATGGAATTATCCCTTCGTCATAAGTACTAAGTGCAGACCAGGTTCATTAAGCTGCTGTCGCGGCCTTCTTTAGGGGAAGAAATTTGAATATTTCAAAAATAAGTTCATTTAAGTGTTTTGACGGTGAGCAATTACGCTACCGACACTTTTCTGAAACCTTGCAATGCGAGATGACATTTTCAATTTTCTTGCCGCCGCAGTCGCGAGAAGGTTCTGTGCCAGTGTTGTATTGGTTGTCTGGATTAACCTGTACCGATGAAAACTTTGTCACCAAAGCCGGTGCGCAACAGTATGCTACGGATTTTGGTATTGCGATTGTCGCGCCGGATACCAGTCCGCGTGGTGACGACATTCCCGATGATCCTGAAAAAGCCTACGATTTTGGTCTGGGTGCGAGTTTCTATGTGAATGCTACTGAAGAACCCTGGGCGAAAAATTATCGAATGTATGACTACATCGTTCGAGAACTACCACAGTTGATTGCTGCAAACTTTCCAATTAATAGCGATTTAACCTCAATTTCTGGACACTCAATGGGTGGTCACGGTGCGCTTACGATTGCACTTAAAAATCCAGAAGTATTTCGCTCGGTATCGGCTTTTTCGCCAATTTGTTCGCCTATCGAATGTCCGTGGGGACAAAAAGCCTTGTCTTTGTATTTAGGCAAAGACAAATCCAAATGGCAGGAATACGATACGGTGGCGCTGGTTTCTAAAGTCGAGGCGCGATTGCCGGTGTTGATTGATCAAGGTGATGCTGATAATTTTTTAGAAGAGCAATTAAAAACACCGCTGCTTATTGAGGCGGCTGAGCATGCTCAATTTCCAATGTCGATTCGTATGCAGCCCGGCTATGATCATAGCTACTTTTTTATTGCCAGTTTTATTGGTGAGCACATTAAGTTTCACGCAAAAAACTTGCTGTAACAAATTCTAGGAACCTCTGATTAACTCATCCTTGATTTAATCAGAGGGCAGAAATTGAAAATGTGATTTCCAATTTCTTCACAATTTCAATCACTTACAGTTCTTGAAATTGGCGACACATCCTTGTGTCGCGAGAAACTCTAGGTTAATCAGAGTTTCCTCTAATTAACCTACTCGTGAATTTATTGAATCGCAAAAATTAGCGTTCATATTTATCTCTCTTGTCCTCTGATTAATTCTCGGTTGAGTTCATCAGAGGCTTCCATAAGTTTCTTATAGTATTCCACTATTTATATCTAACGGTTGATTGGGGTGTTTAGGTTATTGCTGCAATAAGCAGTAATTATAACCCTCGCCGTTATTATTAATTTGTTGCTCATGTGCGACTATCGTCCAGATTACGCCGTTATTAAATCTCTCTAAGATGAGTCGTTACTACATCGCTGGTTCTGTGTATTTAAAATACCGATCCTAAAATTAATAATAAAGAGGCGGCTATGTCATCCAGTGTACAACCTTCCGTTTTATTTGAAGAGCTTGCATCATCGGCGAGCTACAAAATAGCCATCGCAACACTTAATGCGCCCAAGACCATTAATGCGCTTTCGTCCGATATGGTTTCTCTTTTACTTCCTCAGCTCATGGCTTGGCGTAATGATCCCGCCATTGCTTGCATTGTTTTGCGAGGCGAGGGTGATCGCGGTTTTTGCGCTGGGGGTGATGTGGTTGAGCTGCGTCGTTCAAGTCTTGAAGACGACGGTAAGGCCGCACAGTTTTTCGCCAATGAATACCGCCTTGACTACACCATTCATACCTATCCAAAACCCATTATCGTCTGGGGTCATGGTGTGGTTATGGGTGGTGGTTTGGGTTTATTGGCTGGCGCGAGTCATCGAGTGGTTACCGAAAAAACACGGTTGGCGATGCCCGAAATTACCATTGGTTTATTTCCGGATGTTGGTGCCAGTTGGTTTTTGAATCGTATGCCTGGCCGTATTGGATTATTTTTAGCCTTAACCGGTGTACCAATTAACGCGGCAGATACTTTATATGTTGGTTTGGCTGATCATTTTTTGAATCATGAGCAGTGGGAAGAGTTTGTCGAGGCTCTGGTTGTGGCCGATTGGTATTCGCAAAATAATTTTGTCGAAGTTATTTCAAAAATTTTAATAAAGCTCAGCAATACCAGTTCTAATTGCCCAAAATCGTTGTTAAAAGAGCATTTTGATCAAATTCAGGAGTTAACATCCGGTGTTAATTTGGCTGAGATTTATCAAACTATCACCGATTATTCCGGTGACGATCCTTGGTTGCAATCCGCTGCATTAACCCTCAAAAACGGTTGCCCCGTTACCGCCGCTCTGGTTCCCGAATTATTGCATCGAGCAAAGTATTTATCGCTGAAAGAAGTTTTTCAAATGGAGTGGGTTGTTGCCGCAAACTGTATGCGTTTTAAAGACTTTGCTGAAGGTGTGAGGGCCTTGCTTGTGGATAAAGACAAGACGCCGAAATTCGAACCGTCACGAATCCAGGATGTATCTAAGCAAATTATTCTTGATCACTTTGATGACAGTATTTTTGCTGTAAATCCGTTGTCTGATTTATAGGAAACTCTGATTAACCTAGAGTTTCCTTGGTTATGTTGTGCTTTTATCATTGCCCTTGCAGTGTGCTTAGCTTGCAGACGTATTTTTATGGATTAATAACTCCGTTATTTTTGTGATTGCTATGAGCACAGGTATTTTGGGCGGTTTTTTATCGCCGTAACCCTTGTGTGTTGATGCTAACAAAGTTGTTGGTAATTTTTTATTTGCTTTTGTGGTCGTGAGCCTAGTATTGAGCACGGTGATATTGATTCAATACTTGCTCTAGAAAGGTAGGGGGAATGGGTTTCAAAGTAACTAATCTCGTGCGTCTTACTTTCCAGTGAGAGTGTTCTTTTTAGGGGTTGTCAGAAAGATCCTTAGGGGTTTTCAGAAAGATCCGCTGATAGATTTTACTGACGATAAAACGAGGGCTTTTGCGCAAGCCCTCCACGAATTACTCATTCTTGATGTTTATTGGTATGAGAGGTGTTAGCGGTATGAGATTATTTTTCTCGGTGTACCGCAAAAGGACTCCACGCTTGCCTGACCGGCATAATTTCAAAGTTATTCACATTTAGGTGATCGGGCATATTTGCCAGCCACCATAACGTATCTGCAATATCCTCTGGCTGAATGGGATTGGCACCTTCGTACAAATTATCGTGGGCTTGTTGATTTCCGCCAGTGCGTACCAAGGTAAATTCACTTTCTGCCATGCCCGGTGCAATGTTGGTTACACGTACGCCGGTTCCTAACAAGTCACAGCGGATGGCTTTTGAGAATTGCTCAACAAACGCTTTGGTTCCGCAATACACGTTGCCACCCGGGTAAGGGTAGGTACCCGCAACAGAGCCAATATTGAAGATGCTCGCGCCCGCGCCAAATTCAATTAAGCGCGGCAAGAGCGTGTGCGTTATGGTGACCAAACCTTTGGTGTTGGTATCAATCATCTGATGCCACTGCGCTAAGTCGCATTCAACCGCCGGTGATGTGCCCAAGGCGAGGCCTGCGTTGTTAACCAAGACCTTGAGCGGCGCCAAGGTTGTTGGGTAGGTCGATAATGCCGAGATAACCTGTTCGGTGTCGCGCACATCTAACGCGATGGTTTCAACGCAGGTTTTTTCGCTTAACTCGGCTTTCAGGGCCTCTAGGCGGTCTTCTCGTCGGCCAATGAGCAAAAGGTGCCAGCCTTGGTTTGCAAATTTTTCAGCAGTTGCCTTACCAAAGCCAGAAGTTGCACCGGTAATACATGCAGTGAAGGTCATAAATGCTCCTAAGCATAAGTGAATGTGCGGCCTAGGCCATAGGTTTGAATGAAATCATTAATCGGTGTGCTTTTAATTGCAACCAGAAAGTCCCGACAAAAATCGGTTCCGCTTTTGTCTAAATTAGGGCTCTATGTTGAGG
This sequence comes from Sessilibacter sp. MAH1, assembly GCF_054658315.1. NCBI lineage: Bacteria > Pseudomonadati > Pseudomonadota > Gammaproteobacteria > Cellvibrionales > Cellvibrionaceae > Sessilibacter > Sessilibacter sp. MAH1. The sequence goes on from NZ_BAAGIC010000003.1 coordinate 252,210, forward strand.
CCTCGCTCAGATTATCTGCTTCTATTTTAGCGGTTCACTTGAATAACCGCGTCAGGGTCGTTATAATCCGCGCCCGTTAGCATGGGCTCCCTCCAAAGTGATGTGTTCCAAGTCGGACGCAACTGACTTTTGTTTATACCCTTGATTTTTTTGCTTAACTGCTCAATGTTTATCCTTTGAGGCATTATGCATATACAAAAACTGGGTAAGCGCTTCACTGATGGTTGCTGAATTAGATTGAACGTAAATGTCTGGATTTTATCCGACAAGATTCAGCAGGCAGTGATAGTAACGTGCTACAAATGGTGGCTGCATCTTCGGTTTTACCGAATGAATTGAGCCAGTGCTTAGAATTTTTCCTGATGATATTTGTTCATCAGTTTGTTAGGGATGTGGCATCTGTCATGTGCTAATTACGTTGGTTGTCAGTTGTTATGCAACGCAGCAGTGGTCAGGAATACGAAAAGGCCCCTCAATACTCTAGGGGCTTTTTCATATTTATGATCATCCCGGTTATCCGGGAACAGTAAATGGGCCTTGGGCCCTTTTTTGTTTTCTAGAGCCGGTTAATTTTTACTAACGATCATTGATTGTGTTATCGGAGAGTGACCAAAACACGAATATGTCAGCAAGACTTGAACAGTTAACCGAACTTTTACGGCCTTCAATCGAGGCTCTGGAGTGTGAGCTTTGGGGAATCGAATACATCTCCCAAGGTCGCCATACCCTACTGCGCGTTTTCATCGAAAAAGAAGCTGGTGTCAACCTTGAAGACTGTGAGCGTGTTAGCCGACAACTCAGCAGTGTGTTGGACGTAGAAGACCCTATAACCGGCCAATACACTTTAGAAGTTTCCTCTCCTGGTGCCGATCGCACACTTTTCACAATAGAACAGTTCCAGCGATATATCGGTGAGCAGGTGAGTATTCGCCTTCGAGTGGCGTTTGAAGGCAAACGTAAAATAAAAGGGCAAATCCGCGCGGTAGAAGATGAAGATGTAGTCATTTTCATGGGTGATGAGGAGTATCTACTACCGATGAGTTCCATAGACAAAGCCACAATTGTTCCCCAGTTCTAGGGGTGGAGTGAAAGAGGCAAGAATGAACAAAGAAATCCTACTGGTTGCCGATGCGGTATCCAACGAAAAGGGTGTCGATAAAGGCTTGATATTCGAAGCTATTGAAGTCGCCTTGGCGACAGCTACGAAAAAGCGATACGACGAAGACTCCACCATCCAAGTGACTATTGACCGAAAAACTGGCGACTATGTGACCTATCGTAGTTGGGAAGTTGTGGACGACGATACTCTCGCGGAACTTGGTACCCAATTCACCTTAGAAGAAGCGCACGAAAAAGATACCAATCTTGTTGCTGGCGATGTTTATCGCGAGCTCGTTGAAAACGTTGGTTTTGGACGAATCGCTGCGCAAACAGCTAAGCAAGTTATTGTACAAAAAGTTCGTGAAGCCGAGCGTGCTCAGGTGGTTGATGAGTACCGAAGCCGAGTGGGCGAACTGGTTAACGGCAGCGTTAAAAAGGTAACACGTGACAACATCATTATTGATCTGGGTAACAATGCTGAAGGCTTGATGCCACGTGATCAGTTGGTTGGCCGTGAGATTTTCCGCGTTGGCGATCGTGTTCGCGCCATTCTGAAAGAGATTCGTACCGAGTCTCGTGGCCCACAACTTTTCTTAAGCCGTGCCTGCCCAGAAATGCTGACCGAACTGTTCCGCATTGAAGTGCCAGAAATTGCCGAAGAGGTTATCGAACTTAAAAGCGCTGCTCGCGACCCAGGCTCTCGCGCTAAGATTGCCGTTGCGACCAACGACGGCCGAATCGATCCTGTGGGTGCTTGTGTTGGTATGCGCGGTTCACGTGTACAGGCGGTATCTAACGAATTGGGTAATGAGCGTGTTGATATTGTTCTGTGGGACGAAAACCCAGCTCAGTTCGTAATCAACGCCATGGCTCCTGCTGAAATCGAATCCATTGTGGTTGATGAAGACACCCATTCAATGGATGTGGCTGTACAAGAAGACAATCTTGCTATGGCAATTGGCCGGGGTGGTCAAAACGTACGCCTTGCCGGCGAATTAACCGGCTGGGAAATTAACGTACTTAGCCTAGAAGCGTGGAAAGAAAAACAACAAGAAGAAACAGGCAGCTACATGGAAACCTTCATGCAAGCGCTGGATATCGACGAAGATATCGCTGAAGTTCTTGTTGAAGAAGGATTTACCTCCTTGGAGGAAATCGCCTACGTACCGCTTGATGAAATGCTTTCCATCGAAGGTTTCGATGAAGACATTGCAGAAGAGCTACGTGCGCGAGCAAAAGATGCATTGCTTACCCAAGCACTTGCGTCTGAAGAACAATTGGAAAATGCCGAACCTGCCGACGATCTATTAAATATGGAAGGCATGGAAAGACATCTTGCCTTCACCTTGGCGAGCCGCGGAGTCACCACTATGGATGACTTGGCAGAACTTGCTGTAGATGAGTTGTTAGATATCGACGGGATTGACGAAGAACGTGCCGCCGCATTGATTATGAAAGCGAGAGAGCCTTGGTTCTCAGGCTCAGACGGCGAAAATAATTAAAAACTGAGGAGTGATAATGGCCGAAGTAACAGTAAGCGAACTCGCCAAGTCAGTAGGTGCCTCAGTGGAACGCCTGCTGAGCCAAATGAAAGACGCTGGTCTAGATCATGAAAGTCCTGATTCATTGGTATCTGACGACGAAAAACAGAAACTTCTGTCTTTCTTAAAAAGTAGTCATGGTGATGCTAGTGAAGCACCACGAAAAATTACGTTAAAGCGTAAAACAACGACGACGTTAAAAGCGGGTAACCGTAAAACCGTCAATGTTGAAGTGCGTAAAAAACGTACCTACGTGAAGCGTGATCCAGAACTTGAGCAAGAAGACACATTGTCTGACGGCGAAGTTAGCGCAGAAGAATTGCAATCAGAAGCAGATGCAAATATTGATGTTGCTGAAGAATCTACTGTTGAAACATCCACAGAAGCCGTAGATCAACCAGAAGTTTCAGTAACCGTTGTTGCTGAAGAAGCATCAGTTGAGACTGTGGTTGAAGAACCGAAAGCAGTTGTCGAAGAAGTACCAGAAACTGTGGCTGCGGAATCAGTAGCGGCAGATGAAGGTGTATCCGATGACGAACCTGCCTCTGATAACGGTGAAACTGAAGCCGAAAATACGGTTGAAACTACCGAATCTGAAGCAATTGAGCCTCGTAAGTCATTTACATTAGACGACTTCGAAGAGCGTCGTCTTGCCGCCATGCGTCAGCGCAAAGTCGATGAAGAAAAAGCAGAGGCTGTGCTTGAAGAGAAAAAACGTGTTCTAGAAGCAGAGAAGACTGAAAAAGAGAAAAAGACGGCGGGTAAAGAAAAGCCCAAAACCGAAGTTGCTCATGTTAAACCTGTGGCTAAGAAGCGTCATCAAGACGATGAAGATGACGATGATGAACCAAAACACGTTAAGAAGGCAGGTAAAGGTGCTACCAAGCCTAAAGGCTTAGGTCCGAAAAAGACCAACCTTAAGAAACTTCTCGATTTTGACGATGACGATGATGATGCCGATGCGCAAGCGCGTAGACGTTCAAAAGCGACTCTCAAGATTAAAAATAAACACGGATTTAAGAAGCCAACCACGAAAATTGTGCATGAAGTAGAAGTTGGGGATACCATCATTGTATCCGACCTTGCCCAAAAAATGTCTATCAAGGCAGGCGAGGTCATTAAGCAGCTCATGAAAATGGGCATCATGGCCACCGTAAACCAAGCTATCGACCGCGATACTGCCGAGCTGATCGTTGGGGAGATGGGCCACAAGGTTAAATACGTTAGCGACACCCAGATGGAAGACGATTTGATTGAATCGGTAACCCAAGCTGAAGGTGAAACCGTAAATCGTGCACCTGTGGTAACCGTAATGGGGCACGTTGACCACGGTAAAACATCGCTATTGGATTACATTCGTAACGCCAAGGTAGCCTCGGGCGAAGCGGGTGGTATTACACAGCACATCGGTGCTTACCGAGTGAAGACCGGTCAAGGCGAAATTGCATTCCTAGATACTCCCGGACACGCCGCATTTACTGCAATGCGTGCTCGCGGTGCCCAGTGTACCGACGTAGTAATTCTAGTGGTTGCAGCCGATGACGGTGTAATGCCGCAAACTCGCGAAGCTGTAGAACACTCCAAAGCTGCCGGTGTACCTATTGTTGTTGCCGTTAACAAGATCGATAAGCACGAAGCTGATCCCGATCGCGTTCGTCATGAATTGACTCAGCTTGAGGTAATTCCGGAAGAATGGGGTGGTGACACTCAGTTCATCAACGTATCGGCACATACTGGTGAAGGTATCGATGAGCTATTGGAAGCGGTTTCACTACAGGCTGAATTACTAGAGCTTTCTGCTCAAGTTAACGTACCGGCAAGCGGTGTTGTTATCGAATCCCGTATGGATCGTGGTCGCGGTGTTGTGGCGACTGTGCTGGTTCAAAACGGCGAGTTGAAACGCGGCGACATCTTGTTGGCGGGTCAAAGCTTTGGTCGTGTTCGTGCAATGACCGATGAATTTGGTCAATCCGTTGAAAAAGCAGGTCCATCTTCGCCAGTAGAAATATTAGGTTTAGATGCACCACCAGATGCGGGCGATGACTTTATTGTTGTATCGGATGAGCGTAAAGCTCGTGAAGTGGCTTCACAGCGCTCAGACCGTGAGCATCAAGAGAAACTTCAACGTCAACAAGCGGCGAAACTTGAAAACATGTTCGCTAACATGAGCGGCAATGAGAAGAAAGTTCTTCCTGTTGTGCTTAAAGCTGACGTTCGTGGTTCTTTAGAAGCAATCACCGCTGCACTAATGGATATCGGTAACGATGAAGTTCAAGTGAACATCGTGTCTTCGGGCATTGGTGGAATCACTGAAAACGACATCAACCTTGCGGTAACCTCCGGTGCGGTTGTACTTGGCTTTAACGTTCGTGCGGGTACTGCAACACGTACTTTGGCTGAAGATTCTTCGGTTGAAATTCGTTACTACAGCATTATTTATCAGCTTCTTGATGATGTGAGATCTGCGCTTGCCGGTATGTTGGCACCAGAACGCATTGAAGAGATTGTTGGTATTGCCGATGTGCGCGAAGTCTTCCGTTCACCAAAATTTGGTCAAGTGGCCGGATGTATGGTTACCGAAGGTACGGTTTATCGCTCTAAGCCAATCCGTGTATTGCGCGATAACGTAGTAATCTTTGAAGGTGAGCTTGAGTCGTTGCGTCGCTTTAAAGACGATGTCAACGAAGTTCGTAACGGTGTTGAATGTGGTATTGGCGTAAAAGATTACGATGTTAAGGTCGGCGATCAAATTGAGGTCTACGATGTAAAAGAAGTTGCTCGTGAGCTTTAATAATCGTTAACCTAATTTGAGAAACTATGCCAAAAGACTTTAAAAGAACGGATCGCCTAGGCGATGCCATTATGCGAATCCTGGCCGTTGCAGTACGCGACCAGGTTCGTGATCCTCGTGTTGGAATGGTTAATATCAATGAGGTCGTGGTAACTCGCGACCTTTCATTGGCAAAAGTGTATGTCACCATTGTTGACCGCGAGTCGGAAGACGAGCGTAAAGCAGCGGTGGCGGCGCTTAATAAAGCCTCCGGCTTTTTGCGCACATTACTGGCGCGAGAGCTCGATACTCGCATTACGCCACGCTTGCAGTTCATCTATGACGAAACTTCTACTCGTGGTCAGGCATTATCACGTTTGATCGATCAAGCTATTGCCTCTGATCGAGCTAATCATTCGGACGAGTCTGAAAGCTAAGTTATGGTTGAAAAGAAAAAATCCCGTGTACGATTTCCCATACACGGGGTCTTACTGCTCGACAAGCCTTTGGGGTTATCCTCAAATCAGGCTCTGCAAAAAGCAAAATATCTATTAAGGGCACAAAAAGCCGGGCATACCGGTGCTCTTGATCCTTTAGCAAGTGGTGTTTTGCCGTTGTGCTTTGGTGAAGCGACCAAATTTTCTCAGTTTTTACTCGATTCGGATAAGCGCTATCAGGCGACTTTTCGACTTGGGCTTGAGACCGAAAGTGGCGATATGGACGCCCCAGTCGTTGTCGATCAGGACGCGTCGCACATTACCCTTGAGCAAATAGAAAACGCGATTGAGAATTTTCGTGGTTGCATTGAACAGGTACCGCCGATGTTCTCAGCATTAAAACACCAAGGCCAGCCTCTTTATAAGCTGGCGCGCAGTGGTGTTGAAATCGAGCGTAAACCGCGATCGGTAGAAATCTACGAATACCGATTGTTGAACTTTCGAAGTGGTCCGCAGCCAGAAATCGATGTTGACGTTTTTTGCTCCAAAGGCACCTATATTCGCAGCCTTGCGCTCGATTTGGGTTTTGCTTTGGGTGTTGGTGCTACAGTCACGCAGTTGAGACGAACCCAAGCTGGTCCTTATTTTTTGGATCAGTGTGTCACTTTAGAGCAGCTGCAGGAATGGTTACCTGACGATCAGCCAGAAGAGCTTTCGAAAGAAGCGCTTTGGCAGATGTTTTCAGCAAAATCCGATGAACTACTCGCACCTGTTGATTCTCCGGTTGCCAGTTTGCCGTCGGTGATAATACCCGCAGAGAGTGAAAAATACTTCTCTCATGGTAATTCGGTGTTTAGTGCAGATTTTTCTGAGCTTGCGGTCGCTACGGATGTGCGAGTGTTTTCAGCCGAGGGTACATTCTTAGGTTTAGGCGCGATTACCGAAGGTTCTCGTGTGCAACCCAAAAGACTGGTTGTTATCGACTAAATAAACTTTAAGGCACAGGTTTATGTGCTTTAACCGTAAAAACCAACAGTAAAAAACCAATAAATAAAGGCTAATTTTCGTGGAAAAGTTGCCTTTCTGGGAAATTTCTGAATAAATATGCGCCCTTTGGGCGAATGTTTGTCTAGAATCCTAAAGAACATGAGGTTCGCCTCATTAGAATCGCAAACTCATGTACTAGCTATAGTAGTTTTCGGTTCTCAGACCTGTCTGTAAATATGCGCGGGCAGGCCTTAGAAGGTTGATCGTATAGCCGATCATACGGCATATTTTAAATTAATTAAGAGGAAATACCTATGGCACTGAGTGCTCAAGAAAAAGCGGCTATCGTTAAAGAACACGCAACTTCTGAGACCGATACTGGCTCCCCTGAAGTACAAGTTGCTTTGCTAACTGCAAACATCAACAAACTTCAAGGTCACTTCGCTGATCACAAACAAGACCACCATTCTCGTCGTGGTTTGATCCGCATGGTTAACCAGCGCCGTAAGTTACTTGATTATCTTAAAAAGAAAGATGTCAATCGTTATGCTGCATTGATCCAAAAATTGGGTCTACGCCGCTAAACCTACTTCAAAGTGCCCGCATGAGCGGGCACTTTGTTATCTCAGTTCTCCGATCTTTTCGGTTCCTCGTATTTTCTGTCTATTTTCGAATCGAAAAGTCGTATAAATCATAAGGATATTGTCGTGAATCCTGTAATAAAAACATTTCAATACGGCAATGACACCGTGACATTAGAAACCGGACGAATAGCTCGTCAGGCGTCAGGTGCAGTCGTCGCCACAGTTGGCGACACGTCGGTATTGTGCACCGTGGTTGGTGCCAAGAAAGCCTCAGAGGGCCAAGACTTTTTCCCTCTATCTGTGCATTATCAAGAAAAAGCATACGCAGCTGGTAAGATTCCTGGTGGTTTTTTCAAGCGTGAAGGCCGCCCAAGTGAAAAAGAAACGCTAACTTCTCGTCTTATTGATCGTCCAATTCGTCCGCTTTTCCCAGAAGGTTTTTTCAACGAAGTACAAGTAGTATGTACTGTTTTGTCTGCTGATAAAAACGTAGACCCAGACATCGCTGCAATGATTGGTACTTCTGCGGCATTGGCTATTTCGGGTGTGCCATTTAATGGTCCAATTGGTGCGGCACGTGTTGGCTACACTCAAGAAGACGGCTACTTGCTTAACCCAACTTACGCAGCGATTGCTACCTCTGAGTTAGACATGGTTGTTGCTGGCACCAAAGACGCGGTATTGATGGTTGAATCAGAAGCTAATGAGCTTCCTGAAGACATCATGTTGGGTGCGGTATTATTTGCTCACCAAGAAATGCAAGTCATCATTGCGGCGGTGGAAGAATTGGCTCGTGACGCTGGCAAAGAGCGTTGGGAGTGGTCTGCTCCAGAAACTAACGTAGCGCTTAAAGAAGCGGTTGCCGGTGCAATGGCTGAAGCTATTGCAGAAGCTTACCGTATTACCGATAAGCAAGAACGTTACAAAAAGCTAGACGAACTTCGTACTCAAGCCATCGCGCAAATCGCTATCGAAGGCAGCGAATTCTCGGCTGACGATGTTAAAGGCGAATTTGCCAAACTAGAGAAAAACACCGTTCGTTCAGCGGTTGTTGCTGGCCAGCCTCGTATTGATGGTCGCGATAACAAAACCGTTCGTCCAATTGCGGTAGAAGTTGGCGTATTGCCAAAAGTACATGGTTCTGCTTTGTTTACTCGTGGCGAAACCCAAGCCTTGGTTGTTGCTACTCTAGGTTCTTCTCGCGATTCACAAATCATTGACTCACTCGAAGGCGAGCGTCGTGACAACTTCATGTTGCACTACAATTTCCCTCCTTACTCAGTGGGTGAAGCAGGTCGTATGGGCGCAACTGGTCGTCGTGAAATCGGCCACGGTCGTTTAGCACGTCGCGGTGTTGCTGCGGTTCTTCCAACCGAAGAGCAATTCCCGTACGCCATGCGCGTTGTGAGTGAAATTACCGAATCTAACGGTTCAAGCTCTATGGCATCTGTGTGTGGTTCAAGCCTTGCGCTTATGGACGCAGGTGTACCGCTTAAAGCACCGGTTGCTGGTATTGCTATGGGCTTGGTTAAAGAAGGCGAGCAGTTCGCAGTTCTTACCGATATCTTAGGTGATGAAGACCACCTTGGTGACATGGACTTTAAAGTAGCGGGTACCGCCAACGGTGTTACTGCTCTGCAAATGGATATCAAGATTGAAGGTATCACCGAAGAAATTATGGAAATCGCTTTGAAACAAGCAATGGATGCGCGCTTGCACATTCTTGCTGAAATGAACAAAGTGATCTCTGAATCTCGCGGTCAAGTAGCGTCTAGTGCGCCACGTATTGAAACCATCAAAGTTGATCCTGATAAGATTCGCGACATCATTGGTAAAGGCGGTGCAACCATCCGTTCTATTACCGAAGAAACCGGTGCGTCTGTGGATATCGAAGACGATGGTACCGTTAAGATTTACGGTGAGGGCGACTCTTTACAACGTGCGCTTGAGCGTATTCAAGAAATTACCGCAGAAGCAGAAATTGGCGCAACCTACGAAGGTACTGTGGTACGTATCGTAGACTTTGGTGCGTTCGTTAACTTCTTGCCAGGTAAAGACGGTTTGGTTCACATCTCGCAAATTGCTCATGAACGTGTAAATAACGTTTCTGACTACTTGCAAGAAGGCCAAAAAGTTATCGTTAAGTGTATGGATATCGATAACCGTGGTCGTATCAAGCTTTCTATTAAAGAAACCTTGGAAAAACCAGAGCCAAAAGAAGAAGCGCCAGCAGCTGACGAATAATAATATCGTCATCTTCTTTGTGCTAAAAAAACCCGCTGTTGCGGGTTTTTTTGTATCTGTTCGTTTTCACTAGATTACATTTTTAGCGCTAAATTCATTGAGAGATTCCTGCCATGAAACTTCATCGCTCGGTTTTATCCATCTTGAGCTTATGTGCCGTTGCTTCAGCAGCATTGCACAGTCATTCAGTACTGGCATGGGGAGCCTCCGGGCACGCCATTGTCTGCGAAATCGCCTGGCAGAACCTAGACTCGACTACGCAAGAATGGATTAAACCGCTGTATAAAGAAAAAGGTTTTGAGACCTTTGCGCAATCTTGTAATTGGGCCGATCAAATTCGCAGTGATCATCAGTACGATTATTTGGGGCCAATGCACTACGTAAACGTGCCCAAAGATGCCAAAAAATTCAGCGAAGATAACCAAATTTGTGGGCAAAAATCCTGCGTGACCAGAGCCATTCACGACAATATCAAAGCGTTAAACACCCAATCCGGTGATCAAGCTCAAGCGCTCTTATTGCTTGGTCATTTTGTTGGCGACATACATCAGCCTTTGCATGTGAGTTATTCAGAAGACTGGGGTGGCAACAAAATTCAGGTCATGGTTGCTGAACATATCCATTCAGATCACTTAGTTGAAAGTAACTTACACGCCGTTTGGGATACTTGGTTGGTTGAACAAAACGGATTTAAAAAGTGGAAAAAATCGGCAAAGCGCCTCAATCAATCCATAAATACTGATGAAAAAAGAGATTGGCGGAAAAGCCTAAGTCCAGAACAGTGGGCCAGTGAATCCTATGATCAGGTTCTGGTGATTTATAAGGATGTTAAAAATCTACCGCCGTTGCGAAAAGATTACGCTCAGAAAAACAAAGCCATTATTCAAGAACGACTACAGCAAGCTGGAATTCGATTGGCTGAAATACTTAACGCAATTACTCGATAAGAACAGAACAGTAAGTGCCTCTTTAGCAAAAACATTGAGTCAGTAAAAACATTGAGTCAGTAAAAACATTGAGTCAGTAAAAACATTGAGTCAGTAAAAACATTGAGTCAGCAAAAGCATTGGGATTTAGGCTCAATGCTTTTTTACCATGTGTTAACTCTACGGATAATTGTTGAGTCTGTTTATGCGGTTCAATGGAATTTGCTCTTCTCAATTAAGAATTGCTCCAATGAAAAAACACTCCAATTAAGATTCATATAAGGCTCTTGCTAATAGGTATTAGAGTCTCTGTCAAAAATGCCTCTTATTAGGTCGCTCCCTAAGCTCCCGTATTTACTGTGTTTTAGCTAAAAACCTGTTTGAATGATTTATTTTTTTACGACTAAATCCGTATTTTTTCTGGGTTTTTAAGGCATGTTGGATGATTTTTATTATTTAACATTCGTTTTAAATAACTCTTTATGCATTTAACTGGTGCGCTAATGCCATTAAATGTAACAAACTGACATCTATGTAGTGATTTATTTTAAGGCATAAAATATCCAATATATACATTTTGGTTCAGTAACATTGTGAGAACATTTGTAAAAGAGCAGGAGAATTAATCTAAGTTATTGAAATGAATCAACTTTGTGCTTTTGGCCTCTAGGTTGCTATTACAGACGCATACCTTTTACCACACCAACGGGGAGTGTCTGTTTATGTCCTACTTAGAACCGAGTGAATTCGTCACGAAAATGGTAGATTCGGGAGAATCTAAAATTTACATGTCTAGTCGCGATACCATCATTCGTGCCTTTATGGCCGGTGCTATCTTGGCTTTGGCAGCGTTTTTTGCCATCACAGTGACGGTTAAAACTGGTCAACCTTTGGTTGGTGCACTTCTCTTCCCAGTCGGGTTCATCATGCTGTATTTAATGAAATTCGATCTACTTACTGGTGTATTTACCTTAGTTCCACTTTCAGTCATTGATCGTCGTCCCGGTTGTACCATGGGTCAATTATTCAGAAACTGGGGTTTGGTGTTTGTGGGTAACTTTGCCGGTGCTCTTACCGTTGCATTTTTTGCCTCGTTTATTTTGACCTACGGTTACCACACCGATGGCGGTGCCTTGGCAGAAAAAGTAGGTAGCATTGGTGAGTCGCGTACTTTGGGTTACAAAGAACACGGTGTTGCTGGTTGGTTTACCATTTTTATTCGCGGTATGTTGTGTAACTGGATGGTATCCATGGGTGTGGTTGGCGCTATGATTTCAACGTCTGCTGGCAGCAAAATGATGGCGATGTGGATGCCAATCATGCTGTTCTTCTACATGGGTTTTGAGCACTCCATCGTAAACATGTTCTTGTTCCCATTCTCAATGATTATGGGTGGTGATTTCACTATCATTGATTACTTCATTTGGAACGAAATTCCAACGGCCTTAGGTAACCTTGTCGGCGGATTCTTTTTGGTAGGATTACCGCTGTACTTAACTCATGTTAAAACCAGTGCAGCTCGCAAACTTGCATAAGATCACAATCAGCGCTGTTAAACTAAGATTGGTTTTACCAATACGAGTTACAGATCGTTAATTGCAAAACCCTCACTCGAAAGAGTGGGGGTTATTTTTATTTATGACTAAACAACTTCGAATCTCTCAAGATCAGTTTTCTACGGCGGGTAAAAAAGCCGTCAATCAAGATTGTCACGGCATTATTATTCCGGAGGAACCACAGCTAACCTCAAAGGGCATTTGCGCCGCGATTGCCGATGGTATTAGCAGCAGTCAGGTGAGTCACATTGCCAGTGAGGCAACTGTGCAAGGGTTTCTGTCAGACTACTATTGCACGTCCGATTCTTGGTCTACCAAAAAATCCGGCCAGAGAGTACTTGAGGCCATTAATTCTTGGTTGTTTGCGCAAACTCAATACAGTCCTCATAAATACAATAAAGATAAGGGTTACGTCTGTACCTTTAGCGCAATTATTTTTAAATCCAACACCGCACATATTTTCCACTGTGGCGATGCCAGAATTTATCGGCTTGCTAATGGCGGCCTAGAACAATTAACCCAAGATCACCGTCGTGTTATTTCGTCAGAAGAAAGCTATTTAGCCAAAGCGCTGGGAATTAATAATTTTTTAGACCTAGATTATTTAATGGTAGATGTTACCGAAGGTGATTTTTTTCTGTTGGCAACAGACGGTGTTTATGAATTTATTGACGATAAACTGCTGATTCAAACTATCATCGAACACCGTAATCATTTAAGCGGCTTAGCCGAAAATATTATTCAAAAAGCATTGAATGCCGGGAGTGACGATAATTTAACACTGCAAATTATTCGTATTGATGAACTACCCGAACAAAATTTAGGTGAAATACATCGGCAAGTAAATCAACTACCGCCGCCGCCGCAATTAGGCCCGCGAATGGAATTCGAGGGTTATAAAATTATTAAGGATGTGTACATCAGCAGCCGCAGCCACGTGTTTTTAGCCGAAGACATAGAAACGCAACAACAAGTTATATTAAAAACGCCTTCGGCAGAAAAGCGCGACGATCCGGCGTATCTTGAAAATCTTTTAATGGAAGATTGGATTGCCAAACGCCTTAATAATTTACACATTTTAAAAGCGATTGAATCTGCTCGAAAACAAAATTATCTATACACCTTAAGTGAATACATAGAAGGTAAAACGCTTGCGCAGTGGATACTGGATAATCCAAAGCCTGATATAGAAACCGTGCGGAATATTGTTGAACAGGTTGCCAAGGGTTTGCAGGCGTTTCATCGCCAAGAAATGGTTCACCAAGATTTGCGGCCTAATAATATTATGATCGATCGCAATGGTGTGGTAAAAATTATTGATTTTGGCTCCACCAAAGTAGCCGGTATTTCCGATATTGTGCAGCGTAACGAAGGTATCGTTGGTACCGCCCAATACACGGCACCGGAATATTATTTGGGTTATTTAGGCACGAGTCGGTCGGATATATTCTCGTTGGGTGTTATTACCTATCAAATGTTGAGCGGTGAACTCCCCTACGGAAATGCTATTGCACGCTCAACCGATGCCAGAACACAACTACGACTGCGCTATAAATCCCTTGCCACCGACGAAAACGCAATACCGAGTTGGGTCGATTTTGCCATTAAAAAAGCGGTTAACATCAACCCGCTAAAACGCTACGACGAAGTGTCTGAATTTATTTACGAACTTCGCCACCCAAATGCAGATTTCGTAAAACGCGAAAAACCACCGTTAATAGAACGAAATCCAGTGCTTTTTTGGCAGGTAGTATCGTTTATTTTGTTTGCGATAAATGTGTATTTTATTGTTAGAAATATCTGACACAGATTCTAGGAACCTCTGATTTGCTCATCCATGATTTCATCAGAGGACAGACATTGAAAATGCGATTTCCAACTTCTTCACAATTCCAACCATTTACCGTTCTTGAAATTGGCGATACATCCTTGTGTCGCAGGAAACTCTAGGTTAATCAGAGTTTCCTCTAATCAATACAACCAACCGGTTTTAAAGGATACGCCTGTTGCGGCAAATAAAATGGCGAATAGTGTTACGGTGCGAATATGCCAAGCCATTGTGGGTAAAGATTTTGCCGTTAAATTAGGAATAACTCTAAAGCGAGCGTTTAACGCCAAAAGTATGGTTGACAGTAACAGAGCCAATTTCAACATAATGGGATGAGTGATGGGATTACTAACGTTAAACCAGTCACCTATGTTAGGCACTAAACGATGCGCCAAATAAAAGCCCGATAGAATTTGAACGATCAATGCAGGCATGCCAATCTTTTCAAACTTTTGTTCAAAGCTCAGTAATATCTGTGGTGACCGTTCTTTTAGCGCATTAGGTAAAATAATAGTGCTGAGAATAATATGCCCACCCACCCAAATAGTCGCCGCTAAAATATGCAGTAATAAAACAATACCGTACACAATCATTCCACCAAAGCCAATTTTCCAGTTTTCGATACTACATTAATCTGCTTGCCAAACGTTGATTGCGGTCAAGTACGTACTAAGCATTTAGAGATTTTTAAATCCAGTATAGTAACCTCTAATTAAACTATGAATGAGTTAATCAGAGATTGCTTTAGAAGCGCTTGAATGCTTTTATTAAATGATCAAATATTACAATTGTTTCGATGGCCAATTGTTTTTCTTTTAAATTAAATAATTTTAAAATTAAGAAGATACTAAGGTTTAATCGAGATGTTTTTATTTAGCATAAATAATGTCTGCGTTTTTACTGTTTGGATCTCCATTACTCCACAATATAAAGTCATTCTTCTCAGACGAGCTATCAATTGAATATTGGTATGAATTGCCCCATGGATCTTTTGGGGATTCAAGCAAGAATCCACCTTTAGGATAGTTTGGCAATAAAGCGCCTTTTTCTTCTTGCCATAGTATCTCTAGACCTTCCTCTTGTGTGGGATAACGTCCATATTGTAACTTAAACGCTTTTAATGCTGTCGTTAACAGTCGCATGTCGGCTTGTACTTGTGCATTCATGCTGTGCGGTCTACAGATAATTTGAGTATCCATCAATACGATTAAACCCAATACGCCAACTATAAAGGCACTAATTATTAACGTTTTTTTCATTTACAGCTCAATTGTAAATCTATAGGAAACACCTATCGGTACAGCCGAGTTTATACCAATATCAAGGCTGTAACTGTAAACATTTATGAAATTAAACCACGAGAAGGGAGTATTGGTAACTACAACAATATAAAGCACCGTTGAAGGGAAAACTAAAGTGATCGATTTTTGAAAAAGGAATTCTTGCTATAGAGGCTAGATAACAGAATTTCTGGCGCTTAAGGTTAGTCCTAAAATATTACTTTCGTTTAATTTCTCAAACAAAGCTTTTCTTCCGGTTTCTTTTTTACCTTTTAAAAAGGTCAATTCTTCTGTTGTTAATAAGGTTGCAGCAATTAATTTAAAACCACCGTTATTGGTATTTAATTGCGGTTTTTCAATTGGGTTGTGCAGAAGTGCGCCTACTAAACCTCGGCCATCTTTTATATGTTCGATATTAAATGTTAGGGCGAGAGGTTCGTCGTTTAAAAGTTTTTCACAGAGTCTTGGATACTGGGCGAGGGTGTGGCTTATTTCTGCAATCATGGGAAACAACCATGTATTTGCAAGGCTTTCTAGGTTACTTGGGTCTGGAATGGTTAGGTCGGCAGCTTCTATGTACACCTCTAAGCCAAGGCCGTTTTTGGGTTTATTTCTTTCTACGTAAGGGTCAGAGAGTCCGTCGGAAACGATACAAGGATTACCATTATGTTGTATTGCTAACCAAGATGCGCCGCTTGGCCACTGTGGTCCTTCGCCCATGGGTCCCATCAACGAAGACAGCGACACCGCATGAGAGCCAAAATGACTTTCGATGGCCTGTAGACGTGAACTCGACGCTAACTGCAAACGATTAATGTAGGTCAGTCCGGTAATTTCCGGTATTTGTACGGTTTGCTCAGGCATAGTGTTTCCTTAAGCGGCGGCCGATTTATCCAGCAGAGCAGGCAGCGTGTGGGCAAGCCACTGCTCGATTCGCTCATCCGTTAAAAACGCTTGGGTGCGTTGATCCAACACTAATCCAACAAACTGGCCGTTAATAATTGCGTCCGAATGCTCAAATTCATAACCGTCAGTGCTCCAACTGCCCACCACATCGGCGCCGTAGCCATACACCAATTGATACAATTTAATTAACGAGCTGGCAAAACGCGAAGCGTAGCGTTCTTGATGACCCAGGCCAAACAGCGCAACGCGTTTGCCTTTAAGGTCATAACCATCTAGATGAGGCGCGAAGTCCGACCAGCCCGCCTCCACGCAGCCAGTATCTTTACCCGGTAAATCGCCAACACCGTAACTGGGCGTTCCAAGGATTAGGCAGTCGTAATTGAGCAGTTCTTCAGGGCGAGTGCGATTGATGTTTTTCGGCTTGTCGGCTAGGTCTTCACCAAGGGCTTTATAAATTTTCTTGGCCACTAATCGAGTGGTACCTGTGTCGGTTCCAAAAAAAATGCCTATTTTTTTCATGGCCGGAAGCTCCGCAACAAATAAGAATATATCTGCTATCGGCAAGAAAAATGCCATCAAAATAGATTTTGCCATCTGTTGGCATAGTTAATTCTTGGAATCGCTAATTGACTCATCCATGAATGAATCAGAGGTTAGAAATTGAAAAAGTGATTTCCAACTTCTGTACAATTTCAATCACTTACAGCTCTTGATATTGGCGACACATCCCTGTGTTGCGGGAAACTCTAGGTTAAGCAGAATTTCCTCTTATTAAATAAACGAAAAAAAAGACGCTTTTAAAAATACTAGAGTTATCTAAATAACGATTTATTGCTGGGTTAAAAATACAGAAAACCAACTTAGATAATAAAAATTATTTTACCTTTGGGCTTTAGCGTGCAAAAAATTTCTCGTTTAAGTCTTAAAAAGAAATCCGTGTTTTTGTGATACATATGTTTGTAATTTTTATCAAAACAACAAAATCTATTTAATTTAGTGAAAAAACTATCTATAGGCTTGTGTGAAATAAAATTTGCCATTACGCTCACGTTGTTACTTAGTTTCACTGATTTTAGGTAAAAAATAACAAAAAATGTGAATTTAATTCACAAGCAAGCTCAGCTTACAGTAAAAAAGCTGATCATTTGGTCAGTACATTTGAGTATCTCTCGGAGGTTTTCTTGGATAGAAGAAACTTGCCACTTTCGGCGTTGCGTGCGTTTGAAAGTGCTGCTGAGTGTTTGCACCTGGGTAGGGCGGGTGAAAAATTAGGGGTGAGTCATGGTGCTATTAGTCACCAGGTACGTGCTTTAGAAGAGCAGTTATCCGTTAAATTATTTTCTCGCGCTCACAATAAACTAGCGTTAACTCCGGCCGGCCAGCGTTTGTATCAATCTGTTAAAGACGGTTTTGATAAAATTGCCGATGCAACCCGTAATTTAAATCCGCTGGAGCTGAGCGGGCCTTTAGTGGTTGCTTGTACGCAAACCATTGCATCCAGTTGGGCGGCAAAACACATCTGTGAGTTTTACCAAAAATACCCAAGCATTGAGTTGCGCGTTCGAGAAATCGAGCCTTTACAAAAAGACATTCCGTTAGACATCGACATTGCCATTTGTTATGGACGACCAAACTCAGGTGATCGCTCGGTAAAAAAACTGGGTGCGCCGCCACTGTATCCGGTTTGCAGTCCGACAATTTTGCAAGGCCGTGCACCGGTAAATAATCCCGATGATTTAAGCAGTTTTACCATTATTCACGACGGCGAAGTACTTTGGTCGCGTTGGTTTGAACGCTACGGTGTTGATCCAGATTCACCAAAATCCAATATTTATTTTTCAAATACCAGTCAAGCATTGGCCGCGGCTAGGTTGGGTTATGGTGTTGCTTTAGGAAATACCTTTGAGGCCTACGATTTTATTCGTGATGGCCAATTGGTGCAGTTGTTTGATTTACCGATTGATGAAGCTCACGAATATTATTTGCTGACACAAACCGAAGCGAATAAACCTTTAAAGGTTTCTATTTTTGAAGAATGGATTACTCGCGATCGATTAATTGAAGATGAATAATCGATTTTATAAAACAGTTTTTAGGAATTGATAATACCTATCACGGCAATTTTATAGGAAACTCTGATTAACCTAGAGTTTCTCGCGACACAAGGATGTGTCGCCAATTTCAAGAACGGTAAGTGATTGAAGTTGTGAAGAAATTGGAAATCGTATTTTCAATTTCTGCTCCCTGATTAAGTCATGGATAGGTTAATCAGAGGTTCCTATAAGTTGTTTGATGTTTTGTTTTTAAGTCGAAAATTTAGAGTCATAAGTTTAAAGGCAGAAGTTTAAAAAGCTTCTGCCTTTTTTATTTTTAGGGTTCGTAAATGTAAAACGCTTATTTTAATTTTAATGTTCGTCTGTTTGATTTTTTATTCGCTAAGTTGAATGTGTTTTAATCTCAATAAATAATTACACAGAGTCTTATAATTTTTCTCACCCCTAGGTTGGTTTTCACGATGTTATTTTATACAAAATAGTTGTGTTCAATATTTTTATAACTAACTTTGAAATTGTTAAATATTTTAGAAATATTAATCGTGTAAAGGCACAGGTTTATTAAGTCGATCACAAAAAACACAATTCAAATCGCTGGTAGATGGTTTCTGAGTGAAAAAAATTGCCATAAATCTGTAAATTTTCTCGATTGGCGTGAATATATTTAACACGTATTGTCGCGCTCAAATAAAAAATGCTGAAATTTAAGCAAACCCCATCTAGCAACGCTTCATAATAATTCTAAAGTCTTGTTGGCAAGTCATGAGGCCAACACATAACTATTGACTAGAACCTTGGGAGTTAAACGAACCAATGGCAAAGCTACATTTTTACCGTACGAAGTTATTTATTGCCGCGAATATTTTATTCTGTGGATACGCATCTGCTCAGAGTAGTTACCAACTAGAAGAAGTAGTAGTAACCGCTCAAAAACGCCAGCAAAGCGCCCAAGATGTGAGTATTGCGGTTACCGCTTTTGACAGCAGCAGTTTAGAAAAACTGGGTGTTAATCAACCGGCAGATATTGCATTACACACACCGAATTTAAATGTAAAAAACGTTTTAAATAAATCCGCGCCCATTTTCACCATTCGCGGGATTGGTAACGCAGCGTTTACGTCAAACAGTGTTGCACCTGTTGGCGTTTATGTGGATGAATTATTCCTACCCACCAACACCATGATGAGTTTCTCGGTATTCGATATCGAGCAAGTAGAAGTTTTAAAAGGCCCACAAGGTACCTTGTTTGGTCGAAATACCACCGCCGGTGCGGTAAGTT
Source organism: Sessilibacter sp. MAH1 (assembly GCF_054658315.1). NCBI lineage: Bacteria > Pseudomonadati > Pseudomonadota > Gammaproteobacteria > Cellvibrionales > Cellvibrionaceae > Sessilibacter > Sessilibacter sp. MAH1. The sequence goes on from NZ_BAAGIC010000003.1 coordinate 271,703, forward strand.
TTGCAACAGCACGTCCAGCCCACGATAATGAAGGTTATATTAAAGTTGGCGGCAGTAACTTTGATGGTTTAGAAACCGAAGCCGCGCAAAATATTTCGTTGAGCGACACCGTTGCTATGCGCCTTTCCGGTAAGTGGACTCGTCAAGACGAAGGTACTTTTACCAATGTTAATAACGGCGGTAATCGTGATGTGGGTACCACCAACACCTACGCAATTCGCGCCGGATTTTTATTTGAGTTAGAAAACGGTGAAGTCTACTTTAACGTTCACGGTGGCCAAGATAAAAGTGAAAACGAACCTTGGGTAGGTATCGGCCGCAGTGCTTTAGATGATCCTTCTGGTGCAGCGCCGGAATTACCGGGTGTTGATGGTCAACAGTACCGCAATAACTGTTTAGATCGCGCAACCAATTCTATTCAAAACTTTATTAATAATCCTAACTGTGTAAACCGTGTGGGTTATTACGATGAAAATACCGATCCGCGTGTAGGTGAGTTTAGTTTAAATCCTAAAATCGAAGCCGACAGTTTTGGTTTATTGCTCAATACCGACTTTGCGTTAACCGATACCGTCGATTTTGCCTCTATTACGGCTTACGAGTTATTGGATAAAACTACGCAAGAAGATTTCGACGGTAGTCCATTCCGTATTGGTGATACCACCTATCGCAATGATATCGAAGTGTTCAGCCAAGAATTCCGCTTCTCGTCTGTTGAGCCTTATAAAGGCGTGACCGATTGGATAACCGGATTTATTTATTATCAAGATACGCAAGACGTAACCGATTTGTACGGCTACACCGATCGTGTAAACCACGACGTTTTAGTTGATTTCACCCAAGAGACCGTAAGTGTTGCCGGTTACTTGCATACCGAGACTCAGCTTTCTGAAAAATTCCGATTAATCGCCGGTGTGCGTATTTCTTACGACAATATTTCGTTTGACGGTGGTACCACTGCGGTTAACTTCGACGACGATTTTACCGGTGACGTAACCTTCTTCTCGGTGAATGATCCTATTTTGGTCGATGACGAAGATATCGAATCAACCGAATTAACCGGTAAAATTGGTATCGACTATAATTTAGCGGAAGACATTTTGTTGTACGCAAACTATAGCCGTGGTTATAAAGCAGGTGTTTGGAATGGTTTCTGGGCAGCAAGCCCTGGCGATCACTCTTCTGCTGAACCCGAATTTATTGATGCCTACGAAATTGGTTTTAAATCAACGTTGTTAGATCAGCGTTTACGCTTAAACGCCGCGGCGTATTTGTACGATTACAAAGATCAACAATTATTCGCCGACTTACCCGATGGCCGCTTTACTATCTTTAACGCCGGTAGCGCCGACGTACAAGGTGCCGAAGTAGAAATTAATTGGCTCGTTACGCCTAATTTTGAATTGCGCGGTGGTGTGGGTTATACCGATGCGAATGTATCGGCCAGTGTTGGTTTATTGGAATTTGACGACGCCCAACCTGCAAATACTCCAGAATACACCTACAACTTGTTGGCACGTTACAGCTTTGAATTTGGCCAAGGTTTTTCTGGCTACGTACAAAGTGATTACAGCTACCAAGACGATGTTTTCTTCTCGGTGGATAATTTAGAGGCCATTAGCCAAGATGGTTATGGCTTATTAGGTTTCCGTGCCGGTGTAGAAGCACCACAAGGTTGGGAAATTAGTGCTTGGATTAAAAACGCAGAAGACGAACTCTACTTTACCGAAATCTTAACCTCTGGCAGTGCCGGTGTGGTTTCTGGTCAAGTCGGTACGCCTAGAACTTACGGTGTCTCTTTCAAAACTCACTTTTAAAAGTCACTAAAATAGTTAAACACTGGGTGCTTTGCAGCGCGAGCCGTCTAATTTAGGTTACGGCTGCAAAGTACTTCAGTTTTATTCATTAGGGATTAAAAATGAGTAAAGAATTAGAACGCAGTTTAAAAGTTAGAGATTCCCTAGCACTGGCATTCGGCTGCATGATCGGTTGGGGCTGGGTTGTATTAGTCAGCGAATGGATTGTGGTCGCCGGTAGCTTTGGTGCCATTGGTGGTTTTATTGCGGCGGGTTTAGTGCTTGCGGTGGTTGGTGTTTTATACGCCGAACTTGCCTCAGCAATGCCAGAAGCCGGTGGTGCGCAAAATTACGGTCAACGTGCTTTTGGGCCACTAATGGGTTTTGTGTGCAGCTGGGGGCTTATTTTAGGGTATGTATCAATCACCGTGTTTGAAGCCGTTGCTTTACCGCAGGTGGCCGAATACGTAGTTGGCAATTTAGATCATATCTTTTTATGGCAAATTGCCGGACACGACGTTTATCTAAGCTCCGCGGTGGTGGGTGCCATTGGTGCATTGGTATTTTGTTATCTCAATGTGCGCGGTGTAAAAACCTCGGCTATTTTCCAAACACTGGTTACCGCCGTCATTGTTGTTGCCGGTATTTTATTGTTCACCGGTTCTTTTGTGAGCGGTAAAACCGAAAACCTCTCGCCAATGTTTGTGGGTTCCGTATTTACCAGCGTTGCTGCGGTTATGGTCATGGCGCCATTCTTGATGGGTGGGTTTGATGTAATTCCCCAAGCGGCGGCTGAAATCGACTTACCTCCTAAGAGCATTGGTAAACTAATTATTGTTGCGGTTATTTTGGGTGTGGTTTGGTATTGCGGCGTTATTTTGTCGGTATCGTTATTGTTTGACGAAACCGGTTTAGCCGCGGCAAGTTTACCTGCGGTGGATGCCGCCGGAGTTGCTTGGGGTGAATGGGGCAAACAGGTTTTAATCTTAGGTGGTTTGGCCGGTATTTTAACCAGTTGGAATGGCTTTTTAATTGGTGGCAGCCGGGCGGTGTATGCACTGGCTAAAATGGGTGCTTTACCACAATTTTTTGCCAAAGTTAGCCCAAAATACCACACGCCTGTAAACGCTATTTATGTGATTTCGGCCATTGGTGTCATCGGTCCATTTTTTGGCAAACAATTACTGGTGTGGATTTCCAACGCCGGCAGTATGGGATTTGTCATTGCTTATATTGTGGTCGCTTTGTCGTTTTTAAAACTACGCTACAGCGAACCCGACATGCCCCGGCCATTTAAGGCCAGCTTTGGTAAGTTTTGGGGTATTGTAGGCGTTATAGGTACCTTTGGATTACTGCTACTTTATTTCCCGGGCAGTTCCGGTGCTCTTAAATGGCCGCACGAATGGGTTATTATTTTGTTGTGGTTTGGTTTTGGTTTTAGCGCTTATTTTTATCAATCGCTTAGTAATAAATCGCTAGCCGTTAGTTATAAATAACACTTACACGTAAGTGAGTAGTAACAACTCTCTGGTTAACTGTTGCAGAAAGTATTGACTGAAGCGATGCTTTTCGTAAAAAACTCCATTGCCATAATTTTCTTGGCAATTTAGTTAGTAAGGTTATGAAACGTAAATGTATTTCTTACTGTTGATCTAATTGCAAATGAGTGAGTCAATAGTTTCTACAGATTTAACCAGAGCGCAAAAATCAAAGGCTTTTAGTAGATTTGTAATAATTCACTGTCTGCTAAAAATCCGTAATTTAGAAGTCCCATTTTTCATGGAGTAATACATGACTTCGATTATTTATCCCATCACCAATCTTACCTCTATCGAGCAACTGGATATTACCCGTGGTGAAGGTGTTTACGTTTATGATCAAAATGGTAAACAATATCTAGAAGGCATGGCGGGTTTATGGTGCACCTCTTTGGGTTATGGTAACCAAGAGGTTATTGAAGCTGCCAAAGAACAAATGTCTAACCTGAGTTTTGCGCATTTATTTGGTGGCAAAACCCATCCGGCTAGTCGTGAACTTGCCGATCGCCTACAAGCCATGGTTCCTGTTAAAAATGCCAAGGTATTTTTTGGTAATTCCGGGTCAGACGCCAACGATTCACACATTAAAATTTTACATTACTATTTTAATGCGATTGGTAAACCCAATAAGAAAAAAATCATAACTCGCGAAAGAGCCTATCACGGTGTTACGGTTGCTTCTGGCTCTTTAACCAGTCTTCCGGTAAACCTTGCTGAATTTGATGCGCCTTTGGATGCACTCGGTATTTTACGCACCGATCACCCGCATTATTTTCGCGGTAAATTATCGCAAGAGAGCGAAGCCGCATTTGTCGATCGTATTGCACAAAATTTAGAAGCATTAATTGATCGCGAAGGACCAGAAACCATTGCCGCCTTTATTGCTGAGCCTATTACTGGCGCTAGTGGCGTTATCGTTCCACCAGAATCTTATTACCCTAAAATTCAACCCATTTTAGAGCGACACGGCATTTTATTCTGGGCCGATGAAGTGATTACGGGTTTTGGTCGTACCGGTAATGATTTTGGTTGCACTACCATGAACATTAAAACCCCAGATTTAATGACCTTTGCTAAACAATTATCATCAGCGTATTTCCCCATCAGTGCCTCGGTAATTAGCGGTGATTTTTACGAAGCCATTGTAGAGCAATCCAATAAAGTTGGCGTTTTTGGTCACGGCTATACTTACACCGGCCATCCTGTGGGTTGTGCGGTGGCTAATAAAGTTTTAGAAATTTACGAGCGCGATAATATTTTTGCGAAAGCCGCCGAAACCGGTGAATATTTACAGCAACAATTACGTAAGTTCGAAAGCTTTGCCAACGTCGGTGAAGTTAGAGGAAAAGGCCTACTGGCGGCAATAGAGTTTATTACCGCCGATCAACCGGGATCACAACCACCCGCAGGTGTTGCAGCATTCTGTGCAAAAACCTGTGAAGAAAATGGTTTGATCGTAAGACCGGTTGCAGGAACCACCGTAGCGATTTGTCCGCCGTTAATTATTAGCAAAGCGCAAATCGATGAGTTGATTGAAAAGCTAGAACGTTCGCTTCATAAAACTCTAGAGTTTTCGGCTAAAGCTCAATAAAACTCAACCGTTAAAAATCTTTAACCCAGCGCTTGGCTTCTCTTTGGGGGAGCCAAGTTCTCGCCTCTTGATGTATTTTCTGCTTAATTCCCAGTGTTCAATTTTTATCTTGTTCAAATGCCCCAAGTCCTTATCGTTAAGAAAACGCCCATTAAATTACGCACGAGTTAATCAGAAATTCTTCAAAATGGTCTCAAACAAGCATTCCGAGTTGTTTGACGCCTAACTTATAGCGTTGTGCAGATTTCCCACAAATCGCCGCTGATTGCCTGTCAATGATGATCCTATGACTGTGCGAAAAAAATTGCCTGTAATTTATACACTTTGAGGTTGATCGATTCGATTTCGTTTTGGTCTAGAGCCATAACTCTTTGCGTTTTGATTGAACAACAGTGAACCTAACACAGCGGAATTCATTACGATGAAAACATTTAAAAAGCTGCTACTGACCAGTGCAGTAGCTGCCACTTCTTTGGCAATGATTGCCTGTTCCCCAAGCGAAGAGGCTTCTAAGCGTTCAGAGCAAGTTTCTGCCAGTGAATCAGCACCAGCAAGCACAAGCGAAAAAACTGAGCAAGAGAAGCTCATTTCCACCCTAGAGCAATTTTACGAAGAAGATCTAAAACGCTCGCCGTTATTTGCATCTTACCGTGGTTCTAAAGAAGGCTATGGATTATGGAATGACATTTCGTTAGCGAAACAAGACGAAGAACATGAGCTGGACAAAACCCGCCTTGCGATTTTAGAAAAGTTTGATGCGTCACAATTAGATGATCAAAACAAAATCACCCTAGCCATTTCTAAAGCAGGTTTAGAGCGCAGCATTGCTCAATACGAATTCCGCGATAACGATTATGTTATGCAGCAGTTTCGTTCGTGGCACACAACCGTTCCCAGTTTATTAATTAATATCCACCGCGTGAGCAGCGAGCAAGATTTAAAAGACTATTTATCGCGTCTTGAAAAAGTAGCGCCGTTGTTTGATCAAACCATTGATCTTATGCGTCATCAAGCCGGTTTGGGAGTATATCCACCCCGTTGGACTTACCCACAAATGATTGAAGCATCGAAAAATGTGATCACCGGTGTTCCCTTTGATGATAGCGAAACCGAAAATCCCATTTTTGCAGACTTTAGTAAAAAACTTGCCAGCCTTGAGCTTACTGAAGAAGCATCCGATGCGTATTTAGCACAAGTGACAAAAATATTAAAAGAAGTCACCGCACCGGCCTACGAAAAATTAATTGCCGAACTTGAAGTTCAACAAGCCAAAGCGCCAGAAGGCGACGGTGTGTGGCGTTTGCCAAAAGGTGATGCTTATTACGCGCAACTTCTAAATTATTACACCACCACCAATTTAAGTGCCGAAGAAATTCACCAACTGGGTTTGGATAACGTTAAACGCATTCATTCCGAAATGGAAGTCATTAAAGACAAAGTCGGCTTTAAAGGCTCTCTGCAAGATTTCTTTAAATTTATGCGTGAAGACTCACAGTTCTTCTATCCAGAAACCGACGAAGGTCGCGACCAATATTTGGCAAAATCGGTCGAAATTATCGATACCATGCGCGACGCCTTACCCAATTATTTTGGTATTTTTCCGAAAGCAGAAATTAACGTAAAACGCGTTGAACCGTTTCGTGAAAAAAGCGCCGGTAAAGCCTTCTACCAAGGCCCACCACCCGATGGCAGCCGTCCAGGTATTTATTACGTAAACCTTTATCGCATGGCCGATATGCCAACGTACCAAATGGAAGCATTGGCTTATCACGAAGGTATTCCGGGTCATCACATGCAACTTGCGATTACCGCCGAATTAGAAGGTATTCCTGAATTCCAGAAAACTGCACGCTTTACCGCCTTTACCGAAGGTTGGGGTTTGTACAGTGAGTATTTAGGTAAAGAAATGGGCTTTTATCAAGACCCGTATTCTGACTTTGGTCGCCTTGCCATGGAATTATGGCGCGCTTGTCGATTGGTGGTAGATTCCGGTATTCACGCAAAACAGTGGAGCCGAGAACAAGCGATTCAATACTTGCAAGACAACACACCTAACCCGGAAAACGACACCGTTAAAGCCATTGAGCGCTACATAGTTTATCCGGGCCAAGCAACCGCTTATCTTGTGGGTAAAATTAAAATACTGGAATTGCGCGAATACGCCAAAGAACAACTTGGTGATAAGTTTGATATTAAAGCCTACCACGATCTAGTTTTAAAAGATGGCCCAATGCCGCTTTCAATGTTAGAAGACAAGGTGAATGCTTGGATTGAAACAGTAAAATAAATTTTCGATAGCAAATATATAAAAACTCCACTTTATAAGAGTTTTTAATCGCACAAGGATGTGCAAGCAAGTTAAAAAACTCGAATTTCTTCGAGTTATTATGTATAGGAATCTCTGATTAAATCATGGATGAGTTAATCAGAGGTTCCTATAGATCAAGCAGAGTTTTTTCCCGAATCAACCCATCATAAGCGTCTTTAAACAATATGTAATTGCCAAGCTAAGCAAAAGACACCGCATCTAGAGCAATGCCAGCAGCGGCCGTTCTATTATCAACATCCAATTTTTTAAAGATTTGCTCTAGGTGTTTGTTGATTGTTCTCGGTTTTATACCCAGAATGGTTGCAATATCCCAATTGGATTTTCCTTTCGATAACCACAGTAATACTTCCGCTTCGCGTTGCGTAACGGGTAGTTTTTCAATCAGCCGTGCCAAGTCTAGATTATGGTTGTGGCCAGAAAGCCGAATTAAATGCTGAGAGCCAACCTGATTAAGGTAGGTAACACTAATCGTGGAATTTTCAAAACCGTCTAGCTGAACGGTTGCGGTTGGGTCTTTTTCCCAGGTTTTATTTAACGCGGTTTGTAAATGTGAAAAAAGTATTTGGGGCTCGTGCTCGTATTGATCGAGCTGTTGTTCGGCGCGATTGGTGGCCCAAATTATAAAACCCAATTTGTCGATTGCGATAATCGATTGATCCGCCGAATCAAGCGCAGCTTTAGCGCTGAGTTGTCTGCGGGCGTTATGTACATGAACTTTTAGTCGAGCAATAGCTTCTTGATTATTAATCGGTTTGGTAATGTAGTCTACGGCCCCCGATTCTAATCCGCGGATAATGTCTTCTGTTTTCGATAAGCCCGTCATAAAGATAATCGGTAACGAGGGTTTTTTGGCAACAATTTGACGGCAGGTTTCAAAACCGTCTATTTCTGGCATTAGTGCATCAAGCAAAACAATATCGGGGGTAATACGCTCGGTTATTTTAAGTGCTTGTTTGCCGCCCAAGGCGACCAGTACCGTCATGCCTTCGGAGTTCAACGCTTGATTTAACATCCCTAACGAATCTGGTGAATCGTCGACAATAAGTACCGTAATGGGTTGATGCCCGTTGCTATTCATCGTTGTTTTCAACCTTTCAAGACTTGAGAATGTCTGTTGTGATAATTTCCAATTCTTCGAAGTTAAAATGTTTGGCGAAAGTACGCATCTTATTTAAGGTGTTTTGAGGTAATCCTTGAGAGCTTTCTAACTGGTCTAATTCAATCAATATTTCGTTTAAATTGCCGATTTGAGCATTTTGTTGAATATTGTGTACGTTCTGTGTTGCGGTTTTTGTGGCCTGAGACTCCGATTTTTCTGATGCTTTTACAGTGTTATTGGGTGGTTTAATATCGTTATCATAAATCCATTGAATGTTTAAAAGATTCCGTATTTTTTCTAAAAGTGCGTCGAGTTGAATCGGCTTTTCTAAATAATCGTCATGCAGCTTTTGGCTGGAATTAACGTTGTAGAATCCACGAGCATTTGCAGAGACCATAATGATCGGCAATTTTTCAAAGTTGTCTCTGATATATTTCGCCAAATCCCAGCCGGATGCAGCCCCCAGTTTTATATCCAGCAAAACCAGATCAATGTTATTGAGTAAGGTTATAGCAGATTTTATATTCTGCGCTTGCAATAAATTAAAATTTAATGGTGTTAACAGACTAACCAAGAGCTGTCGGTGATCACTGTTGTCGTCAACTATCAGAATATTTTTTACCGGCCCAGAATAACCCACAATGGTTGCGTGTGGATTTTGTTCCACAACTTGATCTTGTGTAGGTGCAGCTTGAAGTAATAAGGTAAAAGTCGAGCCAACACCTTCTTCACTTTCAACCTCGATATCAGCACCCATCATGTCGGTCAGCTGTCGGCAAATAGCAAGACCTAATCCTGAGCCCGATATTTGCCGCTGTTCGGCTTCTTCTGCACGTACAAACGGCAGAAAAATAGCTTTTAGTTGTTCTGAAGGAATGCCATAGCCGGTATCCCGGATTTTAAATTGAGCAACGTGGTTTTTATAACTTACCGAAAAATAAATAGAGCCAACCTCGGTAAATTTTATCGCGTTTGATAACAAATTAATGAGTATTTGACGCAATCGCTTTTCGTCGACTTTAATGGTTTTGGGTAGATGTTCTGGGCAATGGTAGTGAAATTCGAGATTTTTCGATTCAGCTTGCTGTTTGAACATTTTTACCAACTGATCCAGCATTAAATCGAGACGAACTTTGTCAGAATTTAAATTCAAACGTCCGGCCTCGATTTTAGAGATCTCCAACAGTCCCTCGATCATTGTCGCCAGATGCTCTCCGTTACGATGCAAAATTGATAGCTTATCTTGGTGAGCCGCGGAAATTTTGTGATCTTTTTGTAAAAGCTGTGCATAACCTAAAATAACGTTTAACGGCGTACGCAGTTCGTGACTGAGCGCGGTGACATAATTACTTTTAGCAATGTTGGCTGAGTCTGCGACTCGGCGCGATTTTTCCAGCTCTTTTAAGGTTATTCTGTGCGCGGAGACTTCCTTGACCAGTTTTTCGGTTTGTAGATTAGTCTCCTGTAGTGCCATTTTTGAACTTTTATGAGCCAGTATAAATAACCAAACCAGCACGCCCAGCAATATTAAAATCAGTACAAAACTTGTTGTTAACGCTTGCTGCACGGCTAAATGTTCTATTGTGCCGTTGCCATAAATTGGAAAATAAGCAATATAAAATATGCCCGCAGAAATGACCGAAATTATGGTGAATGCAAATATAAATTGCGCGGTTGGACCCAGAAAATAACGATACGCACTTTCGCCAAAAATAGGTTTTAACAGAGCAGTTAATTGTGCAGAAAGATGGGCGTTGGGTCGGCATTTATCATTGCAACGTGTTTCTAGTACGCAGCATAACGAGCAGATAGTGGCGTTGTGAAATGGACAATGGCTAAGATCTTCGGGATCAAATTGATTGCTGCATAATGTACAAGTATCTTGCGTGTGAGGTTTCGTTAGTGGTTTTATTTCTATAGGCTGATTACAGTTTGTATTATGACAATCATCAGCCTCAACTAAGTAGTATTTGCTTTTCGTTGCAATGGCAATTAAAGGAACCGTAATAAACGGCATAAAAAAGGCGATAAATCCTGAAAATGCAGCGAGCTCGTTACCCAATAAACCGGTGCTAGAAAAAACACCGAAAATAGAGGCGAGGGCGGTTGAGCCTACACCAACCGGATTTATGTCGTACAGCTTGGAGCGTTTAAATTCAATGTGTTTGGGGCTTAATCCTAGCGGTTTATTAATGACTAAGTCAGCAATAATGGAGCCGAACCAAGCTAATACAAAAACCGAATAATGGTGCAGCACGGTCTCAATGGCACGATACACGCCAAGTTCCATGAGCAACAAAGCAATGGTTACATTAAAAATTAACCAGACAACACGTCCGGGGTGGTGATGGGTTAATCGCGAGAAAAAGTTTGACCAAGCCAAAGAGCCTGCGTAAGCATTGGCAACATTAATTTTTATTTGGCAAATAATCACAAATAATGCCGATATGATTAATGCCCATTGGGGTGATAAAGAAAAATGCTGAAATACGGTACTGTACATAATGGTTGGGTCGGATGCTTTATCAACCGAAAACCCCTGTTGCAGCAGTATAAATCCTAAAAGGGTACCTAAAATTAATTTAATAGCACCAAAAATTACCCAGCCTGGCCCTGCACTTAATATGGCAAGCCACCATTTTTTTTGATCTTTCTTGTTAATGTCGGAGTTAGAATTAGGCTCGGGCATAAATCGCAAAAAATCCACCTGTTCACCGATTTGTGCCATGAGCGCAAATAACACCGCAGTGGCAGCGCCAAAAGCCATCCAATCAAAATTTTGGCTATTTACCGTCGAGTTAATACCGGGAAAATTAAGCCATAAATCAAGGGTATTTTGTGGATGCTGCGCAATATAAATAATGGGCGCAATTTGCAGCAGCAACCACAACGGTTGAGTGACTAGCTGCATTCGGCTGATCATCGTGATGCCGTGGGTCACAAGGGGAATTACCACAACGGCACTGATTAAATATCCCAACCAGACCGGAATATGAAAGAGTAAATTGAGCGCACCCGCCATAATAGTGGCTTCAAGCGCAAAAAATATAAAGGTAAAAGACGCGTAAGTTAACGACGATATTGTCGAGCCAATGTACCCAAATCCTGAGCCGCGGGTTAGCAGATCGATATCCACCGAGTATTTAGTGGCGTAGTAGCTAATGGGAATGCCGGATAAAAACAATAACGTACAAACGACAAAAATAGCCCATAACGAGTGGTACACGCCGTAATTAATAGCGATAGTGGCGCCGAGTAATTCCAGAACTAAAAACGAACTGGTTCCTAGGGCGGTATTCGCAATTCGAGAAAACGACCATTGCCGCGCTCGTCGAGCTGTGTATCGCAGAGCAAAATCTTCTAAGGTTTCATTAGCCACCCATTGATTATATTGTCGATGGGGTTGAGCTTTTGACTTTGCGGTTTGGGATTGATCGTTAAATAGTATGTTCACAGAATGCGTTTTTTGAGTATGCGTTTACAAGCTATTAACGTCGAATAACCGTTAAGAGTTCTGCGTATATTATTGGTGACTTTTTTACTACGGGAAATTTTGATTAACCCATTCATGATTTAATCAACAGCCAGAAATTGAAAAGGTGATGTTCAATATCGTTACCATTTCATTCATCGACAATACTCAGTGTTGGCAACTCATTTTTGGATTGCTGATACTCTGGGTTAATCAGCGCCACCTTTCATAAATCAAAATCGCAAAAAACCACGAGTTGATCACATCCTAAAAATATTTGAATGTAAAAAAAACAATGCGTTAGTGTGGTGCTGTTAGTTTTTATGTGATCTCAATTTGTGCATTTATCTTATTTATTTTGCTTGTCAGTAGTTCAATGACTATTGGATGGCAATTATCTTGCCAGATATTTGGGCGTTTTTGGCTTGAAAAACGGTATTTTACGATTTTATCAATACGTCATTTTGCGCAGTATTTAGCGTCAATCACCGAATTCTTATCAATTACTCACCTTTGCATAATTGGCCCAGAACCAAGGTTATTTAAACAATCTTTGTCGCCAAGTTATTCATGTAAAGGGAGATATTGCTGTTATGAAGTATTCAACTGTTAGACCTACTTATTTTTTGACCGCTTTGTTATTAACAGCACCTTTGTGTCACGCCGAAATAGAGATTGCAGAAGGTATTAGTGCCACTGGGTTTATCGACATGTCGTTCGTCAGTACAGATATGGACGGCGCTGAAGACAGTGATAATGAATTTTCGGTCGATCAGGTTGAAGTTGATATTACTTATCAAGGTGCGGAGGGTGTTTCTGCCCGTATTGATATCGAGTTTGGTGAAAATGGCACCGGTAACGGAGAAGACGAGACATTTATTGAGCAAGCATTTATCACTAAACAAATTGATAAATCCTTTAGCGTAACGGCTGGTCGTTTTTTGAGTTATACCGGGTGGGAAACCGAAGAGCCTACTGGCTTGTATCAGGTAAGTGGTACTGGTTATGCACCGGTTTTTTACGGTTTTTATCAGCAGGGAGTATCGGGTAAATACGTCTTTAATAAAGCGATATCCGTGACCTTATCGGTAGTAAACGATTTATTTGCTAATCCTATAGAAAGCGATACTAATAATTTGGGATCAGAAATTGGTATTCATTTAAATCCTGTAGAAGGGTTAACTGCCAAGGCGTTTTATCTGTCGGAAACAGATCGTAATTCGCTAAATGTGTGGAGTTCGTACGAAATCAAAGGTTTTACCTTTGCAGCGGAATACAACATCGCAGAAGGCACAACAGGTTTGGATGACGAATCTGATGGATATTTATTGATGGCAAATTATGCCTCGGGAGACTACGGAATAACCTTGCGCTATCACGCTTATGAAACTGAAGATCCTACCGGTCAAACAATTACCGACTTGAGTGCAATCACCATTGCCCCAAGCCTAAAAGTAGGTGAAAACCTACAATTAATTGCCGAATTTAGAATGGATTCCGATGACATCAACAATGTTGATACAAATACGTTTGCTTTAGAAGCTTTATTTACGTTCTAAATAATATCAATTGACTCATTTACCTGAGCATTAAATGAGCTCTTTAAAAAATAACAAGTAAGGTATACAGCTATGAAATTAAAGACCATTTTTATCGCTACCGCAGCGACCATGTCGTTAACCTTATCAAATGTATTGTTAGCGGGCGAGACCATCAAAGTGGGTGTATTACACTCGCTATCGGGCACCATGGCGATCTCAGAAACCACGTTAAAAGACACGGTTTTAATGATGATTGACGAGCAAAACAAAAAAGGTGGTTTGCTCGGTAAAAAATTAGAACCGGTCGTAGTAGACCCCGCTTCTAATTGGCCATTATTTGCCGAAAAAACCCGCGAATTAATTACCAAAGACGACGTTGACGTTATTTTTGGTTGTTGGACGTCGGTTTCTCGTAAATCGGTGTTACCGGTTATTGAAGAATTAAACGGATTATTATTTTATCCCGTGCAATACGAAGGTGAAGAATCGTCGAAAAACGTTTTTTACACCGGTGCCGCGCCTAATCAACAAGCAATTCCGGCGGTGGATTATTTAATGGATGAAATAGGCGTAAAACGCTGGGTACTTGCCGGTACCGATTACGTTTATCCACGCACTACCAATAAAATTTTAGAAGCGTACCTAGAAGCAAAGGGTGTCGATAAAAAAGACATTATGATCAGCTATACGCCGTTTGGTCATTCTGATTGGCAAGGTATTGTCTCTGATATTAAAAAGTTTGGCAGCGAAGGTAAGCAAACCGCGGTGGTTTCAACCGTAAATGGCGACGCTAACGTGCCGTTTTATAAAGAGCTGGCGAACCAAGGCGTTTCTGCCGAAGATATTCCGGTGGTGGCTTTCTCGGTCGGCGAAGAAGAGTTGTCTGGTTTAGATACTGCACCGTTGGTTGGTCATTTGGCGGCTTGGAATTATTTTCAAAGTGTTGAGGCCGATGTTAACGAAGATTTTATAAAACGTTGGCAAGCATTTACCGGTAAAGAGCGTGTCACCAATGACCCCATGGAGGCAACCTACATTGGCTTTAACATGTGGACTGCCGCCGTTGAAAAAGCCGGTACCACCGATGTTGATGCCGTTGAGCAGGCAATGATTGGCATTACCTCACCAAATCTTACCGGTGGCATTGCCGTGATGAATAAAAACCATCACCTATCAAAACCGGTGTTAATTGGCGAAATTCAAGAAGATGGTCAATTCGAAGTTGTTTGGAAAACCGAGAGCGTGGTACCGGGCGATGCCTGGTCTGATTACCTTCCTGGTTCGAAAGATATTATTGCCGATTGGACTGCACCCATTAAATGCGGTAATTACAATGTAAAAACCGAAAAATGCTCGGGCCAGAATTTCTAATCCATTCATATTTTTTCATGGAGCCTTTGATGAATTCATAACGGAATTGATCAAAGGCTATTAAATAGTCACCACGCTGATAATGATTCCGAAATTATTTTGGGATTGTTATTGTGTGCTCAACATATCTATAAAAGTGAGTTTATGTATACGGTACTATTTAAACTTAAAAAGCTCGCTGTATTTTTTTTACTAACACTTTTTGTTGTGATTTCATCGCGCGCGCAGACTTCAGATATTCAAGCTGCTGAGACCAGTGACTCGCTCACATTTGAACAATTAGTCGCGCAAATGCCCTCGGCGAAATTAAAAGATTTGCCCGAAATTATCGACGCACTTGAATTGCTATCAGACGACCGCTCGCTGGTTTTATTTGAGTTTATGCTTGAGGGAAAATTGTATTTTATTGAAGCCGATAATGCAGTAATTACGCTTAACGAAGAGCTAAATGGCGGTGAAGCCTATGTGGCTACCAATGTAATAGATCTAAGCATTATTGCACGCATCAATGACGATGAAATCAAAAAAATACGTGTTAATAATAAATTGCGCATTCAGTTGAGAAAAGCCATTGCTAAGTTCACCTTGTTTAGTAAAAATCCCGAGCGAAGAAAAACAGCAGTAGAAAACTTAATGGCTAATCTTACAGCAGAAAATATAGAACTGCTGCAAGAAGCTAAAGCATCTGAAAAAAATACCGCCATTAAAAATAAAATAGAACTGGCATTAAATATAGCCGCGTTACAATCTAAAAACATTGATCAGAAAAAATTAGCGATTAAAGCGCTCGACGGTGAATTGCATCCAGAAGTCCGAGGTGCGCTCAATGCCATTATTGAAAAAGACTCGGACGGTAATTATATAACGCAAGATAAACAACTTATCCAATTGGCAGAGGCTGCGCTAAAAAAAATCGACAGTAAACTCGAATTTTACGGATTTCTAGAGCGACTATTTTTTGGCTTGAGCTTGGGTTCTGTGTTGTTACTGGCCGCCATCGGTTTATCCATTACTTTTGGGGTAATGGGTGTTATCAACATGGCCCACGGTGAGCTATTAATGTTGGGTGCCTATACAACTTACGTAATTCAAACCCTAATGCCAAATTATATTGGGTTATCTGTATTAATTGCTATTCCTGCGGCATTCATTGTTTGTGCATTAGTTGGTATTGCCATTGAACGTGGCATTATTCAATTTTTAAAAGGCAGGCCACTAGAAACCTTACTCGCTACCTTTGGTTTAAGTTTGATATTACAACAAACCGTGCGCAGTATATTTTCACCATTAAACCGACAAGTAAGCACACCTGACTGGATGGCCGGAGCCTTACAGATTAATCCCGGTTTATCACTCACTTATAATCGCCTGTACATTATTATTTTTTCGTTAATGGTGTTTGTAGCGCTGTTATTAGTGATGAAAAAAACCTCGCTGGGCTTGTACGTGCGAGCTGTTTCGCAAAACCGCGATATGGCCAAAGCCGTAGGCATTAAAAGCGACTGGGTTGATGCCATGACCTTTGGCTTGGGTTCTGGCATCGCCGGTGTGGCAGGTGTTGCACTTAGCCAATTAACCAATGTTGGCCCTAACCTCGGTCAATCCTACATTATCGATTCGTTTATGGTGGTGGTGTTTGGCGGTGTGGGTAATCTTTGGGGCACGCTGGTTGCGGCGTTTTCTTTGGGTGTATTTGGTAAATTCCTAGAACCACTTACCGGTACAGTGCTCGCACAAATTTTTGTTTTAATTTTTATTGTGCTGTTTATTCAAAAACGGCCAAGGGGCTTATTCCCACAAAAAGGGAGGTCGGCAGAATAATGGCTAACGCAATAAACTCGTCGTTTTTATCCATAAATAACACATCCCGCGAAGGTATGTTATCTAGCCGTGGTGGTAACGTATTTTTAGCTCTTCTGGTTGTTGTTACCTTATTGGCCTCAATTGGTAATCAATTATTCCCGGCCGGATCTGCATTACATGTAGATACCTACACCATAACGCTGTTGGGTAAATATTTGAGTTTCGCGCTGCTTGCCATGGCGGTAGATATCATTTGGGGCTATTGCGGTATTTTAAGTTTAGGCCACGGTGCTTTTTTTGCGCTGGGCGGTTACGCGATGGGCATGTATTTAATGCGCCAAATCGGCGATAGAGGCGTGTACGGTAATCCAGATTTGCCAGATTTTATGGTGTTTTTAAATTGGTCTGAACTGCCATGGTTTTGGCAAGGGTTTGATTCTTTTCCGTTTGCTATGCTTATGGTGCTGTTAATTCCGGGCATATTGGCGTTTATTTTTAGTTGGCTGGCGTTTAGATCGCGCGTAACCGGAGTGTATTTTTCGATAATAACCCAAGCGCTTACCTATGCGTTAATGCTGGCGTTTTTTCGCAACGAAATGGGTTTTGGTGGTAATAACGGTTTAACCGATTTTAAAGACATTCTCGGTTTTGATTTACAAAGTGATACTACGAGAATTTGTTTGCTATTAATTACCGCCGCATGTTTGGGTGTTATCTATCTTTTAAGCCAGTTTATTTTATCGTCTAAATTTGGTCGCGTAATTGAAGCCATTCGCGATTCAGAAAGTCGCGTGCGTTTTGTTGGTTTTAAAACCGAAAACTACAAGGTCTGGCTATTTGTGTATTCCGCATTAATCGCCGCAATTGCCGGTGCGTTGTACGTGCCGCAGGTAGGTATTATTAACCCCGGTGAATTTGCACCGTTGAATTCTATTGAAGTGGTAGTGTGGGTTGCCGTTGGTGGGAGAGGCCTGTTGTATGGTGCAGTATTAGGTGCGTTACTGGTTAACTTTGCAAAAACCCATTTTACCGGAATTCTTCCTGAAGCATGGTTATTTGCCTTAGGCGCGCTCTTTGTGGGTGTGACCATTTTTCTGCCGCGTGGCATTGTGGGTTTATTATCTTCACGAAATAAATCAATGGAGGATAAACCCTAATGCAACCGTTTAGTCATCTTCGAAATTTTATTAATAAAGATCGAGTTTTCGATTTTTTAGTGCCCGAAAAATCCATTAATATCGATACTTCTCACAATGTACTTTTGTACGTTGAAGGTTTAACGGTTTCGTTTGATGGTTTTAAAGCATTGAACGATTTAAATCTTTACATCAACGACGGTGAACTGCGTTGCTTAATTGGCGCGAATGGTGCCGGTAAAACAACCTTAATGGATGTAATTACCGGAAAAACACGGCCTAACTCTGGTACGGCTTATTTTGGTCAAACTCATAATTTATTAACAAAAACCGAAGCCGAGATTGCCAATTTAGGCATTGGTCGTAAGTTTCAAAAACCAACGGTCTTTGAAAATCACACCGTATTTGAAAACCTAGAACTCGCTTTGCGAATGAATAAAGCGATTTTAACCAGCATTTTTTATCGCATGAACGGCGAACACTTAGATCGCATTGCTGAAATGCTCGATCTTGTAAACCTCAAACAACACGCTCGGCAAATGGCAGGCGCATTATCGCACGGGCAAAAACAATGGTTAGAAATTGCCATGTTGTTGGTTTCTGAACCGCGTTTATTATTGGTAGACGAACCTGTGGCCGGTATGACACCCCAAGAAACCGAACACACCGCAGAGCTGTTAACCTCGCTGGCCGGAGAACACACGGTAGTGGTTGTTGAGCACGATATGGCCTTTGTGCGCAGTATCGCCAAAAAAGTCACCGTGTTACATCAGGGTTCTGTATTGGCCGAAGGCAATATGGACGATATTCAAAATAACCCCAATGTAATAGAAGTCTATTTGGGAGAATCCCATTGATTGAATTAAAAAATCTAAACCAGTTATACGGTGGTTCACAAATACTGTGGGATTTAAATTTAGAATTAAAATCCGGTAGCCGAACCTGTTTATTAGGACGCAATGGCGTAGGTAAAACCACCTTATTAAAATGCATGATGGGATTATTACCGACTAAATCGGGAAATATTTTATTGGATGGCAAAGACATAACTCGCAGTCCAACACACTTGCGCCCAAAGCTGGGCGTGGGTTATGTACCCCAAGGCCGCGACATATTTCCGCAACTTACCGTAGAAGAAAACCTACGCACAGGCCTTGCGGGAAGAACCGACGGCAGCAAAAAAATACCCGAATTAATCTACGAATTATTCCCGGTATTAAATTCAATGCTAAAACGCCGAGGCGGTGACCTATCTGGCGGGCAACAACAACAACTTGCCATTGGCCGCGCACTCACCATAGAGCCCAAGCTGTTAATTCTCGATGAACCCAACGAAGGCATACAGCCCAACATCGTCCAACAAATTGGCGACGTAATCATTCGGCTTAACAAAGAATTCAATACCACCGTATTACTCGTCGAACAAAAAATCGCGTTTGCCCGAAAAGTGGGACAAGACTACGCCATAATGGAAAAAGGCAGAATAGTCGCGTCTGGAGAAATGAGTAAATTATCGGACGAAGTGATTAAAGAATATTTGGCGGTTTGAGGGTCTATATTTAAAAATATAGGCCCTTTTTTAAATCATCGAAGTTTTATACATTTGTGATTGAAGATAGGTTTTTTATAAGTTAATTTTTAGCCGATTTATAATGCCTGACCTAAAAGTTGATTTGCAACGTGAGTTGCATGGTTGTCGGTCATGCCTGAAACTATATCTGTTATAAGTAAATAACATTCATGAGAACTCATTTGTTCTGTAATCTTTTTTGAACCCATCAAGTCATTTATTCTCTTCGATTTGAAAGAAGGATTGCCTTGTTTGATTTCATTTGCAGCTTCAATATAAGCCGAAAGTATTCTGTTTAATGCTTCGTATGAACCAAGTTCTAATTCAATTTTTCGTCTATTTAAGAAAATGTTGTCTGTGGTTTTTTTCTTAGCTTCTTCAATACCTGTTTTTTCTATTCCTTCAATTTTTGAGATTAAGTCACCCTGAAAATTTCCAGAAATTATATCGTCGTAATTGTTCTCAAAAATTTTCGTAACTTTTTTGATTAAGTTGCTTATAGCTTCTGATCTTAATTTGGAAACTTTTCCTCGATTTGGAAATGTATCTTTATTTTTTTCCGCACTTTTTTCGGATTCTAAACCGGCCAAATTATTTAATATATCTGAAACCTCTTCAAATCTCAGTATGTCTAATTCTAGTGCGTCTTCAATATCTAGAATCTTGTAACAAATGTCATCTGCAGCTTCCATTAAATAGGACAAAGGGTGGCGGAGATACAGATCTTTGGTAGATGATTCAAGACCTAGCTCCTTCATAAGTTCATGCACTATGTTTTTTTCTGATTGAAAAAAATTAAATTTACATTTGTTCTTGGCAAGCGCATGATCCGAGAACCATGGATATTTAACCATAGTTCCTAATGTAGCGTACGTAAGGCGCAGCCCTCCCATTTCGTAGCTATTCTCAACAGTGGTTACAACTCGAAATCCTTGGGCGTTTCCTTCGAATAATTTAAAGTCATTTATTTCATTTTGGGACTCTAAGGCTAATTTAAGTCCATTATCTTGAAACCAGTGTCGAATAGCGAACTCTCCAGCGTGACCAAATGGGGGATTACCGATGTCGTGAGCCAAGCAGGCCGCTTGAACGATAGCGCCGATTTCTTGGGGGGAAATGCCTTTTGGCAACACTGATTTCTGCTCAAGAAATTTTCCAACACTATGCCCAATACTTCTACCCACACTACCTACTTCTATGGAATGTGTTAGACGTGTATGAATATGATCATTATTTGCAAGAGGATGAACTTGTGTTTTTCTACCTAACCTCCGAAATGACGAAGAAAATACTATTCGATCGTAGTCTTTGTGAAACTCACTTCGGCTATCTTCAGAGTTTAAATTCGATTCTGTTGGTGAGAATCTTTTTGTGGATAATAGATTTTTCCAGTCCATATAACACGTGCTCAGAAATTTTTGAAGTTTATAGCTGAATTAAAAATAAGCTATATTAAAATAATATTTCATACGTTATATGGCATATGTTTTGGCGTCAACTTGTCAGAATTTGTGTCGCAATTTTCATTTTATCAGTAAGTCTTTGATGATTTTTATTCCTATGAATTAATGATTTTCAATATATTGTATGTTTTAGTAGCTTTGTATATGTATTTGGTGGTTTGGTTTGGTTGTGATTTTGGTCTGCGTAGTTTTTTCATAAATGCCCTTAAATAAATTTTATATAGGTTTGAAAAATTTAGCTTGCTGTTTATAAGTAAATTAAATGTCGTATTTATAATTACTCTAAAAGTGATTTTTATGTCAGTTGTTTTGATGGGTTTTTTAATTTGATTGTTAGTTTTTAAAATGGTTTTTAGGTGAATTAAATTCGGTTTTTGGAATGCTATGGTAATTTTCTAATACTTTGGTTTTAACTAATTTTGTAAAATAAAAACCAAAGATTAGTGGTGAGAAATAAATCACGTTTTAAAATTCTATAAAAATTAAAATCGCGAAAATTTTTTGTAAATGCTGTTTATGGTTGCAAAGGTTTTATTTAATTTTTCATTCTATAAGCACGTTTAATTATTTTATAAATCTGTTCCTCATCAAACTTTTACTAAAGGGATTTTCGCATGAAGTTAATACCCCGAGGGCAATATCTACAACTCAATACTCCCGGCATTGGCAAAGACGTGGTGTTTGCGCCCAATGTTCAAGAGCACGCCAAAGTCTTAATGAAAGCCGCTAATCGCGGTTACTATTACCCATTGATGGCAATCAAACAACTTAATGCCTTAGCGACCGGGTTAACCGGTAAACACAACGTATTTATTCCCAACGTAATTGATTTTAAAGCCAACAGCTTTCACAAGGTTGTGGTATTTGTGCCTGGCATTGCCGCTACCGTAGAAAAACGCTCCGACAAAATGCTGGTAATTACCGACTTAACATTAAGTAGCGAATACGAGAGTATTGCTAAGGCAAACAAGGAAAATCCTGGGGTATACAGTGTTTCCCGGGCGAGCGGTGAAGACATTAATGTTAAATATAGAAACAATGGTCGAATCATGTCTAAAGGCGGCAGACAAGTGGTAATCGCTGATACTAACTACAAACGTGCAATAGACGCTGCGCAAGAAGCCGTTAACCGTCTAGATACCATGTTTAGTAGTAATGCAGCCTTAAAGAAAGACTTTGATTTATTTTATTCTCCGCTGGGCGGCAAATTAAACGGTATGCGCAATTATAACCCTATAAAGGTGAATCAAACCTTCGGTTTTGCGGGGTTATTGGCCGATGCAATAGAACAATCGAACAATAAAAAAGGCATAGAATGGACCTCTGAACGTGGCGGCTCTGTAGTATTGACCCAAGCCTTAATGACTTTGGCAGCAAAATGTGTCCGTTTTACCGGTCAAGACCACATTGTAAAAATGTGCTGGGCGACATCAAGCCCACGTCCCGCCTACGATGCGATTATGGACTTAGACATGATCCCAGATAAAAACCTGTTTAACAGCAACAGCCATATTCGCGCCAGCCTGGGTGCGTTTAAGGGCAATTTAGAGCGTGTCAGACGCGAAGGCGACCCCTATAATTACCGCGATCTATTAAAAAGTACCGGTAACGGCGGAATGGCCTTTAATACTCTTGCCGGTGCGGGCGTTTTGGTGGCAGGCACGGCCTTGGCCGGTATGCCCACCGGGGCGATTGGTGTGGCGGGTTTGGTCACCGGTGCGGTGGGCGGTATTCAATTTGCCTACAGTAAATTTAAAGAAAGAAATCTACGGCGGTGATATTATGTGGGATTGGTTAAAATTCTTTCCATTTGCGAAAGCCCAGTATACACGGCCGGTAGTCACAGAAATACGCGGCCCATATTTTTCAAAACCACGCCAAAACAAATGGTTTTTTGGGGATTCCGTTTTTTATTTTGATGCACCATGGGCAAACCCGATACTGAGCTTTGATGGTTGTGCCCGAACTGTAAATGCCTTACATCCGCGAGGTGCTGATCTCTGTAGAGTCGAATTGCAACCCACCTATTACACTTCTGATGCTCGTCACGATCAATGGCATCTGGCTTCGTTTTATCGCAATACTTGGTATTTTGTGGGCCCTTGGTTTGTTGGTGATCAAGTCAGTTTGTATGCCAGTGGTTTAATACTTACAGCACATAAAGGCTCTACTTTTAAAGAAAGCAGTTTGTTTCATCCACGGGTATTCGAGTCGGCTATAGCCAGTCACCTAGATAATGTCTACGGTTATCTTCGTTCGGGCAAAAGGCCCGATTTTCGTGGCCCTTTACATTGGCGAGTATTGCCTTTAAGTGGCAGTATCCAAGGTGTGGTGTGTGATATACACCAGATTCATAACGGCGGCAAAGATAATCCCGATCTTCGACGATTGGTACTCTTTCCGGTATCAACCGATCAGTTTGTCTGCATTACATTTAATTTAACAGGTATCGATATCTACCGAGATGAGTTAAGAGCTAAACCTATGTTGGCGTTGACGGACTCGATTATTAACTCCATGCGTTTACAGGTTGGGCCGAAGACGCAGGCAGAGTGGGATAAGGTAAAAGCCACCTGTGATGATATGTCGATTACTGAAACTTTTGGTGAACTTGCTTGGCCGTTATTTGAAGAGAAAAAATCTAGGAAAAAACCCGAGGTGGATATTACGCCGATCGATACGCCAAAGGTTATTGCTCAGAACAAATGACACGCTGGTTAGATTGGTTAAAATTCTTCCCCTACGCAAAAGGGCAATCTAAACGACCGGTTGTGACCGAAATACGTGGCCCATATTTCTCAAAACCACGGCAAAACAAATGGTTTTTTGGCGGCTCCGTTTTTTATTTTGATGCTCCTTGGGCAAACCCAATATTAGGCTTTGATGGTGACGGTCGCTCTGTTGATGCCATGCATCCAGGAGCTAAAGATATAAGCGTCCGCTCTAGATTTGAATCCAACTACCGCCCTGATACCCGCCGTAATCAGTGGTATGTGGTGCCGTTTTATCGCAATACTTGGTATTTTGTGGGGGCTTGGTTTACCGGAATAGAAGCTCGTTTAGATGCTACAGCTGCGATACTTACGGCACGTAAAGGCTCTATTTTTAAAGAAAGCAGTTTGTTTCATCCCCGAGCATTTGAATCCGCTATAGCCAATTACTTGGATGATCTCTATGGCTACGATCGTTCCGGTAAAAGGCCTTATTATCGCGGCCCTTTGCATTGGCAAGTTTTACCTCTAAGTGACACCATTCAAGGGGTGGTGTGCGATATACACCAAATTCATAACGGCAGTCGCGAAAATCCCGAAGTACGACGCTTGGTACTATTTCCTGTATCAACCGATCAGTTTGTCTGTATTAAATTTAATTTAACGAGTGTTGAACTATACAGGAATGAGTTAAGGGCTAAACCCATGCTGGCATTGACCGACTCGATTATCAATTCCATGCGTTTGCAGGTTGGGCAGAAGGCGCAGGCAGAGTGGGATAAGGTAAAAGCCACCTGCGATGATATGTCTATTACCGACACCTTTGGTGAACTTACTTGGCCGTTATTTGAAGAGAAAAAATCTAGGAAAAAAACCGAAGTGGATATTACACCGATCGATACACCAAAGGTTATTGCTCAGAACAAATGACGCACTGGTTAGACTGGCTAAAATTCTTCCCTTATGCAGCTGTGTATCCCAAGCGGCGAGAATATTTAGAAATACGCGGCCCGTATTTTTCTAAACCGCGGCAGAACAAGTGGTTTTTTGGCGACTCTGTTTTCTGTTTTGATGCGCCACGAGCAAATCCTGTATTAGGTTTTAACGGTTGTGGCCGTTCAATTAACGCATTGCACCCGCATGGGGATGATATTCTCAGAGTTTTTCTAGAACCTGTTTATGCCAGTGGTTCTGATGCCCCTGCTGGCCATTGGGATCGCAAATTATTTTACCGAAATACCTGGTATTTTGTTGGTCCGTGGTTTATTGGAGAAAAAGCTGGTCTAGACGCGATTGGATTGCTAGTTTCTGCAGATGAACAATCGTTATTTAAAGAGACAAGTTTATTTCATCCGCGGTTCTTCGAGTCAGCCGTTGCCGACCGTCTAGATAACTCATATGGATACCATCGCTCAGGTAAACGCCCAGATTATCGCGGCCCATTAAATTGGCGAGTATTACTCTTAAGCGACAGTATTCAAGGTGTGGTGTGCGATGTGCATCAAATTCATAATGGTAGTAGAGAAAATCCATCCCTAAACCGCATAGTGTTTTTCCCTGTGTCACCCCATCAGTTTGTCTGTATTACTTTTGATTTTGGCGGTGTTGAAGTAAACCGAGATGAAACAAGAGCCAAACCATTATTGGCCTTGGCTGATTCAATCATTAATTCCATGCGTTTGCAGGTTGGGCCGAAGACGCAGGCAGAGTGGGATAAGGTAAAAGCCACCGGTGATGATATGTCGATTACCCAAACCTTTGGTGAACTTGCTTGGCCGTTATTTGAAGAGAAAAAATCTAGGAAAAAACCCGAAGTGGATATTACGCCCAACGATACTCCAATCGAAATCCCCAAGGTTATAAACCAACACAAATGACACGCTGGTTAGATTGGTTAAAATTTTTCCCCTACGCGAAAGGGCAATCTAAACGACCGGTGGTGACCGAAATATGCGGCCCGTATTTTTCAAAACCACGGCAGAATAAATGGTTCTTTGGCGACTCGGTGTTTTATTTCCATGCACCACGGGCAAACCCAATACTAGGCTTCAATGGCAACGGTCGCACTGTAGATGCTAGACACCCAAGAGGTGGCGATCTTTGCATACGCTACAATGTTAATTCCTGCTCCGATACCCGCCGCTATCAGTGGGATGTGATACCGTTTTATCGCAATACTTGGTATTTTGTAGGGGCTTGGTTTACCGGAATAGAAGCTCGTTTAGGAGCCACAGCTGCGATACTTACGGCGAATAAAGGCTCTATTTTTAAAGAAAGCAGTTTGTTTCACCCACGGGTATTTGAGTCAGCCATAGCGAATTATCTAGATGACATCTATGGCTATCGTCGTTCGGGTAAAAAGCCCGTTTATCGTGGCCCCTTACATTGGCGGGTATTCCCCCTAAGTGGCAGTATTCAAGGTGTAGCATGCGATATACACCAGATTCATAACGGCAGTCGAGACAATCCCGAGGTTGACCGCCTCGTTATTTTCCCCGTATCAACCGACCAATTTGTGTGCATTACGTTTAGCTTTGGCAGTATTGAAATATACAGGGATGAGTTAAGAGCTAAACCCATGTTGGCATTGACCGACTCGATTATCAATTCCATGCGTTTGCAGGTTGGGCCGAAGACGCAGGCAGAGTGGGATAAGGTAAAAGCCACCTGTGATGATATGTCCGTTACCGAAACTTTTGGTGAACTTGCTTGGCCGTTATTTGAAGAGAAAAAACCGCGGAAAAAACCGGAAGTGGATATTACGCCGATCGATACGCCAAAGGTTATTGGTAGTTCTGACTAGATAGTATTTATTTCTCAGATTGCGTAGCTTTTTTAAGTTGAATCAAATTAAACAATAAAGGCTCCTAAATTGGAGCCTTTTTATTTTCTTGAAATTTTTATAAATAGTCTTAATCAGCGGCTTCTAGAGTTTCATACAATTAGCGTAGTAGGTAACGGTTGCGGGCCAGTCTGAGAATATGCCAATTACGCCAACGTCTTGGGCGAGTACGTCTACCACGCGATATAAGTCGCCGTCGCTGTTTACGGTTTGTATTTCTGGGTTTATGTCAAATTGGTAGTAGAAGTCGGCAAGAATATTACCTTGGGCGTCGGTGCTTCTGCGTGACCCTTGGCGGATGTCTGATCGTTCGAGTGACCAGGTGATAATATCAAGGCCTGCTTTTTTGGCTTCACGGGCATAGACTGAAGGAACAATTTCTCCGTTATTTTCTACCGCAAGTAGCATAAAAATTGGTGGGGCAATTATTTTTACGCCTTGTTTTACCAGTTCATCCATGGTTGGGTTAAATGTTGAGGCGTCGTTTGGATTAATTCCCGTAGCGTAGCGGCCATCTAAAAATACCGCTTGTTGAGCGAATTCGGGTTCGTTTTCAATCCAATATAAAATGTCGTTTAAATTAAACGATTGCGGGTAAACATTTTTGGGTGAGACTCCAGCTTCGCGATATTCGTCCAGCATTTTTTGGGCATAGTTTTCTTGTGAGCCAAAAATGTCTTCTATTTGTAGGTTTGCTGTTCCGTCTGGGCCTTTTAATTCTGGTGTGAATTTTCTGCCCAGTGATTTAAACAGTTCGATACTTTCTTTATGAGTCATTAATGTGCCACGGCTGTCGTAGTTTTCGGTACGCCAACTGGGTACGCCACCCAAATAATCTACGGCAGTGGTTGCTTGCGGATTAAACGAATCCATTTTGCCTTTTAAGGTTTTAAATTGCGCTAGTGTAATATCGCTGGCACAGCATTTTACCGAGCTTGGATTTGGGTTATCTTCGTTCCAAGGTACGGTGCATTGTTGATTTAAATCGGTGGTAATTATGTTAGTAGTGGTGTGTAAATCACATTGATCGTGGCGACAAACCAATTCGCCATCAGCAGTAAATGTTACGTCGCACTCTAATATGCCAGCGCCCATTTTTGCCGCCGCTTCGTAGGATTCGCGAGTGTGTTCCGGAAATTGTAACGGAGCGCCTCTGTGACCTATAGAAAAATCGGTTTTTACAAAACGGCGATTTTCACACTGTTGCAAGGTCGTTTTTAATTTTCCTTGTGGAAGCCCTTCAATTAAATAAGATGGGCGAGGCCCGAGTTGAATATTGGCAGTTTTATTAAAAAAGTTGGCCCTTTGGGGCTCTGCATAAGCAGTTGTTGTTAACGTTAGTGCAAGCGTAATTGCAAAGCTTGATGCTTTAATAAAAGCTTTATAGGGTGTGTTCAAGCGAAATAATCTCATAAAACTAATTCCTTGATGTTAGGTAAATAGATGGTCGTATTTTTTTAAGACCATCATTGCTTGGTTCAATGTACAATTTTTTAGGTGACGTTCTTTATGTACTAGGTTTTCTTGCATCAATGATTAGGAATCACAAATCGAATTATGGATTCGGTGATCAATGATTTTTTTTGAGTAATCTACGTGGTTTTTATGGTGTTATGATTACGGTTGTATGACGCGATGTTTTTTTGTGAATACAGGCGTTTTATGGATTGCGCTTATGCAATTCTTTTATTTAAGGATAATTTGATAAGCTTTTTAGGTGGTTTTTTTGCGGGTTTTTTGTGGGATTTGAAAAGAAGCTTTGATTAAAATGATTATTTTAATCAGGAGGTAGAAGTTGAAAATTCGATTTCCAATTTTTCACAATTTTAATCAATCATCGTTCTTGACATTAGTGACACATCCTTGTGTCAATGAAAACTCTGAGTTAATCAGCGCTTTCTATTTAGTGCTTTGAGCATTAAATTTCGCCAGTTGCTCAGGCGTCGCTTCTTTTTGGTATTGATTTTTCCATTCGGAGTAGGGCATACCATAAACGATTTCGCGTGCTTTTTCGTAATCGATGTCGATATTTTGGTCAGCGGCGGCAGCGGAGTACCATTTGCTCAAACAGTTTCGGCAAAAACCGGCTAGGTTCATAAGGTCGATGTTTTGCACGTCTTTGCGATCGTCTAAATGCTCTAATAAACGTCTGAAGGTTGCTGCTTGTAGTTCAATTTCTTCTTGTGTGTAGTCTGTCATGGTTTAATTCTTTGTAGAGTTAATATTAAAAAATAGAGTCGTTTAATAAAATGACGTCAAGTTTATCGCCACTTTTTACCGTTTTATCAATAGGAACTATGGCTAATCCATCGGCCCAGGTGACTGATGAAAGCACGCCGGAGCTTTGGTTGCTGAATTTTTCTAAATCGCCTTGTTCGTTAAATTTAACGCGTAAAAAGTTAATGCGTGAAGGCGCTTTATGACTAAAATTAGTTTTAAATTTACGAGTTTTTAGGGGTTGGTTGCTGCCCAGCATTTTAAATAAATACGGTTTAACAATTAATAACAGAGTATTAAATACGGCAACTGGGTTGCCGGGTAAACCGAAAAAGGGAGTGTTGTTAATAATGCCGTAGGCTAGCGGTTTACCGGGTTTAATGGGTAATTTCCAATTTTTGAGTTCGCCTAATTCGCTAACGGCTTGTTTTACCCAGTCGGCATCGCCAATAGAGACACCGCCGGTGGTAATAATACAATCTGCATTAGCAGTTTGTTGTAGCATTTCTTTGGTAGCCTCTAAAGTGTCTTCGGCTTTACCCAAATTTTTTACTTCACAACCCAGTGCGGTGAGCGCTGCTATCAATAAATATTGGTTGGAATTATAGATTTTACCGGGTGCGAGTGTTTCGCCGGGATTTACCAACTCATCTCCCGTGGAGAAGATCGCGACTTTAGGTTTGCGAATCACTTGAATTTCGTGAATACCGATAGACGCCAATAAGCCTATGTCCTGCGGTTTTAGCCGTTGACCTGCTGGAATAATTTCTTCGCCCAATTGGATATCTTGGCCTTGGGGACGAATATTTTCACCCGGTTTTAAGGTGATATTAATTTTTACTTGGGTTTTATCTTCATTAAATTCACAGTCTTCTTGCATGGCTACAGCGTCGGCATTTTCCGGAATTTCACTGCCGGTATAAATTCGAGCGGCAGTATTGCTCGTTAATGCACTGGGCGGATGGCCGGCGAATATAGTTTGCGAAATCGGTAACCATTCTCCCGGTACTTGCTGTTGACTGTTAATGGTGACACCGTCCATCGCACTGTTATCGTTGGGTGGAACAGGTATTGAGCTAACTTGCGCATTTTTTAATACGCGGTTCAGCGCTTGATCTAAGGTAACGGTTTCGTACTCAGAAATAAGCGGCGCAGTGTCAACAATATTATTAATGATATCGATTAGTTGATTCATGTATTTATGGAACTATTGAGTATTAATGAACGATGGGTGCTTGTAACTGGTATCGAATTTATCTCGATTAACATTGACTCAGTTATTGCTTAAAGACTTTGCCGCGGGAAAATAAATTTTTTGCAGTAGTTCTTCGAGAGGTTGTTTTAATTCTCGATGTTTTTCGGGCAAATATAAGTATAAACCTCGCTCAATGGTGCCATCGGGCAGCATCGTAAATAATGGATTGCCGTTTTCGTCTTTGGCGAGATCAGAAAGAATTAACGGTCGGCCGGTTAAGCCAAGCTCGGCGCGGCCGGATTTAACCAATCTCAGTAGGTGTTCTGGATGATTCGCCACCAAGATATTTAACGATAAATTAGGGTAAGTTTTATTTAAAAGAGATTTTCCAAGGCCGGTTGTGGCGATGGTGGTGCCCTCTGGAATTCCGCTTAAATCGAATCTTGATCGATTTTCCATTAAGCAAAAGAAATCTAAATAGGCTTTTTCAAGTGGTGGCTCAATACGCACACCTTCTTTGGATTGATCTTGGTCTTCTAGAAATATCGCGCCATCGTAGCGTTGGCCATCAAACAGTCGCTTAGTGGCGTTGGAAATCTCTAAATGCATGTAAAGCTGGTAACCCAATGATTCAAAGACCTTCGACAGCTTTTCAATGTGGGCATTCGATATAGTGGAATAATCGGTAATGGGTGACGGTGTTGTTACCGAAAATACTGGCAAATCTGGCGTGTTGGGCAATTGTTGCTCAGCATGGCTTGCACCCATAAAGCTGAGTGCGGCAATAAAAGCCATAATTGGGCTTAATGAAACAATAGGTAGCCTAGCGATGGATTTGGTTAGCATTTTGATAAAATTTGAGCTCTTTTCCTAAAGGGCGAGGCCGATTTTGTGAATCTACTCGTAACGCTTAGTCAACTCAACTCATATTAATCGGCATGTATTTCTACATCTAAGCCTACAATAACCCGTGTGCTAAACACTAGGTTTTATTGTAGTCAGGTCTCATCAAATTTTTTCGGTGTTATTCGGCCAACGACAACTTAACGAACCTTTGATTAACTCTTCCATGATTTAATCAGAAGACAGAAATTGACAATGCGATTTCCAATTTCTTTGCAATTTCAATCACTTACCGTTCTTGAATTTGGCGGCACATCCTTGTGTCACCGGAAACTCTAGGTTAATCAGAGTTTCTTTGAGTTTGCTATTTGATTATTTTAACCACGAAAAACCGCGTTTTTAGTACTTAAATTAACTGGCCAACAAAATTACAAGGACGATGGCGGCTGTCGAGCTGTTCTTTTAGGATTTTTGTCCAGCCGGTTTCACAGGCGTTGTTTGAGCCGGGTAGACAGAAAATGGCGGTTTTGTTGGCAATGCCAGCAACGCATCGTGACTGCACCGTCGAGCTGCCAATTTGCTCATAGGATATCTGGCGGAACAGTTCTCCAAAGCCGATAATTTCTTGATCAAATAGCGGTGTTACGGCCTCGGGAGTGCTGTCTCTGCCAGAGAAGCCGGTGCCTCCGGTAGTTACGACGACTTGAACATTCGCGTCGGCAATCCAGCGCGATAATGCGTAGCGAATCTGGTAAATGTCGTCTTTAACGATAACTTTCTCAATAAAGTTGTGGCCGTCTGTTTGTAGGCAGTTTTTGAGCAGGTCGCCGGAGGTATCGGTGGATTCGTCGCGAGTATCGCTGATGGTTAAAACCGCTATGTTTAATGGCGTAAATTCTTTTGCGTTGGTCATGGTGAAATCGTTCTGATGTCGAGTTTAAAAATACGTGTTCGATGGCTTAGCCTGATGACTAATTCCAGGTGATCATTGTCTGGCAAAAGCAAAGGTGTTGTTTTGAGATCTGCAAAAACTGTGCGGATTATGTGTGTTAAATCTAGCCGCCGGTGGCGTTCATAAATCGCACAATTTGCACGTCATCTTGCTCAAAATGATGCTTTTCTGGCTTTTTACCAATGGCATTCACAATGGCTTGTTTGAGTTTTTCAATATTGTTGGGATGAGCACGAAGCACGGCTTTAAGATCGATCGCATGTTCGTTACCCAAACACAGCAGCAATTTACCTTCGGCGCTGACGCGAACGCGATTACAGCTCGCGCAAAAGTTTTCACTGTGCGGTGAAATAAAACCAATTTTGGTTGAGCTGCCTTTCACTTGCCAATATCGTGATGGACCGCCGGTATTTGCGCTGCTAGTTTCTATATCGAAACATTCGGTGATTAACTCACGCAATTGCGCGCTGCTGACGAATTCTTGGTCGCGTTGGTGTTCAGTAATAACACCCAAAGGCATTTCTTCAATAAAACTGATGTCGAGCCGATGGTTTTTGGCGAACTCGATGAGCGGAACAACTTGGTCGAGATTTCTGTGTTTTAAAATAACGGCGTTTAATTTGATGCGCGCAAAATTTAAGCTTTTACAGTGGTCGATACCTTCAAGCACCGTGTTCAAGTTACCGGTTCGGGTTAGTTCTTTAAATTGGATCGGATCAAGGGTATCAAGGCTGACATTAATGCGTTTTACGCCAGCGTCTTTAAGTGTTTGGGCGTGTTCTTTTAAGTGTGACCCGTTGGTAGTGATGACTAACTCATTCAGAGCTTTGATTGCACCTAATTCGCCAAGCAAGGTTTCTACGCTTCTGCGGATAAGTGGTTCGCCGCCGGTCAGGCGAATCTTGGTTACACCCAGTTCGGTAAACGCCTGAGCAATTTGTGCCAATTCTTCTAGGGTGCACAGTTGCGCTCTGGGTACAAAGGTCATTTCCTCTGCCATACAATACACACATCGAAAATCGCAACGATCGGTTACGGATAACCGTAAGTAAGTGATTGCTCGCCCAAAAGAGTCGACGAGCTTTGGTGTCGGTTCTATTTGTGTTGTTGGGCTAGATGCGTTTTGAATGGGTTTTGGCATGAGTAGACTTATAGATTAATGGTTCGGTCTTTTTTATTGAGCAATTTCAGATTAACTCATCCTTGTGATTAACTCATCCATGATTTAAGCAGAAGGCAGAGTTTGACAATGCGGTTTCCAATTTCTTCACAATTACAATCACTTACCGTTCTTGAAATTGGCGACACATCTTTGTGTCGTGGGAAACTCTGGGTTAATAAGAGTTTCCTTTAGTTTACTTGCCGTGCTTTTGGGCGCGATTCGAAAACTCAAAGACCAATAAAATTGCTTTGATACTCCCGTGATTTCGTAAATATTTCAAGTTGCAGATTGCCCGTCGCGGTATTTTCGAGAATTTGGCGACGTTGTGCGGTGAAAGCCAGCGCATTTAAGCACCGGCTTTAGGTGTCATTACGGTGTTTTCTCACCGTGACTGTTTGAAAAACTAGTTTTGTACCAAGGTTTCTTCGAGAATTTTTTCCAGTTCCATAACGCAAGAGCCACAACCTGTGCCCGCACCGGTGGACTCACTAATGGCGCTCACGCAGGTGATTTGGTTTTCTCGAATGCTGTTTTGAATGGTTTTTAAGCCAACGTTTTTACAGGCGCAAATCAGCTTACCGGTTGCTAAAGAACCTTGAGCCTCACCACTGATCAATGACCGCTGGGTAGTGACATCAACCTTGTTGGTTAACGTTTCTGTCAACCAATCTAGATCGCGATTGCTCAGTCGATCGGCAACCAGATAATAATCAACCAACCGGCTCACACGAATTCGGGCGTAGTGGAAGTGCTTACCTTGGATGTCGGAGAGTTCAAGAGAATTAATTTGGTCTTCGTTGGGCATTATTTCTCGCAAATATTGCGAGAGTTCTTCTGGCGTTTTTTGCGAAGCAATGGTGTATCGGTAACCTTGGTTAATGGTTTGTCGAACCCAGTAGTTGCTGTTATCAATATCCAATTCTTGGCGAGCTACCACCACGGCTTCGGAGTTAAATACCCAGTTGCTGATTGTGACGGGTGTGAACTTGGCTTCTGGCTGGCCCGAGATGGCATCGAACTCGGGTGTTACCACCGCGCCGACTCGGCCATGGGAAGACGTTACTTGAGTCCAGTGAATGGGCATAAAAACCGTGTTGCGAGTAACGGTATCGCTGATGTCGGCGCGTGCCAGCGCCTGCCCGGTGATACTGGTGATCTTAACAATGTCGCCGCTGTTAATTTGTAGACTTTCTGCATCTTTGGGGTTGATGGTTAGAAACGGCTCTGGTTTGTGGCCGCCTAATCTGGCCGCTAAACCGGTGCGGGTCATAGTGTGCCACTGATCACGAATACGCCCGGTGTTTAGCACCATTGGGTATTCGCGCGAAAGCTTAGTTTGCGGAGCACGTTGGCTCACGCTGATGAATTGACCACGGCCGGATTTGGTGAAGAAATTTCCTTCTGCAAAAAAGCGATGGTTGCGAATGGCGTTTTCTGGCGCTGGCGATACGCAAGGCCATTGCTGTGGCAGAAGCTGGTCGTATTCAATATTTGAAATGTCTTGCAGGCTCTTCAGATTAAAGTCGCGATTGCCTGAGTTTTTATAGGCTGAAAGCTTGGCGTGTTCACGAAATACGTCGGCTTCGCTGGCAAACTCAAAAGCCTTGCCAAACCCCATGCGTTTACCCACTTCTGCGATAATCCACCAGTCGGGCATGGCATCTGCGATGGGCGGTAGCAGCTTACGTTGACGAGAAATTCGACGCTCGGAGTTGGTAACGGTGCCGGATTTTTCAGACCAACCTTGCGCAGGTAGTTTTACATCGGCAAGGCGCAGCGTATCGGTATCGGCAATGCAGTCTGATACCACCACAAAATCACAACCTTCGATGGCTTTTTTAACCTTGTCGGCATTCGGCAGGCTGACCACGGGGTTGGTCGCCATAATCCAAAGTGCTTTGATTTTACCTTCGGCAACGGCATCAAAGAGCTCAACTGCGCGTAAGCCTGGTTTTTTAGCCAAGCGATCGGTTTGCCAAAACTCAGAGACCAAAGCATAGGCTTGGTCATCGCCAAATTCCATGTGCGCCGCC
The DNA here is from genome assembly GCF_054658315.1 of Sessilibacter sp. MAH1. Taxonomy (NCBI): domain Bacteria; kingdom Pseudomonadati; phylum Pseudomonadota; class Gammaproteobacteria; order Cellvibrionales; family Cellvibrionaceae; genus Sessilibacter; species Sessilibacter sp. MAH1. The sequence goes on from NZ_BAAGIC010000003.1 coordinate 306,367, forward strand.
AGCGTATTCGCCAGTCCACCCACTTCACGACCGCCCATGGCGTTGGGTTGGCCGGTCACCGAAAATGGGCCTGCGCCGGGTTTGCCAATGCGACCGGTGGCAAAGTGGCAGTTGATGATGGCGTTGACCTTATCAACACCAGCACTGGATTGGTTAACACCCTGCGAATACACGGTGAATGTTTTCTCGGTGGTGGCGAACCAGTCGTAAAAAGTTTGTAGGCTTTCGTTATCAACGCCTAGGGTCTCTAAGAATTGATTGTGATCTTGGCAATCACGTTGCGCAGCGGCAAGTGCGTCTTCAAAGCCTTCGGTGTATTGATCTACATAATTACTGTCGATCATTTCGCGACGGCTTAGCTCGGCCAGTAAACCGTTAAACAAGGCAACGTCGGTTCCCGGATTGACCGCAAGGTGCAGATCGGCGATAGCACAGCTGTCGGTAGCGCGCGGGTCTATAACCACTACTTTCATTTCGGGGCGTTGCGCTTTGGCGGCTTTTAAACGCTGGAATAAAACCGGATGGCACCAAGCCAAGTTTGACCCAACCAAAATAACCAGATCAGAAAGCTCAAAGTCGGTATAAACATTCGGGACGGTATCCGAGCCGAAGGCGCGTTTGTGCCCAGAAACGCTCGATGACATACAAAGGCGTGAGTTGGTATCGATATTCCCACTGCCAATAAATCCCTTCATTAATTTATTGGCCAGATAGTAGTCTTCGGTAAGTATTTGGCCGCTGACGTAAAACGCAACCGAATCTGGGCCATGGGTTTCTATGGTTTCTTTAAATCGAGTGGCAACTTCATTTAGGGCGATTTCCCAAGTGGTATCTTGTCCATCCATATTTGGATGAAGCAAGCGTCCGTTGGCAATGGCTGTTTCGCCTAGCGCTAAACCTTTTGAACAGAGTCGCCCGAAGTTTGCTGGATGAGTGTCGTCTCCGCGAACTTTAACGATCAGATCGCCCCCAGGAATTTGCTCTTCTACCTTAGCTTCGACACCACATCCTACTCCACAGTATGCGCAGGTGGTTTTGATCCAGTTGTCTGTACTGCTCGACAGGAATGTCACTCGAGTTCTCCAGGATTGATAACAAGATTAAAGGTTTCTTCAACGTTACAATCTATACAGCAATAAATGAACCAAACAATAGTTTTTTGCACGGTTTGAGAGCTTTTTCTTTGAGGATACTAGAAAAATCCATTAAACATAGGCGGTTATATTATTTTTTGTGCCTAAATAAAAACATAAATTGCTTTAGTGATATAAATTGGTGCATTAAATTTGATCTAAAAATGATACTCAATGGTGCAATAATATTAATATTTGATTTTTGTGTATTTAGTTGGTGCTTAATAATTGATGGGAGAATGTTTTATTTTGTGACTATGAGTTTTTTTTGTTTATAACTGATTGAAAATAAATAGGTTTTTATTTTTTTGATTGTTGTTGTGTTATTGGCTTGTAGGTTGCTAGGTCTCTGGTACAAAAGAATTCCGGTCTTTTTTTGATCGGGTTGTTGCTTGGCTAGCAGGTGTCAACGGTTTTTAAGGTGGAATTATCCATGCCATTTGATTCGACAGCAGCTCAAAATCCGCGAGTATCTATTGTTGGCGCCGGTCCCGGTGATCCGGATTTATTGACGGTAAAAGCCTTGCGTTTGATCACTTCTGCGCAAGTGATTTTTTATGACGCACTCATCAGTGATGAGATTCGAGCTTTGTTTCCGTCGTCTGCTGAAAAAATCTATGTGGGTAAGCGTTGTGGAGAGCATAGCTTTTCTCAGCAAGAAATCTGCAACCAACTTGCTAAAGCCGCTTTAACAGGCCAGCGCGTGGTGCGTTTAAAAGGCGGCGATCCGTTTGTGTTTGGTCGCGGTGGTGAAGAAGTTCTTGCGCTTGCGGCTCACGGTGTTAGCACCGATGTCATTCCCGGAATTACCGCAGCCGTTGGTTGCAGTGCTTCGGCGGGTATTCCGTTAACACACCGTGGTTTAAGCCAAGGCTGTACCTTTGTGACGGCTCACGCCCGCTCGGAAGATTCTAAAGAATTGTTGGCGGTGAATTGGTCGGCATTGGCAGCCAGTAACAATACGCTTGTTTTTTACATGGGTTCTGCACGTCCAGCACTGATTACCGAGCAATTAATGAATTCGGGTATGTCGGGTGCAATGCCGGTTGCAGTTGTAGAAAACGGTTGTACCCATCGCCAGCGTGTCTTTCAAGGAACTCTAGAAACGTTAGAAGCGCTTATCAATAGCCATCAGGTTAAGGCGCCAGCACTGATTTATGTAGGTGAAGTGGTTTCGTTTATGAACGAGCTGTCTTCACTTACTCAAAAAAATATTAATTCTCACCAATTAGTCTATTAAGTCGGAGAAAAACTATGGCAAAACAGCGTGTTGTCGTGGTCGGTAACGGTATGGTTGGACACAAGTTCATCGATACAATTATTGGCGCACCTGAGGCAAATAATTTTGAAGTGGTGACTTTTTCTGCTGAACCTCGTTTGGCATACGACCGCGTACAATTGAGTAGCTATTTCTCTGGCGCCTCTGCCGAACAGTTGATGTTAACCAGCGAAGGTTACTACGACGAAAAGGGTGTGAAATACGTTTTAAATGAAAAGGTGGTTGAGATCGACCGCGCGGCTAAAAAAGTGGTTACCGCAAGCGGTCGCGAAGAAAGCTACGATACATTGATTTTGGCAACGGGTTCTTATCCGTTTGTGCCGCCAATACCAGGTAACGACGGTGAACATTGTTTGGTTTACCGTACCATCGAAGACTTAGAGGCAATCACTGCATCCGCACAGAGTTCAAAAGTGGGTGTGGTTGTTGGTGGTGGTCTGTTGGGCTTAGAAGCCGCCAATGCTTTGAAATGTTTGGGCTTAGAGACGCATGTGGTTGAATTCGCGCCACGGCTGATGGCGGTGCAGTTAGACGAGGGCGGCGGTGCTTTGTTGCGCCGTAAAATCGAAGATCTAGGCGTTTCTGTTCACACGCAAAAAGCCACCACAGAAATCGTTGCCGGTGAAAACTGTCGCTACCGCATGAATTTTGCCGACGGTTCGCATTTAGAAACCGATTTAATTTTATTCTCTGCCGGTATTCGTCCAGAAGATACCTTGGCTCGACAAGCAGAGCTTACCGTAGGTGAGCGTGGCGGTATTGTTGTTGATAATCAATGTAAAACCTCCGACAACAACATTTATGCCATTGGTGAGTGCGCGCTTTGGGGCGGTAAAATCTTCGGTTTGGTAGCGCCGGGTTATTCTATGGCGAAAGTGGCTGCGGGCAGTATTTGCGGTAAAAGCGATGAGTTTGTTGGTGCCGACATGAGTACCAAGTTGAAATTGTTGGGCGTTGACGTTGCCAGTATTGGTGATGCGCACGGTTTAACTCCCGGCTCTTTAAGCTACACCTATACCGATGACGTTGAGCAAGTTTACAAGCGTTTAATTGTATCTGCCGATCGCAAAAAATTAGTCGGTGCCGTTCTGGTTGGTGAAGTCGAAGCCTACGGTAATTTATTGCAACTCGTGTTAAACGATATGGATTTACCGGAATCACCAGAAGCGTTAATTCTGCCTTCTGTGGATGGTTCTGCGAGTTCTGGTTTAGGCGTAGATGCGTTGCCTGAAAGCGCGGTAATCTGTTCTTGTTACGACGTAACCAAAGGTCAAATTGAGCAAGCCGTTGCCGGTGGTGCTACCGATATGGCGGCCATTAAAGCCATGACCAAAGCATCAACCGGTTGTGGTGGTTGTGCGGCCTTGGCCAAACAAGTTTTAGATGCAAGCTTGTTATCGTTGGGTTACGAAGTGAATACCGATATTTGTGAGCATTTTGCCCACACTCGCCAAGAGCTTGCCGATATTGTTCGCGTTAAGAAAATCAAAACCTTTGATCAGCTTTTAGAAGAGCATGGTAAAGGCCATGGTTGTGATATTTGTAAACCTGCCGTGGGTTCGATTTTAGCGTCTTTCTGGAATGACTACGTTTTGTCCGATGACAACATTGGCTTGCAAGACACCAACGATATTTATTTAGGCAACATGCAAAAAGACGGTACCTATTCTGTTGTGCCTCGAATTGCCGGTGGTGAAATTACGCCCGAGAAATTAATTGTTATTGGTGAAGTCGCGAAAGAATTTAATCTATACACCAAAATTACTGGTGGTCAGCGTATCGATTTATTCGGCGCGCAATTGCATGAATTACCGTTAATTTGGGAAAAATTAGTTGCCGCTGGTTTTGAAACCGGTCATGCGTATGGTAAATCGGTACGTACCGTTAAATCCTGTGTGGGAAGTACTTGGTGTCGCTACGGTGTTGATGACTCTGTTGGTTTGGCGATTGATATTGAAAACCGCTACAAGGGTTTACGTTCACCGCACAAATTAAAATTCGCAGTATCGGGTTGTACACGCGAATGTGCCGAAGCGCAATGTAAAGACGTGGGTATTATTGCCACCGAAAATGGTTGGAACATGTATGTGTGCGGCAACGGCGGTATGCGTCCTCGTCATGCGGATTTGTTCGCAACCGATTTGGACACCGAAACACTGATTAAATACATTGATCGCTTTTTGATGTTCTACATTCGCACCGCCGATCGTTTACAACGTACCTCGGTTTGGTTGGAGAATTTACAAGGCGGCTTAGATTATCTGAAAAAAGTCGTAATTGATGACGCTTTAAATATTGGTGCGGAGTTAGAAGCAGATATGGCCGCAAATATTGGTAACTACCAGTGTGAGTGGAAAACCACGCTAGAATCGCCGGAGCGTTTGAAGCGCTTCAATCACTTTATTAATTCCGACCAAAAAGACAGTAACCTTGCGTTTGTTCTTGAGCGTGGTCAACGTCGACCAGCTACTAAAGAAGAGCGTGAAAATAAAGTTACCTTGATCGAACTCGTCGATTAATTAAAAGAGCCTGTGATTAACGCCTTTGATTTAATCACAGTGCAGAAATTAAAAATTTTAAATGATAATGAGGCCGTTTAAAGTGTCTGATAATTGGATTACCGTCTGCAATGATAGCGACCTTACACCAGGAACAGGGCTTTGTGCTTTGATTGGTGAAGAACAGGTGGCAGTATTTAAAATTAAAAAAACCAGCGAGCTTTTTGCTGTAAGTAATTACGATCCCATCGGCGAAGCCAACGTTTTGGCTCGTGGTATGACCGGGTCCATTGGCGATGCTTTGGTTGTTGCATCACCTTTGTACAAGCAGCATTTCAATCTTGCTACCGGTGAGTGTCTTGAAAAACCCGATGTTTCTGTAAAAACTTATCCGGTGCGTAAAAATGGCGATGTTATTGAAGTTCAATCCGTCACCTAAAGGGTTTTAGCCCGCTTTCTCCAAAGTAAGTTCTAGTGACTTATTTTTAAAAATTGTTCAATTTGAATGCAGGTGGCGAAAGCCACCTTTTTTTATTGCACAATTGTTTTCGGTTATTACTTCTCGTTTTTTAATTTATTGCCGTTTGATTAAACCCGTAAATTCCGTGTTTTGAATGACCGATTTGAAAGTCGGATATTAATCGTTTTTTGTGAGATGTTTTTCACATGTTAGGAACTGCTGATTAACGCATCGATGACTTATTCAGAGAGCAGAAATTAATAATGGGATTTCCAATCTATTTATAACTCAATCCTTTGCCGTTTTTGATGTTGGCGACACATCTTTGTGTCACTGAAAACTCTAGGCTAATCGGTTTTTTGATCAATAAGTCCGTGTTTTTTAGTGTTAGAAAAATGCAAAACTGAACCGCGTTTCATATTTGTTTAGGCTAATTCTGCTAACGTGTAGATATCAATCATTGGTTTACACAGAGCAATTTTTTATGATGTCTTCGCATTTAAAGACCAAATCATTGTTAACTGTAGCCGCAGCCGCTTCATTGGCCGCCGTTACACCTCCTGCTAGCGCGGCAGGTTTTGGTATTTTCGAGCCTAAAACTCTCGCTTTGGGTGGGGCAGGTGTCGCTATAGCCGATTCGGGTAACGCAACTTTTTATAATCCGGCACTGTTAGCCAATTACGGTTACGATGAAGATAAACCGGGCAATGGACGTTTGTATTTTCCGGCAAGCAGTTTATCGATCAGCGATTCTATTTTCGATGCTCAAGATATTGAAGACGATGAGTTGGTTGATCAAATCTCGTCGGCAGTTTCAGACTTCAATACCACTCAGTCGGTGCAAAACGCCCAGACGGTTGTTGACAGCATTGGTCGATTAAATTCTTCGTTAATGGACCTTCAAGATGCCAGGGTTAACGCCGATGGTTTTGTCGGGTTGGTCATTTCCGAACCCGGAGATGGGCAGGGTGGAGCCTTTTATGTGGGAGGACGAGCCTACGGATCGGGTTTATTGAATATCACCGATACGGACTTAGGTTTGCTTGACGACTATGCAGAAGGTTTAGACTTTATTGCCAGTAATGGCTCACGTGGACAAGCGCACCCTGAATTGTTTGATGCAACCGGTAATTTGATTGACCCGCGAGATGATTTAACCAGTACCGCAACGGCTTTAGGTGTTGCCTCGGTGGAGGTTGGCGTTAGCTTTGCGCAACGTTTTACCGTTTGGGGGCAAGATATTGCACTTGGCGCTACCCCTAAATTTTCTGTTTTTTACACCTCAGAAGCGTTTTTAGATTTACAAAATAACAACGTGGTTACAGCAACAGCCGAGCAAAGTCAGCGACAGCTTAATTTAGATCTAGGCTTTGCTACTCAATTTGGCAATTGGCAGTTGGGCTTGGCGGTAAAAGACGTTTTTGAGCAGAGTCTAGATACCGATTTGGGAAATACCATCGATATTGGCGTGAAACCGAGATTGGGCCTTGGCTACAGCAATAATCGTTGGCTGGTTGGCTTGGATGTCGATGTAATTCCTATTGATACGGTTGGCAATAACATCAAAACTCAGGATTTATCATTTGGTGTGCAATGGCGGGCGTTTCGTCAAACCTATTTACGTTCTGGTTTGCGACAAGACATCAATAATTCTGAAAACAGTGAGACTGTGATTTCTCTGGGATTAGGTACCCGCTGGCGCAGTTGTTTGCTGGATATAGCCGTCGCGCAAAGCAGCGATTCGCAATCCGCTGCTCTACAAATTGGCTGGGTACTTTAATCTTCTAAATAAACTCGTGCGGCGCTACGACAGTTAGCTGGGTCTTCAAAATCAATACGAACAGTTTTGCCGGCGAGTTTGGCTGAAAGCAATATGCTCAGCGCCTCTTGGGTGTGTGGTGTAAATGTTGGTGAAAAACGTGCATCTCCGCAAGAGCATTCATTGTTAGATTTTGTCACAGTGGTATAAATTGTTCCATCTGTTGAATCTAAACCTAAAAGCCCTTCTAATTCGTTTCTGGTCTGTGAACAATAAGCTTGAGAAAGGCTGCTGCTCGTAAGTAATAATATGGCGATTACGAATTTAATGTTCATTTGATTTCCTCTTAAAGTTTTAGTTATGTAAACTAAGTTATTATGTAATTGATTAAATAGTTTTAATAATCAATAGGTTATGAAATTTTTGGAGAGGATTATGCCGTTGCACACGAATGATGTCACTGTTATTGATATCTTGCGTCATGGCCAATGTGAAGGTGGTGAGATTTATCGGGGTTCGACGGATGTTGCGCTTACGTCATTGGGTTGGCAACAGATGTCGAACTCATTGGAACCGTTGCTATTCGATGGTAAACCGACCTGGCATAAAATCGTCAGCTCACCTTTGCGCCGTTGCCGAGAGTTTGCCGAATTAAAATCTAACCAGTGGAATTTACCGTTGGACATTCAAAAAGATTTTAGAGAAATGAGTTTTGGCGATTGGGAAGGTCAGTTAACTAAAGACATCTATTTGCAAAACCCTGAGTTTGTTGAAAGTTTTTATCACGATCCAGAAAATTTTTATCCGCCAAACAGTGAGCATATTGTTGATGTGCAAAATCGCCTCAAATTTGCTTGGTTGCAGTTAGTTGAAGAGCACAAAGGACAGCATATATTAGTGGTTAAACATGGTGCGGTTATGAGAATTTTGTTGCTTTGGTTACTGAATTTATCGTTTACACAATTTCGAGTATTCGAAATTCCCTACGCAGGTTTAATTCGTTTGAAGGTCGCGCATCAGCCTAATGGTGATCGGGTGTTGTTTTCTGGCTTTAATCGTATTGATGCTTTAGAGCGCTAAAAAATTTGATATCTGTTTTTGTAAACGTATTTTTTAATAAAAGCCTTTAATGCGTTACGTAATTTTAAAGCTTTTTATGGTTAATTTTATAAAAAATAGTTTTTTTGCTGATATTTCGAGTTAAAAACTTAGAATTTTTGTTGTTGATGTCTTTGCTTTATTTTAATAATCAAAATTAAGCAAAATGTAATCAAGCAATACACCGCTGCCATTTTCATCGATAGATTGACGGTCAGCAACAGTTCTGGATGATGTTTATCGGTGATGGGTTGGGAGCCAATAAAATAGGTAATAAATAAGGTTACTACACCCATGCCAATGGTATTGCCGGTAGTTCTGGCAAGATTTAATAATGCTGCTGCTGCCCCAAGCTCTTTTTGCGGAATTGAATGCATGGCAATGTTGTTGTTGGGTGTGGTGAATAAACCGTAGCCGACACCTAAGCCAAGCATTGCGACGCTGACAATGACTACCGGGGTCAACTCTCCCACGCTGGAATATACAAAGAACGAAAGACAAGCGATAGCACAGCCAATTGCCGCAATAACTCCGGCGTTTAATTTATCGGAAAGCTTCCCGGCAATGGGTGCTAAAGGTGCCATAGCAATTGCCTGTAAAAGCATAATGTTACCAGCTTGGCTCGGAGGCATGTCTTTTATGTATTGCAAATACATGCTGGTAATTATAGAAACCGGGTAGGCGGCAGCGTACATAAATAAGGTCGCTATCAAGGCAATGGTAAAGCTTTTATGTTCACTGAATAGAGACAGTCTAACCAAGGGGTTTTCTGTCTTACTTTCATGGGTTGCAAACCAAATTAGCGCTGCGATACCGGCAATGAAAATAACAATGTGTGCAGGATCGGGTAAACCCGACAATCCAACAACTAGGCCTAGCGTCCAAAACCCAAATATTACCGTGCCTTTCCAATCGAATTTTCCGGGTTTAGGATTTTTCCATTCGCCGCGAATCTGTAACGCCGCAATAATTAATATCAGTAGCGCTGGAATCTGTACCCAAAACACACTTCTCCAGCCCAGATACTCCGTTGCCCAACCACCCAGCAAGGGTGCTGTTGCTAAACCTGCGTATAACGCAAAAGCATTTATGCCTAAGGGTAAGCCGCGTTGTTTGGGTGGAAATACCGAGGTGAGAATGGCCATGGAGCAACCAAAAATCATGGCACTGGCAATACCTTGTATAAATCGACACGCAATTAACCAATAGATGTCTTGAGCGAATGTCGCTGCGATAGTGCCCAACGTATTTACGATCATTCCGGATACGTAAATTTTCTTCCGGCCAATGTTGTCGGCCAGTTTGCTGAATGGCAGCATCAGCGAAATACTGCCGAGCAAGAATATTGTTGGAATCCAGCCGATTAGAGACGCTTTGGCATTTAATGCGTGGGCAATGGTGGGCAATGCTACATTTACGGTTGCTAGGGTGATAGGGCCCATAAATGCGCCGAAACTTATGACACAAACCACGAAGAGTTGAGCGCGGCGGTTATTAAGATAATATTCTTGGGTTTGTTCGGCTTGAATATTGACCACGATAAATCCAACGCAAAAAATACAGTCGCCAGTATAACAAAGACGCTTCTTTACGTCTGTGAGCGATTTGTTGTCACTAATAGCTTATGGCTTCTAATAGCTATCTATAATGTTTTTCTTTCCAGATTCAAACTAGTTTTTTGCAGCGGTAAATTTGTAAAGGCTATGGATTTAACGAACGCTGCCGCTAGAGGTGTCGAGCCGAAGAAACCACCTCACCGTTGAAACATTTTCGAATTATCCAGAGTTTTTCGCGACTCAATTACGCGTCGCTGACTTCTGCAACAGTAAGTGATTGAAATTGTGAAGAAATTGGAGACCACGTTGTCAATTTCTGCTTCTTGATTAAATCATGGATGAGATAATCGGAGGCTCTAATAGTTATTAGCAGACGTCGATCAAATACCAATGTTTATTCCGCGTAATTTATGCGTGAGTTTCTTTTGTCGTTAATTCATTGATGGTTGCGGATGATCAAAATTCGAAATTTACAATCGTTCAAAACTCGCCCATATTTATTCATACGTGTTCGCTATTGTGTATTTCCGGTGGTTATCTTAAGAACTGTTGGTTAAGAACTATTGGTTAAGAACTATTAGGAGGGTTTAGCTATGGTGCCTTGGCTTTGGATATGGTCGCCGCAATCTCATTTTCCGTGGAGTGGTTCGGTTGCACAGCACATCGAACCGAAAACAAACTGGTTTAATGACTACATTAAGTCTGAATCTGGTGATGCACAAATTGAGGAATCTGTGTTTCAGCGATTTAGCTATGGTACGCAGCTTAGTCAAATTATTAAGTTTTTATTGGCTACAGTAGATGCCTCGACATTAAATTCAGACGCTAAAGAGGCCTATGAGAAACTACTTAAACTCCATAATGGGGTTAATGAAATTAAAGATCAGGTTCGTAAAAATAGAACCGAAGATATTATTAAAGCCGTTATAGAACTTAAAGAGACGAGTGAAGACGAGTATGAGAGTTTGTTGATTGCGTTAAAAAAACTCATTGCAGAAGGCTAATGCTACTTTTATAGGCTTTTTGTCAATTGGAAAGGCGTATTGCTACTTTGGTAGAAGGTTATCTGTTGTATTAGTAACGTCTGTGAAGCTCTAAACCTGATTCACTATTAAAATCGAAACGAGCGTGGTTTCTGATTATAAAAACAAGCACAAAAAAGCAGTGCGGGAATTTCAGCACTGCTTTTTTGTTTGGAACCCGTTAAAAAAATTGAACGGTTTCTATTCGGTTCGCGTGATGCTTATTCGGCCATCTCTTTTAATTTTTTCAATGGACGGATTTTAACCTGAATGCTGGCTGGTTTTGCTTTGAAAGTAGTCTCTTCACCCGTGAAAGGGTTAACACCTTTGCGAGCTTTTTTCGCTGGTTTTTTTACGGTAGAGATTTTCAAAAGACCTGGAAGTACGAAGTCACCACAACCGCCACGCTTTTTCAAGTGACCAGCCATAATGTCTGACAATTCGTCAAGAACTGCTTGCACTTGTTTCTTTGGAATTTCAGTGGTTTCAGAAATCTGAGTCAAGATTTGAGTTTTGGTGTAACGCTCAGCAATGGGTTTTACACGTTTTGCTTGCGCGGCGGTAGCAGAAGCGGCGGCAGGAGCAGCAGGCGCGGTTGTTTTTGCAGGTGTCTTGCGAACGGCCATAGAGGGTTCCTTGTTGTTAATTATAAGTAACACCACACGAGATCGATTCGAACTCGGTTAATGTTAAGGCGGAAAATAGAGAGTATTTTTGAATACTGGTTTAAGCTGCGTTTAGCTATGCACAGAGACGCACGAGTGCGCTCATATCTCATTATATATAGTATAAAAATGAGTGCGGCAATTATTTTATTGAAAAAAATAGTGGTTTGCATCAACTCTTGTTGATGAATTTACTCAGACATGACCTGATTAAAAATATTTACCCAAAATGACTAAAATTTAGCGGTTTTTCAGGAGTTGAATTCGATAAAGGCTTGCGAAAGATCGCAACTCAGCAGTACTTAACGCACATTTCTCATTAAGCAGGCAATACTTTGCTGTGTTATGGCTAGGATTTTTACACCGCCGCAATCCTGTTCGTGGGCTGCTACTGCGCAAAGTACTGCATTTCTAGCGTTTACAAAAGTTCATCTCTGGTTGTTTGATGTCTAGCTACATAGGTTTTCGAGAAGTTTTAACCGGAAAAACAAGGATATGGCAACAAAAAATGTTGTACGCAGTGACGGGCTTGCTCATTTTCTTGCTGTGTGAGTAATTTCGTTACAGTTGGGCTGCGCATACTTCCGTCTCAACTAATTAATTTCGACTTCACGGTAATTGACTTCCAGATTCTTCAATAATTCCAAATGGGCAACGTTAACTGTTGAGTTGTGGGGATATGTTGTGGGGATATGAGGTGGTTCCCATAGGGGAAGGTTGGATAATCATTAATGAGCGCTTAGAACGTAGCTCAGCTTCTAATCATCTCTAAAATGTTAAATAAATCTTATTTTGTAGAGTTTTACCCTACTCGGGCGGGTTGTTCGTAAAGTGGCTGCGAATCATTGTTACACAGATGCGGGTAAAAATTGCGTTTTTAACAGCAGTTTAACGGCATCCTTAATACGTTCGTCTAATTGATGCTCCTTAGCGGTGATTACTTTTGTTAAATGCTCACAGATATTTGCTAATTGAAGATCATAGGCATTATTTTGCGGTGCAGTAATTTTCATTTTTAACCGTAAGACCACAAGCTGAATGCTCAGGTTAATCAGGTCGGCGAGATTCGGTGTTAGTTGAATGCTTTGATTTTCAAGCTCATCAATAATGTCATCGATACCTTGCAGTAAGGGCGATATGTGCTGAAAACCACAGAATAGAACGTGATTTTTAATATCGCGAAAAGCACTGACTAGGTTTCGGATCGATGGGTATTCTGGATTATTGAGCTGTGACTGATGCAAGCTTTGTAAACACAGTTGATAGGAGTGAGTTACTCGCTCAATCAATTCGCTCGCCGAGTAATCATCCCAGTAGTCTGGAGAGGCAAATAACATCGCTGAACCTGCTGCACAATTGTTGAAAGGTGCGGTACGTCTAGCGTCTTCGAGTAAATCGAAGCGTAGGTACTTTTATTTGAGACTAACAAACAAAAATGAAGCTTTTGCGGCACATGAACGTTGAGATTTACAGGTTTGAAGATTTTTTGATGACGATTCTTACCTGAGCTGCACCCACACATTGTTGGAGCGAATATTTACCCGGTTTAGGTTTTCATGGGCTATAATGCTGGGCTTTTTCGTGTGTAATGCTAAAACGTTGCTGAACCGGCGGGGTTTCATCTTAAATTCAGCGGTCGGTTCTGTTTTGAAAGCGTTCTGGGCTTTAAAACCAACGTTTACGCCACCACATGGGGTCGTTGTAAACCATTTGTTATTGATTATTGACCAAAGTCACCGGTGAGGAGTAAGTGAATGCCGATTTATGAATACGTTTGTAAATCTTGTGATCATGAGTTCGAAGCTTTGCAGAAAATGTCGGATGATCCGTTGAAGGAATGCCCGGCGTGTAAAGCGTTGTCGTTGACCAAAAAAATATCAGCCGCGGGTTTTCGACTCTCAGGTAGTGGTTGGTATGAGACTGATTTTAAATCTGGAAATAAAAAGAACCTAGCGTCGTCTAGCAGTGAGAGCTCAGCGGCGAGTGCTAAAACAGAAACGAAGGCGTCTAAATCAGAGAGCGCTTGACATGTTGTGAGTCCATTGACGATACAACAACCCGAATGAATAGATTCTGTAGAATCGCCAGTAAACACTTAACAGGAAACTAATATGCGCACCGAGTATTGTGGCGTTCTAAACGCTTCATACATTGATCAAGAAGTAACCCTATGTGGTTGGGTTGACCGTCGTCGTGATCATGGCGGAGTAATTTTCATCGATTTACGCGATCGCGAAGGCGTGGTTCAAGTCGTTTTTGATCCGGATAGCGCAAATTTTGAAATCGCCGATAAGGTTCGTGGCGAATTTGTTTTAAAGGTAACGGGTAAAGTTCGTGCACGTTCTGAATCTACGGTTAATGCAAATATGGCAACCGGCGAGGTTGAAATCTATGGCACAGGTTTAGAAATTTTAAGTGCCGCAGAAACACCGCCGTTCCCACTTAACGAATATTCAAACGTCGGCGAAGAGGTTCGTTTAAAGTATCGCTTCTTAGACTTGCGTCGCCAAGAAATGCAAAACAACCTGCGTTTGCGTGCAAAAGTAACCAGCGCTATTCGTAATTATCTTGATGACAACGGTTTCTTAGATATTGAAACACCAATCTTAACCCGTGCTACCCCAGAAGGTGCGCGTGATTATTTGGTGCCGTCACGTACCCACGAAGGTAAATTCTTCGCGTTACCTCAATCGCCACAGTTGTTTAAACAATTGCTGATGGTTGCGGGCTATGATCGTTACTACCAAATTGCCAAGTGTTTCCGCGACGAAGATCTTCGTGCTGACCGTCAGCCAGAATTTACGCAAATCGATATTGAGACCTCGTTCTTAAGCGATGAGCAGATTATGTCTATTACCGAAGGCATGATCCGAAAAATCTTTAAAGATATTAAAGGCGTTGAGTTTGGTGAATTCCCAAGAATGCCGTTCTCTGAAGCCATGGAAAAATACGGTTCTGATAAGCCAGATTTGCGTATTCCATTGCAGCTGGTTGATATTAAAGAATACCTAAAAGACGTTGATTTTAAAGTATTTGCAGGCCCTGCTAACGATCCAGCTTGCCGTGTTACTGCTCTTAAAGTCGATGGTGGCGCGCAGCTTTCACGTAAACAAATCGATGACTACACCAAGTTTGTTGGTATTTATGGTGCAAAAGGTTTGGCGTGGATTAAAGTCAACGACTTGAGCCAAGGTATCGAAGGTTTACAATCACCAATCATTAAATTTATTGGTGAAGATGTCACCGCCAAGCTTGTTGAGCATTTAGGTGCTAAAGATGGCGATATTATTTTCTTCGGCGCCGACAAAGCTAAGATTGTTACCGAAGCATTAGGCGCACTTCGAATTAAAGTTGGTCATGACCTTAATATGCTGACTTGCGAGTGGGCGCCATTGTGGGTTGTTGATTTCCCAATGTTTGAAGAGAACGACGATGGCAGCGTGACTGCGTTGCACCATCCGTTCACATCACCTTCATGTACTCCTGAAGAGCTGAAGGCTAATCCGTTGGGTGCTTTGTCGGTTGCCTACGACATGGTGTTAAACGGTACCGAACTTGGCGGTGGTTCTGTTCGTATTCATCGTCCTGACATGCAACAAGCGGTATTTGACGTATTGGGTATTGGTGCAGAAGAGCAACGAGAAAAATTTGGTTTCTTGCTAGATGCGCTTAAATTCGGTGCGCCACCACACGGTGGTTTGGCATTTGGTTTAGATCGCTTAATCATGCTTATGACCGGTGCTGATTCGATTCGCGACGTTATTGCCTTCCCTAAAACGCAAACCGCGGCCTGTGTTATGACTGATGCACCTGGGGCGGTTGATAAGACTCAGTTAAAAGAGTTGAACATACAACTTAAACTGAAAGAAAAAGAACCCAAAAAAGAAGACCCTGCTAAATAAGCAAAAAACCCGGCGTTGCCGGGTTTTTTTCGTTCATTAATACCGCTGAAGCACTAATTCCTCTGAACCACTAATTTCGCTGCAACACTGGTTGGAGCGCGGATTACCCATTTCTGTCCTCTGATTAAGTCATGAGAGAGTTAATCAGAGGTATCCACGCAAATTAGTTATTTTCGCGAAGCTCAAACATGGTTGGAATTTCGCTGATAATACCGCCAGTAATGCTGGTACTACCGTCCACTTCAGCGCCTTCAATTAGAATCAGATCTTCTTCTTCTACTGAACTTAAGAACGATTGAATGTTGCCGCCGTCTGCGGAAATACCCAGAATTTCTACCTCGCTACTGCCCACACGCGAAACCGGGCCCTGAACGGTAACGTCTTCGTCGTCGATGGCTCCCTCAACACTTAATTGAATGGCGTAGGGGTTTTGGTCTTCGTCAGTAAAGCCGAACAATCTTACTTGGTTATTGGCGACACCCGAGCTCACAATTAAATCATCATCAACGGTTAAGCCTGTGATAGGAATTTCAACACCAAAGAAGTTCACTGACTCATTAACAGTAATGTCTTGGGATCTTAACGGCGCTTCGATAAAGATACGGCGCTCATGATAAATAATGGTTTCGGCAGCGAGTTCTTGGGTATCAATATTGTAGGTGCCTTCTACTTCAATCTTTGAACCAATCACTAGATCGTTTGCGGTACCGCCAAAATAAACTACGTCTGAGTCGATCTCAACAGTTTGATCGTCAACCATGATTTCGGTGATTGATCGAACCGAGCTGACAATGCCTTCCATTTGTGCCGGCAAAAAATCAACGTCTTCGTCGTTGTTACGAAGCGCCGGTAATGCCACCGTGATACAGCTGACGGTCAAAGTACTGGTCAGATCATCGCCCGTGTCAAAGCTGTCGTCTGGCGTTGCGGTAACTTCTACATAATCGCCTTCGGCCAGCTCGTCTTCGCCACAATCAGCAACAACGCCATTAAGAACAATGGTTTGATCAGCGATGGTAAACGAATCGTTGGCGACCAAGTTTTCGACTACGCCTCGAAGCTTCCACAGTGCAAAGCCGCCGGGAGGTGTGTCTACTCGGGTTGCTAAAATTCCGCCCACGCGATTATCAAACCCGCTCACACGCACCACATCACCGACAGAAAGATTCGCGACGTTTTCTCCAGAAATTGCTTCCAGTTCGGTATCTGCGGTCGTCACGATTGGTTGAGTAAAGACCGAGAATGGATTGGTGCTGGTTACAGGACCAACAAACAGATGATTGGCGTCGAGCTGAATGACAGTAGCAGTTGCTAGATTGTTGGGGGTGTCTTCTTCGGTGACTAAGGTAACTACCATGCCATCTTCAAGTTCGGAAGAATCCGCGGGAATACCGTCGATAAAGATATCGATATTGCCGAGAGACAAGTTAGTATCAAAATTTACTTCAAGACGAGAGGCGTCGGTTAAGGTGCCAATAATTGCACCGCCATCATCGCCATCGCGTCCATCATCGTCGCCACCGGATGAACCGCCGCCAGTGCCACTACCGCCGCCGCCAGTGCCGCCGGAGCTTGAGTCGTTATCGTCGGAATTGCCAAGTTGGAGGTCACAACCGGTCAACGGAAGCGCGCAGGCTGTCGCAGTGATCAGTACAGCAAGAGATTTTTGAAGACTAAAGGTTTTCATTGATAAGAAGTTACTAAGATTCATGTTCTGGTCAGTATCATTCGTATAATTTAGCTCAGTGTAACAGAGCCGGTTGAATTTGTGTTTTTAAACACCCCGCGTTTTTGCAACTGTTTAGCTGATGCATTCGAGCGTTAACCCTTCGTCTTAAGGGAGCATCCGTTAACCCAGAGTTTCCTGGGAAGCAAGGGCAGATTGCTAATTTCAAGCCCGGTTAGTGCTTAAAATTGCGAATCACATTTTCAATTACGTTCTTCGGATTAAATCATGCTTCAGACTAATTCATGGGAAAGCTAATCAGAGGTTTTATAAGGTATTTGTCTGTTTGAAGTAAAAGGGGCGCAAATAGGGTTTCGTTTAGCTAATTAAAGTCTTTAATGTAAGAATTTTCTAATTTGTGAGAGTGAAACATTCGGCTTTGAACTAAACTGACCAGAGAACATAAAGAGTGCATCGTCGTGTTCAATTTAGCTATCGACGGTTTGCTTTGGCCTTAAAGAATGGTTTCTTAAAGGTGTTGGCCACTTAAAAGTTTTAATGATTGAATTTTAGTCAGCCTTATAGGAAGCTCTGATTAACTCATCCATGATTTAATCAGAGCACAGAAATTGAAAATGCAATTTCCAATTTTGGACAAGTTCAATTATTTACCGTGTTTGAAATTGGTGACACATTTTTTTGTGTCGCTGGATACTTTGGGTTAACCACAGTTTCCTTTGGTTAAATTAATGATTAGCAATGTAAATCTTAATTTAAATCTTAATGTAAATGTTGTTGTCGGAGAAAATCAGGTCTTTATTGAAAAGATTTTTCTTCTTTACTCATTATTTAAATTAACTTTGTATAAAAATCTAAATTCGACGCAGTATTTTTAATCAAAGTAGGGCGTTGTTAATTTTGAATAACTAATAAAGATTTATCTATTTATAAACACTTTTCAATACATGACAATTTTATAAAACAGAATATTCGCCCTAAAACTTTTTCGAATTTGGGCGATATCTACTAACACTGGATAACCTCGTGGTTAGGTTGTCACTGATGCTGCGACTTTTCCCAACTACTAATTTGTAGGGCGTGCTCTGTGGAAATTAATTATGTTAAAAACTAAAAAAATCTTAACTCTCATTTGTGCCAGTCTTGTATTAAGCGCTTGTGGCGGTGGTGGCGGTAGTTCATCCGGCCCAACATCGGTTGTTGTTTCAGGTAATGTTTCTTTTGAAGATGTTCCCCATGATCCGGTAACTCTTGGGTTGGATTACGCTGCCTCATTTTCAGCGCCTGCACGCCGGGTTGTTGTTCAAGCCGTAAATTCTTCTACCGGTGCGGTTTTGGATCAAGATCTTACCGATGATAGCGGCGATTATTCTTTGTCGGTCGGCTCAAACGTTACTATGTTTATTCGTGCCCGTGCTCAATTGCAGTCGCCGTCAAACAGCGCAGCAACTTGGAATGTAGCGGTTACCGATAACACCAGCGGTAATGCTTTGTATGTGTTGGATGGCCCGAATTTTAACTCGGGCGAATCGAATCGAATCGAAGACTTGTTTGCTGCTTCTGGCTGGGATATGGCGACGAGCAGGTATGTTGATGAACGTGCAGCCGCTCCTTTTGCAATTTTAGATGCTGTTTACGAGGCGGTGTCCTCTTTTGTTGCAGTGGATTCCGATATTAATTTCCCCGATTTAGAAGTCCGTTGGAGTGAAAATAACTCTCCAGTTGGAAATGGCACCGCTGCCGATCTTGCTGCCGGCAGAATTTCAACGTCGTTTTTTAGTCCCTCTGAAGACGTCATTTATATTCTTGGTGCCCAGGATTTCGATACTGACGAATACGATAGCCACGTAATTGCTCACGAGTGGGGTCATTATTTTGAAGATGTGATTTCACGCTCGGACTCAATCGGCGGTTCACATTCCATTACCAGTCTTTTAGATATGCGCGTTGCCATGAGTGAAGGTTGGGGTAACGCCGTTTCGGGTATCGTATTGAATGATCCAATTTACATTGATAGCTCTCAAGTCTCCCAGTCGCGCGGTTTTTTTATTGATGTTGAAGAAAACAATAATCTGAATCGAGGCTGGTTTAACGAAGGCTCGGTGCAATCGATCATTTACGACATCTACGACGGTCTGCCTTTTGCGAATTCTGATATCTCGGAGAATAGTGACACCTTAGATGGCGGTTTGGCCAGAATCTACCAGACATTTACCAGCGACAATTACGTCAATTCTCCATTAGTTACTAGTATTCATTTGTTCTTGGATGAATATAAATTTTTGTTCGCAAACCAGAGTCTTGCAATCGATATTTTGGCCGCTGGGCAAGATATTTTAGTAAACGATGCCATAGGTACCGGTGAAAACAATGACGGCGGTAATTCGCTCACCTTACCGGTTTATTACTTAATTACCCTAGGGCAGTCTCAAGAATTTTGTGTCATCAATGACTTTGGTTCCTTCAACCGATTAGGCAATCGCCGCTTCTTCTTATTAGAAGGTTTAACGCAAGACCTTTACAACATTCGTGTTGCTCGTACCATGGGTGCAACCGCTACAGACCCTGATTTCTTTGTTTTGCAGCAAGGGCAAGCTATTAACGGTTCTTTATCCGGAGTTTTGAACGTAGAAGACGCGAATTTATCGCTTCCCGCGGGAGATATTGTCTTTGAAGTCTACGATGATCTAAACACCGACTCGTGTTTTACCCTTACCGTAACAACGGCTCTTTGACGCACGAATTTTTAACTAACCATAATTTCTAAGCTAACAAGTTTTTACTAACAACATTTGTTGAGCGATTTTAATCCTTAACGAGAATCTTATTTTAGGCTTTGGTACCTTCAATACCGCCAAAGCCATATTTGATGAGAAAACAAACAATGAAACCGTTTTTAACAATATTAGCAGGTTTGATGCTTGTTTCTGTGGCTACTCTGGCTAGCCAAGCAAGCGGTGTAAAACAAGTAAGTGATGTGAAAACAGGTGTCCAAACTGACATAAATAACGCTGATGTAAAGCAAGAAGCCCAAGATACTCGCGCCGCTGAAGTGTTTGTGACCAGCTCTAAAAATCATTCGGGATTACGTTTGGGTGATCATTATCTAAAACCCGGCGCCGCAGTTGTGTTCGATCATAACTACGATGGCAAAACCGAATTGACCGAATCTGAAACCATCACGCTATCGTTCACACCGTCTTATGACATGGATATTATGTCAGTGACGGTGACGTCTACCGATCAAGATATGAGTATGAGTAGCAGCGATTTTTCTGGTGCTGTTACCGGTAACGATCCCGTGCAAATGGATGTAACTGTATCGTCAACCTTAGAGGGTCGGTATTATTTGAATGTGTTTATCGAAACCGAGACCGATGGTTTCAAACAAAACCGAACCTACGCATTGCCGGTAGTGGTTGGTAATCCGCCTGAGCGTCAACAAGCAAAAACCACTGTTGATAACAATGGTGAGCGAGTCCGAGTATTACATTCCTCTAAACCCTAGTACTGGAAACCCTAGTACTGGAAACCCTAGTACTGGAAACCCTAGTACTGGAAACCCTAGTACTGGAAACCCTAGTACTGGAAA
>NZ_BAAGIC010000003.1:327110-387404 GCF_054658315.1 Sessilibacter sp. MAH1
GAAAACCTAGTACTGGAAAACCTAGTACTGAAAAACCTAGTACTGAAAACTCAGAAACTCCCAAAGAGTGGAGTTTCTGATGTTGTTATTCTCCATATGCTTGACCCAGAAGGCCGACGCTGACAGACTTCACCTGTATATAAATTCAGGCTTTTTCTATGGCGCTTATTCTGGGTATTGACCCCGGCTCTCTAAAAACCGGCTTTGGTGTTATCAATACCATTGGCAGTAAAAACGAATACATCGGTAGTGGTGTCATCCGTCTTCCTGCAGAATCTCCTTTGCCTGCACGCCTCAAAATCATCTTCCGTTCATTGATTGAAATTATCGAAGAGTATCAGCCTCAGCAAATGGCAGTAGAACAAGTATTTGTGTCAAAAAGCGCAGGCTCTGCACTAAAACTGGGTCAGGCTCGCGGTGCTGCTATTGTGGCTGGTGTACACTCGGAGCTTGAGGTTTTTGAGTACGAAGCCCGAAAGGTTAAACAATCCGTGGTAGGTACAGGAGCCGCCGATAAATATCAGGTTCAGCATATGGTCAAGCATCTGCTGCGATTGTCGGCTACACCTCAAGAAGATGCTGCGGATGCTTTGGCTGTGGCGTTATGTCACGCTCATACCCATCAGCATTTAGTTGCAACCACTAAGTCGGTGGCTTTTCGACGTGGACGGCTGGTTTAGGCCGAATTGCTGTTACCTAGTGTCAACCCTATACACATATTTTTTATAACTGAGTTCAGACTTTTATGATCGGTCGCTTAACCGGTATTCTCGCCGAAAAACAACCTCCCTTTTTGTTAATAGATGTCAACGGTGTGGGTTATGAAGTGCAAGCTCCCATGACCAGTATTTATCAATTACCGGGGCTGGGAGAGAAGGTTACCCTGCACACGCATTTTTCGGTCAGCGAAAATGCACAACAGTTGTTTGCGTTTATTGATCAAAAAGATCGTTTGTTATTTCGTCATTTAATTAAAATCAGTGGTGTAGGTCCTAAGTTGGCTTTGGCTATTTTGTCGGGTATGGAAACTCAGGAATTCGTGCATGCCGTGACCCTTGGTGATAGCACGCGGTTAGTAAAAATTCCCGGCGTGGGTAAAAAGACCGCCGAGCGTTTGGTAATCGAAATGCAAGATCGCCTTAAAGACTGGCAAGTGCCCAGCGAAGCTGCCGCAAACACCGTTACGGAGTCCTTCGATCTTGGCGTTAATCAAAACGCTATTGTTTCGGAAGCTGAAAGCGCTTTGATTGCTTTGGGTTATAAACCGGTTGAGGCTTCTAAAGCGATTAATCGTGTTCTTAAAGAGCACGCGCCTGAACGTTCAGAAGAGTTGATTCGTTTAGCATTAAAAAGTATGTTGCCCGGCTGAATCGTTCCATAAACTGCACATCTTTCGGTAAAAGATAATCCACTATGATCGACAAAGATCACCTTGATGCTCCCAGACTGGTTTCGGCGGTTGCCGATCAGCGTGAAGACGTGCTTGATCGCACGGTTCGTCCCAAACGCTTATCCGATTACGTGGGGCAACCTGTGGTTCGCGAACAAATGGAGATCTTCATCCACGCTGCAAAAAAACGCAACGAGGCCCTCGATCACACGTTAATTTTTGGCCCACCTGGGCTAGGGAAGACCACCTTAGCGAACATCATTGCCGCCGAAATGGGCACCGAGTTAAAGACTACCTCTGGCCCGGTTTTAGAAAGAGCCGGTGATCTTGCCGCGCTGATGACCAATCTTGAGTCTGGGGATGTGTTGTTTATCGATGAAATCCATCGTTTGAGCCCAGTTGTCGAAGAAGTTCTCTATCCTGCCATGGAAGACTTCCAGCTCGATATTATGATTGGCGAGGGCCCGGCTGCGCGTTCTATCAAGATTGATTTACCGCCTTTTACTCTTGTGGGAGCCACTACCCGTGCTGGTTTATTAACCTCGCCGTTGCGGGATCGGTTTGGTATTGTGCAACGCTTGGAATTCGTCAATATTGCCGATTTGACCCATATCATTGCTCGCGCTGGCAGTTTAATGTCCATTCGATTAGAAGCTACCGGTGCCGCCGAAATCGCTAAACGCTCACGTGGGACACCACGAATTGCTCTAAGACTGCTAAGACGCGTTCGAGACTATGCAGAGGTAAAAGGTGATGGACTTATTACCGCTGAAGTTGCCGATGCGGCGTTAAATATGCTGAATGTCGATTCGTTGGGGTTTGATCACATGGATCGCAGAATGCTTTTGGCTGTAATGGAAAAATTTGGCGGTGGACCCGTTGGTGTTGATAGTCTCGCTGCTGCCATCAGCGAAGAACGTGGTACCATAGAAGACGTTCTTGAACCTTATCTTATTCAACAGGGTTATCTTTCTCGAACCCCAAGAGGGCGTATTGCCACACAACTTGCTTACGATCACTTTGGTTTACAAGCGCCCACATCAAACTAGACGATCTGTCTCAAAAACTAGCCGATTCACATTCCAATTAAAAACACCTACAGCTTATTACGGATAAATCATGTCTTGCTTCTCCACCTCGATACGAGTCTACATTGAAGATACCGATGCTGGTGGCATTGTTTTTTATGCGAATTACCTGAAATTTATGGAACGCGCGCGCACCGAAATGCTTCGATCGCTGGGGTTTTCTAAACCAGCGTTAATCGATGATACCGCTTTATTGGTCGTTGCTTCGGTTAGCGTTGACTACAAACGGCCGGCGCGATTGGACGACCTTTTAACGGTTACCGCTGAGGTTGTTGAAATTGGTCGAGTGTATGTGGTCTTCAAGCAGCAAGTTTTTCGTGGTGAAGAATTGATCAGTGACGGCGAAATCAAAGTCGTCTGCGTAGATAGTCAATCATTAAGACCGATTTCTTTACCGGAAAATATGCTTGAAAAAATCAAAGAATATTCTGTGTCGCAAGAGTTGTTGAGAAATCCGTAACACAACAACGCTTCTCGGATTCTAGTCGGTTTAAATTCTAGTAATTCTTACAAAGTTATCGATCAAAT
This sequence comes from Sessilibacter sp. MAH1, assembly GCF_054658315.1. NCBI lineage: Bacteria > Pseudomonadati > Pseudomonadota > Gammaproteobacteria > Cellvibrionales > Cellvibrionaceae > Sessilibacter > Sessilibacter sp. MAH1. Next base: position 330,117 of record NZ_BAAGIC010000003.1, read on the forward strand.
TCTTAATCAAGACGTTAACAACGTAAGAATACGACACAAAGATTATTCGCTACTTTTCCGATGTGACTCGATATTTCGCGGATATTGATCGTTAAATACCGAGTAATTTCACATAACTGAACTAAATGCTTGATTATTACTCTCTAGGTGGCAAGTGATTTGTATATTAATTGATAGACTTGGGTTGATTAAAAGTCGTGCTCAACAAAACGCTAAGTAAAGTATTAGATCAGTCTTAACTCATCTTAGCAGACAATATTTTTTGTAATAAATATTCACCGTTGAATTTTATTGCAGTGTAGAGAGACGCGTATCGTTTTATTATGGTTGTTTATAGCAGTATTAACGAAGCTAATGTTGTTTTTGACGCGCCGTAAATATCAATTCGCGTAAGCAAACGTTAAAATAAAAAAATTCAGTTCAATTTCTTCGGTTTAGAATCCTCATTAGTTCGGAGTCCAGATTTTTCATGCAGCCCGGTGAATCCCTTTCTTTATGGTCATTAATCTCTCAGGCGAGTTTGCTTGTTCAATTGGTGATGTTGGTTTTATTGCTCGCCTCAGTTGTTTCCTGGGTAATGATTGTCAATCGTGGCATTTATCAAAATCGAGCCGCCAAGTTGTATAACGATTTTGAAAAGCAATTTTGGTCGGGTATTGATTTAACTCAGTTATATAAACAAGGAAATAATCGCGCAAGCAGCGGCACCTTAGACGGTGTTGAAAATATTTTTCGCGCGGGTTTTAAAGAGTTTTCTCGCCTTCGTCAACAAAGCTCTGTTGAACCTGAAGTGGTAATGCAAGGTACTGAAAGGGCAATGCGAGTCGCTTTAGCGCGCGAAGAAGAAAAGCTCGAAGCCAATCTTTCCTTTTTGGCCAGTGTTGCATCAGTAAGTCCTTACATCGGCCTATTTGGTACCGTATGGGGAATTATGAGTTCATTTCGCGGTTTGGCTAATGTGCATCAAGCAACCCTGGCGACCGTCGCTCCAGGAATTTCAGAAGCATTGGTGGCAACCGCTATGGGTCTTTTCGCTGCAATTCCTGCGGTTCTGGCCTATAACCGGTACTCGGCACGCGCCGAATCTTTATTGGCAAATTACGAAACATTTGCCGAAGAATTGTCGTCATTTTTCCACCGCAAACTTCATTCTGGCCAAGCGTAAACTCTCATGGGCGCAAGGAATAAAAAACGTAAACCTATGGCTGAAATCAATGTGGTTCCCTACATTGATGTGATGCTGGTGTTGTTGGTGGTATTTATGATTACTGCGCCTCTGCTTATGCAGGGTGTCAAGGTCGATTTACCACAAGCTCCATCCACTCCTTTAGATAGTAAAGAAGACGAACCGTTAATTGTTTCGATAAAACAAGATGGTTCCTATTATTTGAATTTGGGCCGCGACCAAGACGTGGCTAAACCTATGTCGCAAATTCAAGATACGGTATCGAAAGTACTTCGTGAAAAGCCCGCTACCCAAGTGTTAGTTTGGGGTGATCACCGAGTGCCATATGGTGAAGTGGTTCAAGCGATGACTTCTTTGCAAGCTGCCGGTGCACCTTCGGTTGGTTTAGTTACGGAGCCGCAGCAGTAATGGCTTTTTGGCTCAAAGCAAAACCAACGCTTGCCGTTTCTATTGTTGTGAGCCTTGTGCTGCACGCCGGTTTAATCGCATTCTTATTTTTTGGCGTGCAACAGGCTAAGCCGCCCGAACCTAAAAAAACGCCTAAATTTGTTCAAGCAAAATTGGTAGAGCTTAAACAAACTGCACCGGAACAGGCGCCAAAACAAAGCACCGAAAATACACCGCGAAAAATTGATTTAACAAAACGTCAGCAAGAAGAAAAAGCCGCGCAAGAGAAAAAGCAACAGGCCAAAGCGGCTGAGCAAAAGCGACAAAAAGAACTGGAAGATAAACGCAAAAAAGACGAAGCCAAAAAAATTGCAGACGCTAAGCGTAAGAAAGAAGAAGCTGAGCAGGCTAAAAAATTAGAAGCGGCCGAAGAGAAAAAACGACAGCAAGCGCTTGTTGAAGAGCTTGATCGTATCGAAAAAGAACGGCTTGAAAAACAACTGGCCGAAGAAGCTGCTGCTGCCGAGGCGGCCGAAAAAGCCTTGCTTGCCGAGCAACAAGCCGAAGCCACAGCACAGAGTTATGTTGCACTTATTGCCAGTCGCATCGAACAATTTTGGAGTCGGCCGCCGTCTGCGCGAACTGGAATGCGTTGCGAATTGCTGATCAAATTGGTTCCCACTGGTCGAGTTGTAAATGTATCCATTATTTCCAGCAGTGGTAATTCTGCCTTTGACCGCTCGGCAGAGCAGGCAGTATTGAAAGCCGAACAGTTTCGAGAGCTACAAAATGTTAAACCAGAAGTTTTCGAACGTTATTTTCGTGAATTGCGGTTAGTGTTTGATCCGCAAGATTTACGACTATAAACGCGTCAATAATAACTAAGCCTCACAGGAGATATTGTGAAGTTAATTGCTCTACGAAGTGTATTTTTCTTGATAATTGCGAGTTTTAGCTTAATGGCTAAAGCACAGCTTACGATAGAAATTACGCGAGGTATCGATAATCCAACATCCATTGCGATTGTGCCTTTTGCTGGATCGACTAATTTATCGGAAGATGTCGCTGGCATTGTTTCCGCTGATTTACAGCGCAGCGGTCAATTCGCACCGGTTGATCGCGCTAATATGCTTGCATTGCCTCAAGAACAAAAAGATGTGTATTTTCGCGATTGGAAAATTCTTGGTGCAGAATATTTGGTTATCGGTGGTATCGAGCCTGTTACCGGCGGTTACCAGCTGCGTTTTGAGCTGTACGACGTTCTCAATCAACGCCAAGTTCTTAAAAAGATTGCCACTGCAACCGCCACCGATTTGCGCGGTTTAGCGCACTATGCTGCGGATCAAATTTACGAACAAATCACTGGAATTCGCGGCGCCTTTTCCACCAAAATTATCTACATTGAAGTACTTCGTAATGCCAGTAATCCTCAAGAGGCGACATACCGATTAATTCACGCCGATGCCGATGGTGCTCGTGAGCGTGAATTATTGAAATCCAGCCAGCCATTATTATCGCCACGTTGGTCGCCTGATGGCAAACAAGTCGCTTATGTGTCATTCGAAACGTCACGTCCGGCGATTTTTATTCAAAATATCGCTACCGGCGCACGTCGCCAAATTACCAACTTTAAAGGTTTAAATGGCGCTCCTGCATGGTCGCCTGACGGCAAAAAATTGGCGTTTGTCTTATCGAAAGATGGTAATCCAGAAATTTATACCATTGATTTAGCCAGTGGCAATTATCAAAGAATTACCCAGCATTTTGCCATTGATACCGAACCAAACTTCTCAGGAGATGGAAAAGGTATCATTTTCACGTCAAATCGCGGAGGTCAGCCACAAATATATCAAGTTGATCTTGCCAGTGGCCGTATTGAACGCTTAACCTTTTACGGCGATTATAATGCTCGCGCGAGTCTCTCACCTGATGGTAAGACCATGGTGATGGTTCACCGCGAGCAAGGTATATTTCACATCGCAGCACAGGATGTAAAAACCGGTGATTTGCGGATTCTCACTGAAACGGAATTGGATGAATCTCCAAGCATCGCCCCTAACGGAGCAATGCTACTGTACGCGACACAAGCCAATGGTAAAGGTATACTTGCCGCCGTATCTTTGGATGCCGGTGTGAAGTTTAAATTACCATCGAAACGTGGTGATGTTCGTGAGCCAGCTTGGTCACCGTTTTTTAATTAAATCTCAGTTTGATGACCAATCTGCGATAGGTTGTGTTAGGGTCAAGAATCTGGTGAGCATTTTTGTTTGAGCCTGCTTTTTAAAGTAGTCTGGCAAAACACCTCGATGACTAGGTTATAGATGCTCTACACAATCTCTAAGCATATTAGGCGAGTCGTTAGGCAAACCTCGACAAACAGAGATTTTCAACGCAATTTTAGAGTTAAATTTACGATAATTTTTGGGAGTGTAAGACCATGAATGTGTTTAAAACAGGGTTGGGCTTGGTTGTTTTATCTGCGGTATTAGCTGGCTGTTCATCTACTTCTACACCTGCGGATACTGGTAATACCGGTCCGGTAGAAGATACCAACACCAGTGTTGACGTAGGTACCACAACAGGTGGCGGTATTGTTGAAGATGAAGATGAAGTTGTTGCTTTAGAAACAATTTTCTACTTCGACTTTGACCAATCTACCATCAAGCCAGAAGTTCGCGCCCTGTTAACTGCTCACGCAGCTAAATTAAAAGCAAGCCCACGTTCTATCCGCTTAGAAGGTCACGCTGATGAACGCGGTACTCGCGAGTACAACATTGCATTGGGTGAGCGTCGTGCAAACGCAGTTCGTGATTTCTTGATTCTTCAAGGTGTTGACGCTAGCCTAATCGAAACCATCAGCTACGGCGAAGAAAAGCCAGTTGCTCTTGGTCACGACGATCAAGCATGGTCTTTAAACCGTCGCGTAGAACTTAAGTAATATCAGGAATATACCTCTCAGACATGGCATCATTTAAACGGTCGACACTCTGGGTTATTACGGCAGCCTTATCCGCTGCCGTATTACCAAGTGAAGCGCAAGTACGCGTTATTGATTCAACACCCGTAACTCCCGCTTCAGTCCCCTCGCAACCGGTCACGAATACGGTTTCCAACAGTGGTTCGGAGCTATACAACCGCCTTGAACTTCTTCAACAAGAAGTGCAGGAGCTTCGTGGCTTAGTTGAACAGCAAACGTTTGAAATTAAGCGTTTAAAACAACAGCGATTAGATGACTACACCGATCTCGATCAGAGAATTTCTGTGCTATTGCAGGGTAATTCAAATACGCCAGCAGCATCTTTAGGTAATGCGACCGACAGTGACGCTAGCTCAGCTATTGATAATAATTCTGCTGTGGCAACCGGCGAAGAAATTCCAGAAGAGCGTGAGCTGTATCGTCAAGCCATCGATTTATTATTAAAGCAAAAAGACTTTAATGGATCTGCCGAACTACTAGAGCAATACCTTAATTATTATCCTCAGGGTTTATTTGCGCCAAACGCCCAGTATTGGTTGGGTGAAATTCGTTTGAGTAATGGTGATACTGAAGCCTCAAAAACGTGGTTTACCAAGTTAATTACACAATATCCCGGCCATGCAAAAATTCCTGATGCGAAATTTAAGCTCGGCAAAATCTATTTTGAACAAGGTGATATTATTAAAGCTAAACAGCTACTTACTGAAGTAGCCAATGGCGGCTCATCGGCAGCCGATTTAGCTCGTAACTACCTATCGGCCAATCAAATTTAATCGATGCGTTCCTGGCGGCAGATTTCGTCGCCTTATCTTCGAGCTTGAGCTAAAAATGCTTTTACCGGCTCGATCTCCCGCTCTTTATGCTTGCTATTGCGCGCTGAGTTTCGCTACACTGCGCCGCTTTTCTATACACTGTCCAAGCAACACCCATGGTTGATACCAGCTTAAGAATTACCGAAATCTTTTATTCACTGCAAGGTGAGTCTCTTACAGTGGGCGTGCCCACCGTTTTTGTGCGCCTAACGGGTTGCCCTTTACGTTGCCAGTATTGTGATTCTGAGTACGCCTTCCATGGCGGTACTCGTCTTTCCATTGACGAAATCCTAGCAAAAGTAGACAGCTATAAAGCTAAAACGGTGTGCGTAACCGGTGGTGAGCCGCTTGCCCAACCTGATTGTTTGGTGCTTTTAACGGCTTTGTGTGATCGTGGTTATCGAGTGTCATTAGAAACCAGTGGCGCCTTATCGATAGCAGACGTAGATACCCGCGTGAGCCGAGTTGTTGACCTTAAAACACCGGGTTCTGGCGAGGTCAGCAAAAACCTGTACGCGAATATCGATTATTTAACAAAGCATGACCAAATTAAATTTGTGCTTTGTGATCGTCAAGACTATGACTGGGCCTGTTTTAAAATCGCAGAGTACGATTTAACTCAAAAAGCCCATGTATTTATGTCGCCGAGTTTTGGACAAATTAATCCCACGGAATTAGCCGATTGGATCGTCAACGATAACCTAGATGTACGCTTTCAATTGCAATTGCACAAAATTTTATGGGGCGATAAGCCGGGCAAATAGGTTTATGCTGTGCCTCTAAATTCAGCTTCGTACAATTAGCTTTGTTATTGATGCGTAGAATATCGCGTAACATCTTTAAAAATAACGCGCCTAATTTATTTAGCCTGAAGCTAATACTCGGAGCGCCGTCGCTCTTTAGGAACCTCTGATTAACTTATCCGTGATGTAATCAAAGGGCAGAAATTGACAATGCGACTTCCAATTTCTATACAATTTCAATTACTTACCGTTCTTGAAATTGATGACACATTCTTGTGTCGAGAGAAACTCTAGGTTAACCAGAGTTTTCTGTAATTTATCTACACTGATATTAACTTATTAAATAACCTCGATTCCCATGCCTGATAAAAAGAAAGCCGTTGTACTTGTCTCTGGTGGTTTAGACTCGACTACCGTATTAGCCATTGCTAAAAGCCAAGGCTTTGACTGCTACACAATGAGTTTTGATTACGGACAAAGACATAAGTCAGAATTACACGCGGCAGAGAATACTGCCAAACTGCTCGGTGCAACCTCTCACAAGGTCATAAAACTCGATTTAAGCGCCATAGGCGGCTCGGCGCTTACCGACTTAGATTTGGCTGTGCCAGAGACAGAAACGTCTCCAGGAGAGATCCCAATCACCTATGTGCCAGCACGTAACACCGTATTTTTATCAATCGCCATGGGTTGGGCAGAAGTCTTAGGTGCAAAAGACATCTTCATTGGTGTAAATGCCGTCGATTACTCCGGTTACCCCGATTGTCGTCCCGAGTTTATTCAAGCATTTCAGGCCATGGCAAACGTCGCTACAAAGGCTGGGGTTGAAGGCAAGGGTATGCGCATACAAACACCACTCATCTTTATGACCAAGGGCGAGATTATTCAAAAAGGCATTGCGTTAGGCGTAGATTACGCAAAGACCGTTTCTTGTTATCAAGCAAATGACCTCGGACAAGCCTGTGGTCGTTGTGATAGTTGTCGATTACGTAAGCAAGGATTCGAACAAGCGGGCATTGAAGATCCAACTCCGTATCAAAATTGATCAATTTGGCTAAGCCTTTGTTTCAATGGCAAATTTGTCCTCAATTAATTTAAAAAATTACTTGTCTTTTAAATTTTAATGAGTACTATATGCGCCTCGCTTGGGGGTCGTTAGCTCAGTCGGTAGAGCAGTTGGCTTTTAACCAATTGGTCACTGGTTCGAATCCAGTACGACCCACCATATCAAGCGTTATAAAATTTATTCAAATTAGAGAGTTGTTGGTGCTAATTTGAATTATGGGTCGTTAGCTCAGTCGGTAGAGCAGTTGGCTTTTAACCAATTGGTCACTGGTTCGAATCCAGTACGACCCACCATTTTTCCCTTCTGTTTTTTTAAATTCTCTTCTCTAATTTTTCTGTTTCAATTTTTAGAATTTTTGTTCCATATATAAAATTTAATCCACATATTTTCGAATACTCAGTCTGTATCATGTTGCTCATTCAGCTTTTTTGAATGAAAAAACTACTGCTCTCTACTCAAATATCAAATAGCCATCAACTACACAAAGCAATAATTCATACCCAGTTTTTCTGTAAATAAAATAGCTAGTAATAGATGGATGGCAAATTCGAGAAATACCGATAGTTATTTTCGCTGTGATTCGGAATTTATCGTTGAATAGTTAAAAGGCTAAAAATTAAAGGCAACTGAATTGATCGGGAGTCTCTATAAATACATGGATGTGTATCAAAGTTCGAGAATTGTAGTTGAATGAAACTATGAATAAATTGGAAATTGTATTTTCAATTTGTGAGTTTATCGGGAATTAAAAATAAAACGTTAGATGTGAGTGGATGTTTTAGTGAAATATCAAAAAAATTTTCTTATTAAATGTTTTGATATTTTTTGACGCTCCTTTTTTATTAAAAATTTCGTTACGAACTCTCAGGTATTTAAACCGCTATTTCTTTTATTTCTGAATAAGAAATTTTATTTCGACCAGTTTGTTTTGCCTGATAGAGCATTTTGTCGGCGGAATCGAGCAGTTTGTTGTGATCGTCGTCTGTTTTTGGAATACAGCTGGCAACTCCGGCGCTGATGCTAACGTGCTTGCTGCTCACGGTGGATTTAATGTGGGGAATTTTCAGTTTTTTGATTTCATCGATGCAACGTTGAGCGATTAACGCGGCAGAAGATAGGTCGGTACCGGGAAGCATTAACACAAATTCTTCGCCACCAAAACGTGCTAATAAGTCTGATGATCTTCCGGTAACGCGGGTAAGGGCGCGAGTAATGCGTTGTAGGCATTCGTCGCCCATTACGTGGCCGTAGTGGTCGTTGTAGCTTTTGAAGTGATCAACATCAAGAATTACTAGCGATATGGGCGATTCATGGCGAATACCACGTGACCATTCAGCACGGATGGTTTCGTCGTAACGTCGTCGGTTGGCGATATTGGTCAACGGATCGGTGTAAGAAAGTTGTTCAAGTTGATGGTTGAGTTGGTGAACCATCGTTTCCATTTTCTTGCGTTCAGAAATGTCGAACATAAAACCCACAAGAGCCTTGGTTTTACCGTTTTCGCGAATAACGTGTACGACGTCTCGAATCCACACGTAGCTGCCATCTGCGGCTAGAGCTCGATAATCGGCTTCGTGGTCGACACCTGTCTCAGACTGGCGCAGGCAATAACTGAAGGTTTTGTCGCGGTCATCTTGATGAATTCGATCTCTCCATTCATGAACGCTCTTCCAAGTTTCTGGTGCCCAGCCTAACAGTTCTTGAATTTGCGGGCCTATGTATTCAAATAAACCACTCTCCCAGTCGATTCGCCAAGGAATAGCTTTGGTCGATTCCAGTAATGTTTTGTAGAAGTCGTCTTGAAGAGGTTTATTGATTGACATACCACCGCCGAAAATTACAAAAATCAATAGTTCTCATATTAACCACGCTAGATATTTTCTGACAAGGTTTTATTGATATTTAGCCGAGCTGTTCAAACCGAAAATTATTATTTTTAGCGACTATTTTATTCAACATGAAATGCCAGGTTATTGATTGCGAAATTTACGTTGTGAAGTTCAAGCATAATGTCACTAATATCAAAAATAACGTATTTAAATATTTTTCGATTATTTCGCGAATGAATGAATTAAAAATTCATAAAGTTTTCAGCGACACAAAGTCGTGTCGCTAATTTCGTGAACCGTAAGCGATTGAAATTATCAGAGAATTAGAAGTTACATTTTAATTGCGGCTCTCTAATTAAATAAAGGATGTATTTATCAGAGATTCCTGCAAACAATTACCGACAATCTTGAGGCGGCCAATCGGGTACGACATCCATCGCCATTGTTAACGTGTTTTCGTTATACATCAGTACTGTATTCGCTGATACAAATGCAGAATCGCCAACCGTAAGCGCGTATACACCAACGAGTGTGCCGTCACCATGAATGGTATAAGACGGCGTATAGAGTGCGTAGCCAAATGGAATTTGAAAGGCGGTAAAGTGAAATTTGGTCGCTGAAAGTTGTTTACCAATGACAATGTATCCGCCGCAGTCTGCGGTGGTGGGAATATGGATATGCGGAAAGTCATGAGTTTCGACAAAAATACCGCCGCCGCCGTATTTCTGCATTAAAAAATCTTTTTTGTAGTCTTTGGTGTAGTCGTACTCCATCATCACAATTTCGTAGTTATCGGATTTCACCGTAAAGGTTTGTTCCGCTGGAATTAACGTTAAACCATAATGTTTTACGTTATCTTGATCGGCAATTACGGTTGGTATACAGAAAGCATCGGGTACCAATAGCGCACCGAGCCCGCCAAATGAATTTGCAGAACTGCCATGTATAACACGAACGCCAGTCTCCAATGCAGCCTGTGTATCTAACCATTGGGCATCAACCTCAATGTAAGGTGTAGAAGTTGCTGTGGGATTTACGGTAATTTTACCGTTAACATCAAACGACCAAGTGCTGGTGCCTTTATCAAAAATAACCACCTCGTCTTCGGTTGTCATGACTGGGTGATTTTTGTCGGGTTGGCCAGAAGAATCTACTGCGTAGCGTGTTAGTTTTGCACTATCAATTAAGGCTTCTTTTAATAAATTTTTGTCGTACGGTGGGGTAGTGCTGTTCATTGTTTAAAGATCCTTTTTAAAGGTATTTTTGTAGGTATCTTAAAATCCGGTTGAGTGCGAAACATTTTTCATCGCATCAAATTTTCTCTGTAGGTGCGTCAGCAGCTAAGACAGTTCGTAAATAAACGCCATCTAGGTTACGAACTCTTGTACATATTACTAACGTTATATGTGCCGTCTGTAAATTACAGTTAATTACAGAGACGTTATATCACCGATTGCGGTAATTCCAAACAGGTGAGGTGTAAGTACAGAATCGATGGGTCGTAAGGATTTGATGAGATGAATTTTTGCTCAGTAAATGTTCTGCTTTGTGTGAAGGTGCAGCAGGGTTAACGCTCAAAATGTATCGGAGTTTTTGTAAAACGAAAAAATTAGATATAAAAAAAGAGCTATTAAAAGCTCTTTTTACAGAAGATAAACACAATTAAATTGTTCATTAAAGATTTAAGCAAACTTTAACACTTGTAAATTGGTATCGTGTAATACATCGGCAAGAGTAAGCTTTTTAAGATATTTCATGTACTCTTGCTGTGCCTGCCATAGGTGGCCTTTCAACGCGCAATTGCCATTAAGAATACACATAGGGCTTTCGCAATTAATTGGCGCTAGGGTTTGTTCCATTTTCACAATAACATCAGCGACACCAATTTCGTGTGGTTCTACCGCTAGGCGAATACCGCCTTTTTTTCCGCGAATGGATTCTACCCAGCCGATGTTAACCAGTTTGTTAACAACCTTCATTAAATGACTTTTTGAAAGATCAAAAGTCTCTGCAATAATTTGAATAGTAGCTAGGGAATCTCGATGACTGGCTAAATAGATAAGTGTTCTAAAGGCAAAGTCTGTATGTTTTGTTAGTTGCATAAAAATCGGTTCTCAGAACAATTTTGCTTGCGACGCTCGGACTTTAACGACTTTTAGGTAGTTTGTTAAGCGTATTATTAGTATCGGCGTGACTGCGTAAGCAATTATTTCATTTTGTGGCGGTTAAATTGCCAGATTTTGTGAATTTAATCCACAGAATTAAAATTTAATGATTCTTAAAATGCCACTCAAAAAATAGAGCAGCCAAGTATTTTAATATCTTGGCTGCTCTATATTGGTACGAAACCGAACTGATTTAGTGCTAAATGCTAATTATTTGGGTTTTTTAAAGGGGGCGAAACCATCATCAATGGGTGTGGCAGTGGTTTTTTTCCCAGTTGACACAATCTCATTTTTATCTTGGTTATTTTTAGGTGCCTTACCAAAGCGTTTCGGACGACCTTTATTTAATTGATCGCGCGTGCGCACTTTAACTTTGGGTTTATCGTCTTTTTTGTTGGTATCTTCTTTAGACTTCTTTTTACCGGCAATTTTGCCGGAAGACTTAACCTTATCTGGACCTTTATATTTAGCGGTTAATCCCGGAACGGTAATTTGTTCCATGCGCGCACCTAAGGCACCTTCGCAGCGAGCTTTATTGTTCCAATCGTCGGCGCAAATAAACGCAATAGAGCTACCACTTCTGCCTGCACGAGCAGTTCGGCCAGAGCGATGAATATAATCTTCTGGCTTGCGTGCCATTTCGTAGTGAACAACCAACTGGATTTCTGGAATGTCTAAACCTCGGGCGGCAACATCGGTTGCAACCAAGAATTGAAATTTGCGAAAACGGAACGCTTTAAGAATTTGTTGGCGTTGATCTTGAGTCATGTCGCCGTGTAAACAACCGGCTTTCAATCCAAAATATTCTAAAATACCGCGTAGCTGATTGGTTTTTGCTTTGGTGTTGGCAAAAATAATAACTTGAGATGATTCGTGATCTTGTAAAATGAGTTTCAGTAACTTTTGCTTAAACTTATCGTCGTCACACAAAACATATTTATGGAAAATATTGGTATTGTGTTCGGCAGCGGTCTCGGTACCGATTCTTATCGGATCATTTAGCAGGGATTTTGCGATCGCTAAAACCTGCGGGTTTCTCATCGTTGCCGAAAATAACAAGCTTTGACGCTTTGGATTCGCTTGTTCTGCGATAGCGGTTAAATCGTCTTTAAAGCCCAATTCCAACATTCTGTCAGCTTCGTCTAAGACCAAAAATTCTAAGTCTTTTAAATCTGTTGAGTTTCGACGCAAGTGGTCAGTAAGTCGTCCCGGCGTGGCGACAATAAACTCAGGATTTTTTCGCAGTTTAGACGCCTGGTATTTAAAATCTGCGCCCCCAGTCAACAACACATATTTAAGGTGTGCGTGATTGCTAAATGCTTTAATTTGTTGACCGATCTGATCGGCAAGCTCGCGGGTTGGAGCCAAAATTAACGCTCTGCAACCTGTTGTTGGTGATGGATTTTTGAGCATCAAGTGCATCACCGGTAACAAAAACGCCAGAGTCTTTCCGGAGCCGGTCTGTGCCGAGGCAATTACGTCTTTTCCTGATAGAACTTCAGGTATTGCTTCGCCTTGAATCTCGGTAGGTTGTGAGAGAGATAACTGCTCAAGTGCGTGGGTTAGCCTCTCATCGAGATTAAAACCGGAAAAATCTTCAGGAGTAGTGTTCAAATTTTCTACATCGTCTTGCATAGTCGGTCCGCTGGAAATCAATAATTGGCTGATGAATCAAGCCTTTGCGAGTAGCGTTGTAGAATTGTGGTTCAATAAACGTCTTAACTCACGTAAATGTGTGATTATCTCACAAGAATAGCCAACGAGCGCAGTTTGACTGAGGTTTTTCTGCAGAGACGTTAGGAAAACCACAACCGGAGTGGGTATAAACACTCTTGCAACAAGTGCTTAAAAATAAGATGTAATTACATTAGGAGAAATGAATGCACTTTAACCAAAACGCAAAAAAGCCACTGCTTACCTTGGCTTCATTGTTGTTAACGACCAATGCAACTTGGGTTTGTGCACAAGATGATGCACCCAAGGTAGAGAGCGAAAAAGTCACCGACTCAATATACATGATTACCGGTCGCGGTGGTAATGTGGGTTTATTTATTGGCGATGAAACTACCATTTTAATTGATGATAAATTTGCACCTTTATCGGAAGTTATTACCCAAGAAGTTGCATCCATTACCAAAACGCCGATTGAGTATTTACTCAATACCCATTATCACGGCGACCACACCGGTGGTAATGTGAATTTTGGCAAAGCGGGAACTACCATTGTCGCTCACGATAACGTTCGTAAAATTCTCGCTTCCGGTGGTGAAATTAAGGCTTTTAATAGCAAATTTGAGCCTTTAGAAAAAGCGGGGCTACCCAGCATTACCTTTAACGATAAAATCAGCTTTCATGTTAACGGTGAGACAGTAACGTTAGAACATTATCCAAACGCACATACCGACGGCGATGGTGTGGTATTTTTTGAAAATGAAAATGTTGTACACACAGGAGACGTTTTCTTTAATGGCCGCTATCCATTTATTGATCTCAGTAATGGCGGATCTGTTCAAGGTACCATTGCTGCCATCGATAACATTGCCGCAAAAATCAATGACAGCACTAAAGTCATTCCCGGACATGGCCCGCAAGGCAATAAAAAGGACATGATTGCCTATCGAGATATGCTTGAGAAATCTCTAGCGATAGTTGCAGAGCTAAAAAACCAAGGTTTATCTATGGATGAAGTAAAAGCTAAATTACCGTTGGCTGAACTTGATAAAACTTGGGGTGAAGGTGGTATGAAGCCTGAAGTTTGGGTAACCATTGTGTACAGTTCGCTAGATTAATTGCAACAGCTCTGATTAGTTAGAGCTTCCTATAATTTGATTTTTCTTGATAAGAAAGCCTCTAAATACTAGAGGCTTTTTTTATGAGTAATGGTTTTTTATAAGAACCTATGATTAACTCATCTATGATTTAATCATAGGGAGGAAATTGAAAATGTGATTTCCAATTTCTTCACAATTTCAATCACTTACAGTTCTGGAAATCGGTGACACATCCTTGTGTCGCGAGAAACTCTAGGTTAATCAGAGTTTCCTATAGATTGGTTTTTAAAAAGCAGATTGTTACTCGCATAGGTAATGATGCTAAAAATTAAAAGCTATATAAAATAAAGCTCTTTATTTTGATTGCTAAAAAATAGCGTTTAATGTTTAAGAATTCGAGCTATTGTCAAAAAACCACTCAGTTTAGGTTGATAAATTCAAAAGTCTTACTTATGCTGCTTTGAAAAATAAAAATCCAAGGTGGTAAAATGGCAAACGGATTTAGCATCAATGAGCTGCTCAAAGCTCTACAGTTTGCAATTGTTGAAGCGCAAGAAATTGCCGAAAATCAACACGCTCGCCAAATTGCTGAATATTTTAAAGAAGACGGCACGCCCGTTACCATTCCTCTTAAATTACCAAATCCTCATCCTAATGCCGGTGAAACCAATGCAGCCGGTGAAAGCATTCCGCAATACGTTACTGTCGAAGTTCCTAAAATTACCTTGGTGCCGCAAAATTCTATCGTTATTAAAGAATTAGAAATGCAGCTAGAAGTACCATTGGGTGATTTAGATACCGAAGCCATCGACTGGCAAGATAACGAGATAAAAGAGCCTTCGATGACGGATGAACAGTGGGATAAAAATATTATTAAAAATCGATTACAGAGACGACCTTCAAAACGTGCGATGGTGGATGATCAAATTCGTGCCTTGCGAATCAGTGGTAAGGGTTCTTTTTTCAGTCGTAAAAACAAACAAACTGCAAAGTTAAAAATTAAATTCGAAGGAACAAATCCTCCAGAGGTTTTGGCGAGAATAGAACAGAGTCTCGTAAAAGGTGTGGAAACATAAATTTTGAGCTTGTTCTTTAAAAAATAACTACAAAAAAACCTCTAATTAACTCATTCGTTATTTAATTAGAGTCTAGAAATTGAGTATGCGATTTCCAATTTCTTACAAATTTAATTATTTGCAACTCTTGAAATTGGCGGCGCAGCCTTGTGTCGCTAGAAACTCTAAATTCATCAGGGTTTCCTACAGCAACGTAAACACATGAGGGATTTTAGTATGTCAATTGCAAACCAGTTTAAAGGCTTACCCATGAAAGCATTAATCGGTGGCCCGCTTCAGGCTGCCTGTGATGCTCAGGTGCAATTAGCCAAAGCAGAAACGAATTTTATTAATGAAGTTGGTTTAATCGAGCAGGGTGGAACAGACGGTCAGCCCGGCGATTTAATGACGCGAACCGTCGACTTTAAAGCTTCTCGTCCCACAACCTTGCCGACCGGGGAAATTATTGAAGAAGTCATTTCTATTCAGGCACCTGTACTGGCAATTGTGCCAATTCCTGCGCTTTTGGTTGATGAAGTAGATATTAAATTTAATATGGAAGTTAAAAACAGTTTTGAAGAAAAACAGCAGACTGATACAAAAGGCTCGTTAAAGGCCAAAGCCGGTTGGGGGCCATTTTCGGTAAGTATTACCGGTTCGGTGAGTTCTCACAAAGAAAATACGCGCAAATCCGATAACAGCGCAAAATACGACGTTCATGTTCACGCAAAACAAATGGATGCGCCAGAAGGTTTGATGAGAATTCTCGATCATTTAATTACGGCGTGTGAGCCACGAGAAATTACCTCGGCAAAAACGTACAATCCAGAGAGTGGTGAGGCAGAAGCCGTAAAAAACGAATAAATTTTACGGTTTTTAGGCAATTAATGGCACTCGATAATGTTTATAAAGTTGAGTGCCAATACTGCTATCACGTTGTTGAACTACAGGTCTCGACATGCCAGAAAAACTCAGCCTTGGAGAAATTACCTACATTCAACGCGTCGTTGTTGGACCAACAACCGCCGATCGTATTCCTTCGCAAGAAGAAATTAACGCACAAATGGATTTTATCAACCGCTGCCTTGGTGAAGGACGTGGTCAATTGGTTGGTTCGGAGAAAGGTTTAATTGTGGTGCAAACTAGCGATCAACAATTGGTGATTCAACACTCGGTGTATCACATTGGTTTTAAACGAAAACCCAGTTGGCTCGATCATTATCGGCCGAAATCCAATGCAGCAGCGGGCATACCGGATTTTGTAAAAGATAAAATGAAACTTTAGGAGCTTTAAATTCAATACAAAATCTATTGCTCTAAAATTCCTAAAGCCATTTCTAAATTAACTTTGTTACAAAGAAAACTCTGCTACAAAGAAAACTCTGATTAAATCATGGACGAGTTAATCAGAGGTTCTTAAAGTTATTCCGTTAATACCAAAATTCGAATCGCATCTAAACGCACTTGGGCTTGGTCTAAATAGCCTAAGAGTTCGGCTTTTTCGGCTTCTAGAAAATCGATTTCTTCTTGGCGAATGTTCGGGTTTACCTGCGCAAGAGCTTTTAGGCGATCAATTTCGTAGTTTTGTTGTGCAGTTAATCGGTCTTTTGCTTCTTTAATTTTACTTGCTGCGGCTTTTTCCACTGCTTTTTGACTTGCGTTGGTGCGAGATTTAATTTCGTCACGTAAATGTTGAATAACATTTTGAGCTTGTTTTAGTGGCAGTGTTTTGGTGAGTTGTGTTAGTTGTTGGCTAGAAATAACACCGCTCAAATCTTTTCCCGATTGATCGCTTAAAATTCGAATAGACGACGCCGGTAAAAATTGGCTGAGTTGTTTGGCTTTTGGTGTCGGGCAGTGAATTAAGAAATTCGCCTCTAATAACCAGGTGCCTGCCGGTAACGCTGGCAGTTTGATGGTACACAAACATGCATTACCGTGTTCGCCGCTGGTGATCATTTCCATGGCGCCGGTGACCATGGGGTGTTCCCAAGTAATAAAGCTCAATTCTTCACGGCTCAAGGCTTTTTCGCGATTAAAGCAAACGCTAATGCCTTCATCGGGTAATTCTGGAAATGGGCTGTGCATGCTTTCACTAGGATGCAGAATTTGTGTTTGTTCGCTGTGGTCTTGATGTTCTACGCCAAATTGATCAAACACGGCCGACATGTAGTCTTCTAGTTCGTTTTCAGAACTTGCAGCGCGAATTTTTTCGATAACGGCTTGCGCTTTTTCGGGATTGCATGAGTTTAATTCTAAGAGTCGATCGCGACCTTGTTGTAGATTGCTCAGCAGTGTTTGCGCGTAGGCTGCGGTTTCGCTCACCAGAGTTTCTAATGCGGCTTTATCTTCGGGTGCTTTTAAACAGGCGCTTACTTGCTCGGCGAATTTTTCATTAATGGCGGTACCAATGGCGCAGGTGTTTTCGAAGGCGTTAATTCCTTCGTGTAACCAATGCATTAAAACTTGACCGGAGCTACCTTCAAAGTAGGGTAGGTGTAATTGCACATCTTGGGTTTGACCAATACGGTCTAAACGGCCAATGCGTTGCTCTAGTAAATCAGGATTTCCGGGTAAATCGAACAGAATTAAATCGTGCGCAAATTGGAAGTTACGACCCTCACTGCCAATTTCCGAGCAAACTAATAATTGCGCGCCATCTTCAAAATCGGCGAAATACGCAGCGCTGCGATCGCGTTCTAAAAGACTCATGCCTTCGTGGAAGACACTGGTGCGCAAACCTTGGCGTAATCGTAAATGAGCTTCTAAATCCAATGCGGTTGAAGCATTGGCGGTAATTAACAAGATTTTGTCTTGCTTGCGCTCTTTCAAGAATTGTTTTAACCAAGGAATTCTGGGGTCGGTTTCTAACCACGAGTCGTATTGTTGGGTTTCTGGATACAGTGACGCCGCATTCCAACCTTCAGGCAGTGCCATTGGGTAGGTGTGCAAAACACGTTTCGGAAAACCCTTGACGCTGGATCGAGTATTACGGAATAGAACCCGGCCGGTTCCGTGGCGATCTAATAATTCTCGAACGTGGGCAAAAATACAGGCTTCGATCTCGTGTTCATCATCCAGCGATTGAATTTGTGCCACCAAGTCTTTAACCATGTCGGGTTCGACGAATTCGACCAGATCTGCTTGCAGTTTGGCGTCGTTGACCAGAGTTTGCGCTCCGCCTTTTTCTAAAAGGGTTTGTATGATTTGGTTGACCGGCTGATAGCGTTGTTCTTCTTCGCGGTAGGCTTCTAGGCTGTGATAACGATCGGGATCGAGTAATCGTAAACGGGCAAAGTGGCTCTCAACGCCTAATTGTTCTGGGGTTGCGGTTAATAACAACAGGCTTTGGCTGCAAGAGGCTAAGTCTTCAACCGCGTTGTAATCATCGCTGGCACCGGCTTCGTTCCAATGCAGGTGATGGGCTTCGTCCACGCACAAAATGTCCCAGCCAGCTGCGCAGGCTTGGTTGAGTCGTTCTTCATTCTTGGTGAACATACTCAGTGGTGATATCACCAATTGTGCCGATTCAAACGGATTGATGCCTTCGCTGCCTTCAATATCTTCAGCGCGCTCTTCGCTCATGACAATAAATTTAAGATTAAAGCGTCGCAGCATTTCGACCAGCCATTGGTGAACAAGGCTGTCTGGAAGTGTGATCAATACCCGTGAGGCGCGTTGGTTGATCAATTGGTGATGGATAATCAAGCCAGCTTCAATGGTTTTACCCAAACCCACTTCGTCGGCGAGCAATACCCGCGGCGCATAACGATTGGCTACTTCGTTGGCGATGTACATTTGGTGATCGAGAAAATCAACCCGTGCGCCAATCAAGCCGCTGGCACCTGAGCTTTGTATGCGTTGCAGGTGATCAAGCGTGTTAAGGCGCAATTGAAAGTGTTTAGGTTTGTCGAGATTGCCCGCTAAAAGGCGCTCAAGTGGGCCGCTGAAGTGAACAAACGGATTCAGTTCGACTTCGCTCAGTTGATCGGCGTCGCCTGCGCTGTTTTTAACGCTGTAGATGATGTGACCGTGATCGGTGATCGATTGCACCTGCCAAGCTTGGTCTTCTAGGTCGTAGATAGTGTCGCCCACTTCGTATTTCACACGAGTCAGCGGTGCGTTGCGCTCTGCATAGGTTCTGATTTCGCCACAGGCGGGGTAGGTGACCGTCACGCGACGATCTTTTAATTCAATGACAACTCCCAGACCTAATTCTTTCTCGGCATTACTAATCCAACGTTGACCAATAGCATATTGAGGTGCAGACAAAACCAACTCCAATTTTCTGAATGAAACTTCGTTCCGACGAGCTTCGGACTAAAAAGCCGCGATGATAGAAATTTACGCTGGGTTTGTCACCGGAAAGGTTTGAATCAAACCCATTGACTATACTTCGAGCATAGGTTGTTCGTTGAGAGATTGATGCGTTGAATCAGGTATCTTTGTCGTTGCACGACTGTATTAAATCGAAGTGGGCAAAAACTAGGCCCCAAATCCTTGTGCCTGATCGTGCCAAAAATATCCAACGGCAAGTTGAAGTGCATTTACCTGAGCTGGTTTTGCTGGAAGATATCATCAAGCGTAACAGCGGTTGTTTTAAAGTACAGGTTGAAGCAGAAATTCCTCTCACTGCTGAGTTGAGTTTGCCACTTTATTCGCTGCATTTCGGCAATGCGGCCGTTGAAAACCCAGCGGTAATCATCACCGGCGGTGTTCATGGGGTTGAGCGTATTGGCAGCCAGGTGATTTTGGGATTTTTGCAATCGTTTACGGAACGTTTGGCTTGGGATAAGTCGGCAAATCATCTACTCGACAATATCAGTCTCACCGTTGTCCCGATTGTGAACCCTTCGGGAATGTATCTACGCAGCCGCTGTAACCGAAATGGTGTTGATTTAAATCGTAACGCGCCCTTGGATGTTGTTGATACTGACGGCTTTCATGCTCATTGGTTGGCGGGTGGGCAACGCTGGAGTCGCCGCTGGCCTTGGTTTCGAGGTAAAACCGAGCAGCTTGAAACTGAAAATCAAGTCTTAGAGCGAATACTAGACGCAGAGTCTATCAAGCGGCCCTTGGTGATCAGTCTGGATGTTCACTCAGGCTTTGGTTTTGAAGACCGGCTTTGGTTTCCTTACGCGTATCGACGTAAGCCCTTTGACCAGTTGTCCGAGGTGATGGCTTTAAAGTTGTTGTGGCAGAGAACCTGTCCCCATTACAACTATCGTTTTGAGCCGCAATCGAGCCATTATTTAACCCATGGCGATATTTGGGATTACCTGCACAAACGTGTGAAAGACAAGCAGTTATTTTTACCGCTTACGTTAGAATTGGGCTCATGGAACTGGGTTCGTAAGCGTCCTAGCCAATTGTTTTCTAGACTTGGATTATTTCATCCAATGGTTCCGCATCGCTTGCGCCGTGCGGTTCGCGATCATCAAATGTTGCTGCAATTTATTCTGCATGCTGCGGCGAGCAGTTCGGCGTGGTTACCGAACGAGCACAACCGTGACAGTTTGTGGCAATCGGCAATTAATCTTTGGTATCAGGAATTGCTATGACATGGGTTTGGCTGCGCGGCCTTGCACGAGAAACTGGCCACTGGGGTGGTTTGCCTAAGCAAGCAGAAAAACTGTTAGGCGAACCGGTGGTAACCATCGATCTTCCTGGCTTTGGTCGATTTAGCGATCGAGATGCGCCTGCTAAAACACGCAAGGTTGTCGAGTTTTTGATCGAGCAAACCCAAAATCTTACTCAAATTCATGTTTTGGGTGTGTCGCTGGGTGGATTAATTGCGTTGGAGTGGGCCAGTGTTGATCAACGTATTGTCTCGGTAACGGCAGTGAATTCATCCAATCGCCTATGTTCCATTCACCATCGTTTGAATTTTTCTAAAGCCTTAAAATTACTCGCTGCATTTGTAACCACCGATCGTGCATCGATTCGCGAATCTAAGATTTTGTCAGTGGTTAGTAACCAAGAGAATAAGGTGAGGCGGGTACATGATCTATGGTCAGAAATAGCGAGACGTCGCCCCGTAGCAATTAAACAAGTCTTGCGGCAGCTGTTTATGGCGGCAACCGCGCCGATTGTAAATCCTAAACTTTTACAACAATGCCGAGTTACGTTTATTACTAGTGAGCACGATCAGCTTGTTTCTAGTCGGTGTTCACATATCTTGGCGAGCTTCTATAGTGCTAATTTACTGGTTCACCCAACCGCAGGGCATGATTTACCATTGGATGATCCGCAGTGGTTGTTGATGCAATTGCCCATCGTGCAATCACATACGGAGTCAGCTCAGCCGAAAGCTAGTGACGTTTAATGGCGTCCCAAACAATCAACCCTAGTTTGAGTCTTATGTGGTTAGAGTTTGTTGTAACACACAGGCTCAATCTTAAGGTTGGTTTAATTGAACAAAACTCTGTCTAAACAGACGAATAAGTTATAGGAAACTCTGATTAACTTAGAGTTTCTAGCGACACAAGGATGTGTCGCCAATTTCAGGAACTGTAAGTGAATGAAATTGTGAAGAAATTGGAAATCGCATTTTCAATTTCTGTCCTCTGATTAAATCATGGATGAGTTAATCAGAGGTTCCTATAAGTGTTGATGATGCGTGACCGGCACCAACGTCATCGAGACTTGTTTTATAACAATAAATAAACCTTATCGTTACATTTCTGGCTGTTCTCGATAAATATCGCAAGCTAACACTTGCTAACCGATTTTATATTTCATGAGCCAAATCTCTCGGGGGAGATATGACAGATTCAGTTTTTAAAGACTCAACTTTACCACTTGCTCTTGTTACGGGTGCCGGTAGCGGTATTGGTGCTGGTATTGCCAAACATCTTGCGGCGAATGGCCACAAAGTTATGGTTACCGATCTTGATATTAATGCGGCAAGTAAAGTTGTTGAAGAAATTCAAAGCGAAAATGGCATTGCTATGCCTTTTGCTTTAAATGTAACCAAGCAAGAAGATATTGAAGCCGCTGTTGCTGCCGCAGGTAAGGTGGATGTACTGGTAAACAACGCCGGTATTCAGTACGTATCAAAATTGGAAGAGTTTCCGGTTGATCGCTGGAAAATGCTGATTGATATTTTATTAACCGGCCCAGCCATGCTAACGCGCGAAGTGTTACCGGGCATGAAGGCAAGTGGCTCTGGTCGTATTGTTAATGTCGGCTCTATTCATGCTTTAATCGCCTCGCCATTTAAAAGTGCTTACGTTGCGGCAAAGCACGGTTTAATTGGGTTTTCGAAAGTAATCGCCCTAGAAGTGGCGGAGTTCGATATTACCATCAACACACTTTGCCCTGCCTACGTTAAAACTCCGTTGGTTGAAAAACAAATCGCCGATCAGGCTCGTGAGCACGGCATTTCTGAAGAAGAGGTTGTAAACAACATTATGTTGCAACCTATGCCGAAAAAATCCTTCATCAGTATCGAAGAGATGTGCGGTGCGGTTGATTTTCTGTTGTCACCGGTAGCACGTAATATGACGGCGCAAGCCATTGTTTTAGATGGTGCTTGGACTGCTCGATAAGCATTTTAATATCGAGCACTTTAACGCTATATAACAGCTTAGAAATCTCTGATTTATTTCTGCTTAAATTGTAATGGAATTAATCAGGGGTTTCTTTATTCAGTTTTATTTGCTCATCAGCAATTTGTTTTAATGGAACAGCTTGTATTTAACAGAACAAGTCGTATTTAACCGATTGTTTTTAACTCAAATCTCTCCATGGCATCTGCCGCATTTAGGATTATCCAAAGATTACCACCCAATAAATATGCCTAATTTTTTTGCGAAACAAGTGATTCGGTAGAAGGCATTGATCACCCAAGTACAGATGTAGTTTCTTTGGGTTCAGTAAACGCTTATCTTATAAGTACAAACGGTTGATAGGTTCAATAAAGCAACCGGCAAATTGTTTGATTTATCATCAAACAGCATCGATAAAGAGAGTCGTTAAAAAAAGTCGTTAAAAAGAACAGTTAATTAAAGCGAGTAGTTTAAAAAGTAGTTTAAAAAAAGCAGTTACGAAAGAGTTGTTAAAGAAAGTCGGCAAAAAGAGGTGGCATATGAAGGTACACATTGAAATTGATTTAACACCCGAAGAGGCCCGGGAGTTGTTAGGTTTTACCGGAGTGGATCGTTTTCAGCAGCTTTTTTTCAACACCATGAAGTCAGAATGGGGAAAAGAAACACACCCAATGTTTGACCTTTATCAGAATTTCGTCAAACAGTCCCAAGAGTTTATGGAAAAGTATGCCAGCTCAAGTGACAGTGGTAACACAAAACGCTGAAACTTCGGCAGCTTGCTGGCCAGATAACAGCTGCGAGTTTTTAGGTGCCCAAAGACTTAGCAGCCTATCGCTTAATTTAGAGGAGCCTTTGGTTAATGTTATTCTGATTTAATCGGAGGACAGAAATTGAAAATGCAATTTCCAATTTCTTCACAATTTCCATAACCTATTGTTATTGAAATTGGCGATGCACCCTTGTATCGATAGAAGCTCTGGGTTAATTAGAGTTTCCCATAAACATAATAGCGCTACTAACAAATCAGGAGTGTTCGTGATGGATCAAGTTGAGAAACAACAAATATTGCAATACGTTGACAAGTATAGAGGTTTATTCAACGAGATCGCCAATGAAGTTATGATGCGATTCCTTGCCGGTGGTAAAGCTGAAATTAATCCACTGACCAATGCTGACAAATTTATGAATGTGCTTTCGCGTGGTGTTAAGGTTGATCCTAGCAAAATCATGCAAGAGCAAATGCGATTTTTAGAATCGCAAATGAAGCTGTGGCAAAACACCGCCCAAGCATTTATGAACAGCGAAAAACCGGCTCCGGTGGTTGAGCCACCTCGTGGTGATCGTCGCTTTAAAGATGATCAGTGGGATACCAATCCCATGTTTAGCTACTTTAAACAAGCCTATTTATTGAATTCGCAAACCATGCAAAACATGGTTGATTTACTCGAATTCGAAGACAATAAAACCGCCGAACAGGTTAAATTTTTTACCCGCCAATACATTAATTCTCTATCGCCAACCAACTATGCGTTAACCAATCCCGAAGTTTGTCGCGATATTCTCGAAACCGAAGGTGAATGTCTGGCTCGTGGTATTGATAATTTTGTTCGCGATTTAGAAAACAGTCCGCTTGAAGCCTTTAAAGTCGGGCAGGTTGGTCTTGATGCCTTCGAAATTGGTAAAGACTTGGCAACGACACCTGGCGATGTGGTTTTCCAAAATGATTTATTTCAATTAATTCAATATTCGCCGAGCACAGCAAAAGTTCACGAAAAGCCGTTATTAATTGTTTCGCCGTTTATTAACAAATACTACATTCTTGATTTAGACAAAAAGAAATCGATGGTGAAGTGGTTGGTTGATCAAGGTTTTACCGTATTTATTATGTCGTGGGTGAATGCAGATGCACGCCATAAAGATAAAACCTTCGACTCCTATGTTGTTGACGGCGTTATTCAAGCGTTAAAAGTCTGTGCAGAAATCTCAGGTGTGAGTTCTGTAAATGCGCTCGGATACTGCATTGGTGGTACGGTATTGGGTGTTGCTGCGTCTGTATTAAAGAAAAAGCGTAGCAAATTATTAAATTCAATGTCGTTACTCACGACCTTATTTGATTTTTCTGAACCCGGCGAAGCCGGAAATTATATTTCCGAACAATCCTATACGCTGGTGGAACAATCCGCGAATACCAAAGGATATTTTGACGGACGGATTCTCGCCTACTGCTTTAGCCTATTGCGTGAAAACAATTTATTCTGGTCATTCTTTGTTGATAATTATTTAAAAGGCAAAGACCCACTGCCATTTGATATTCTGTACTGGAATTCCGACTCTACCAATATTCCTGCAAAAGCGTTTTTGTATTACCTACGCAACACTTATTTGGATAATCGCATTAAAGAACCTAATGCCATATCCGTCGATGGTGTAGAGGTTGATTTAGGCGCGATTGACGTTCCAACCTACGCGCTTGCTACCTCTAACGACCACATCGTTTTATGGCAAGCCGCTTATGAGAGTATCAAGGTGCTCACAAAAGCCAAGGTTCGTTTTGTACTGGCTGGTTCTGGGCATGTAGCCGGTGTCGTGAATCCGCCGGATGATTCCAAATACGACCATTGGGTCAACACTCGCAACCCAAAAACCTCCGATGAATGGCTAAAAAGCGCCAAACAAAAAGAAGGCTCTTGGTGGCTGGATTGGCGCGAGTGGTTATCTGAATTATCGGGTGAACAGGTTGATGCACCTAAACAACCCGGTAACGCACAACACAAATCCCTTGAAGCCGCACCCGGCAGCTACGTGAAAGTTCGTGTTGAGAAAATAGAAGCACCTGTTAAGCCAGAGGCCGAACCGGTTGCTGAATAAGCCGATTGAGCGCTTATTATCACTTATACTGCGGTAGCGTTTATCGCGCCGCAGCGCTACCCACAAATTGACTAAATTGAGGCATGTTCGAGTCTCTTTTGTCCAGCTTAGCTAAAGTCGCTATACTCACTGATATTTATACTGTGCGAGACTCTAAGTGATTATCATCAAAAAGTACCCAAATCGACGACTGTACGATACCTCTCAAAGCCAATACATCAACTTGGAGTACATCAAGACTTTGGTGATGCAGCATCATGAGTTTCAAATCATTGATTCTAAAACCGAGGATGATCTCACCAAGAGTATTCTGCTTCAGATCATCTCTGAGCAGGAGTCTAACGATCAGCAATCTGTTCTTACCAATCAAGTACTTAAGCAGTTGATCCGCTTTTACGATTCAGACATGCAGGTGTTTTTGCGCATGTATCTTGAGCAAAGCATGGCGAATTTCCTAGAGCAACAAGATGCTATGCAAAGTGTTATGCGCAACATCTTAGATACTTCTCCTATTGGAATCTTTGGCCAAATGTTTGAGAAGAATATGGATTTTTGGCGAACAATCTCCAAGCACAATGCCGATAAAAACTCTGAGGAATAAGAGTTTTCTCTCTTATTTAAAATCTGTAAGTCCTTTTTGCTGCAAAGCAGCAAAAAGTGGTTGACCTAAAAATACGTTCCTCCTATTATCATCACAGTTTTATTGTGCGCTGCAGCATCAAGGCGCGGCATTACAAAAAATGTTATGCATTGAAAGCGTTTAGCAATAATGGCGTTTAGCATCTAATAGGTACCAGGAGAAACTCATGTTTGATAAAATTGTAGAACAAGCGCAGACAGCTTCTAAACCATTCAGTGAAATGATGACTATCAATGCTGAGGTTTTAGAAAAATTTGCTGAAAAGCAAACTTCACTTCTAACCGGTGTAATGAATGACAGCATCGAGTACGCGAAAGATCTTGCGTCTCAAAAAGATTTGGCTGGTATTTATGAAACACAAAAATCTTACGCTGAAGGTCTTCAAGAAAAAATGATGACCAGCGCAAAAGAAACCTACGCTCTGATGACTGATACTTCTGAAAAAATGTCAGAACTCTTTAATGGAGCATTTTCAGAAATAAAAAAGTTTGAAGCGGCAGTAACAACGCCGCAAGCTGCAAAATCTGCTCCTCGTGCAAAAGCTCCAGCGAAAGCTAAGGCGCCAGCACCTAAGGATGAAGAAGCTGCTAGCTAAATAAAAACTCCCTTGGGTAATTTTTTACCCGAGGGAGTTGAAATAAAAATTCTTATTAGGTTTAGAAGTTTTATTAAATAAAGTGTTTTAATGCGAAAGGTTTTGTTTTTGAGTGTTAAGACGATTTATTTAATAGCATTGGAATTGTTTAATAAAATTTAGTAAAAAATTTTAGTTTTGTTTGTTGATGTTTATTAAAAAGTAAAATAATAAAATAATTGTTATCACAAGCTGCTCATCAAAATATGTAACCGTATAAAAGATGCTTTAGAGTTTTCTAGATGTATCGTTTAACGAGTTTAAACCTCTAAAGAATTGCATGTACCAAAAAATATGCTGGTATTGATGCAGGGAATCATCAAAGTTTTCGCAGGCTGCGCTCGTAATGTTTTTCTTTTAGTTGAATGTTATGTCAGTAAGTTAAAGAAAATTTTCCGAGATTTAATATTCTAGATTTGTGAGATTTATTTAAAGGCTTTAATTGATGAAAATACTTAAAGCCTTCGATAGAAAATTTTAGATATCTGATTTGACGTTAAGCTATTAAAGTAAAGTTGAGATTTGATATCCATCGTCTTGTTGTAGCGCTTGTAGTTGTGCCCGGGTACTCCCCGGGCTTTTTTTTATTTATTCGACGTGTGTCACAAGTACCGATAACTTATCAATTTTAGCTTCTAGCTTATCGCCACGCTCTAGTGCGCCAACTCCGGCTGGTGTACCTGTAAAAATTAAATCACCGGGTTGCAGTGAAAAATATTCCGAGAGTTTAGAAATGATTTCTGGAATTCGCCAAATCATTTGATTCAAATTTCCAGATTGTTTTAACTCTTGGTTAATTTTTAAGGTAATTAATCCTTCGTTGAGATGTCCGCAATCTTTATGTGAGGTTATTGCGCCAACCACGGCAGAATGATCAAACGCTTTTGCTGTACACCAAGGGTGTCCTTTTTCTTTGGCAGATTTTTGCAGGTCGCGTCGAGTCAGGTCTAAACCAACAGCGTAACCAAAAATCATTGCGGTTGCGGCGTCAACCGAAACATTCGTGCCGCCGCGCTCAAGAGCAACAACCAGTTCCACTTCATGATGCAGTTCTTCGGTCTTGCTGGGATATTTTATAGGGTGATTGGGTGGAACCACAGCATCAGCAGGTTTGGTGAAAAAAAAGGGTGGTTCTTTGTTTGGGTCGGCACCCATTTCGATGGCGTGGTCGGAATAGTTTCGACCAACACAGTAAATACGTCTTACGGGAAAGCGATGGTCGCTGCCCACTACAGGTAGGGTTGATGGCTCTGTAGCCGGAAATACCATGGTCATAGCGGGTACCTGTTGAGTTGTAGTTGAAGTAAAAAGCGTGTATTAATTATCTCTATTATTACGTATTGATATTATTGGTTTTATTTTTATGTAAAACACTCTTTAAAACTGAATTGGTTTAGATTTAACCAATTTTTGAGGGCCAATTATAATGTATAAAGATTTATATTTAAATTGCAAATATATGCCCTTAAAAGGCTAATTTTATAATAGAAAATATCTGGTTTATTGTGTTCTGTGATGTTTTTTGTTTCGTGGTTTTTATTTTTTAACGCAGTAAATTCTAATTCAGTAATTTTGTGGCTAATCAGAGGCTTCTAAATTGTTGCATCAATTTTATTGTTGTTTATTTCTATTCGTAATCGGTTATGAATAAAGTCGAAGTCTCTACTGCGTTTTATATCTTCCATAAGTACATGAGCTTCTGGATAGGTTAATTTTAAATACGATAACCATTGTTTTAGTCGGTTACCTAAAAATTTATTGGGATGAGTATAGGTTGTTTGCAAAAAATACCTTAATACATAGTGTGCAACTTTACACCAAGGCATTGCTTCGATAGGTTCACCATTTAGGGCGCATTTTATTTGCAGTGCGAGGTCCGGTTTGGCAAGTAAGCCGCGGCCTATCATTACATCAACACAACCACTTTGATCACGCGCCTTAAAATAGTCGTCAACCGTCCAAATTTCGCCGTTAATGATGACATTAATAGAAAGTTGTTCCTGAATTGCCTTAACGTAGCTCCAATAGGCAGGCGGTTTATACCCATCGACTTTACTGCGTGCGTGTACAACCAGTTCTTCGGCGCCGGCGCTTTCTAAGGCTTGTGCGTTTTCTAAAAAGCCAATTTTTTCTTCATAACCTAAGCGCATCTTCGCGGAAAGTTTAACGCCTTGGGGTAGAGATTGTTTGGTAGTGCTGACAATTTTAAATAGGGTGTCAGTCTTTTTTAGAAGAATTGCTCCACCTTCACTTTTGTTGACTGTTTTGGCGGGGCAACCAAAATTTAAGTCGATGGTTTTAGCACCTATTTTACTTGCTTTAACCGCGTTTAAGGCGATTGCCTCGGGATTGCTGCCAAGTAACTGCACGGACACTGGAACCCTGTGTTCAGTCTCACAATCACTAAGAATCTCTGGGAAGTGTTTGAGAAAAACTCGTGACGGGAGAGCGTGATTGGTTACACGAATAAATTCGGTAACGCAGCCATCGATGCCGCCAATTTCCGTCAGTATTTTTCGCATATGAAAGTCAACGACACCTTCCATCGGTGCTAGTAGGACTTTTGGCGATCGAGATTTGTTATTGGCGAGATTGTTTAGCAAGTGCGTAACTCTGTGACAATGTGAATGTGATCAGTGCGCTTAATGATTTTGGATGGCGAATTGTAATCGAATTAGATTCTATAGCCTCTTTATTTAAGGGTTTGAAATCCTATGACGTTGAATAGCATGCTCTAGGAGAGATTTTTTCTTTTTGTGCGTAATTAGGGATTATTTAACGAATTTGGAAACATTTAGTTTCTTTTTCTTTGCTATTCGGTGAATTTATAAGCTGTTTATGTTTCATAAACCTTGTAGTTACAAATAGAGTTAACTACAGATGTCTTGTATTACGCTTCTATGAAGAATTGTACTAATTTCAGGCTGTGTATGTAACTCTTTGATCTATAAGAATAATTTATTTTTCAGTTTTGGATAATGGGTTTGTAGTTCTGGGGCAAACTTGCCTACAAATTTTTTCGTCGCTACATTGACTGAACACTTTCGATGCTCTAACTCTTTGTAATTGAAACAAATTTTACGGGGCTTTTTACTCCTGCGGGAGTCTTTTGCTTGTCTGAAAAACGATTGTTTTATTAATAATTTCAACGAGTTCCGGGTGTTTCCTTTAGTTGATTAAGCAGGTCGGTATAGATCTTATGGCTGATTCGATATTACAACAGGGTTTCGACTTAATGTTGTTCGGTATGGGAACGGTGATGGTGTTTTTGGCGTTACTGGTGGTTGCGATGAATGTAATGTCATCGGTGATAGCCAAATTCCAGCCATCGCCCGTGGTTACCGAAAAACAACCTTCAACAGAAGTTTCTGCTTCTGCCACTGTTGACCCCCATCTTTTTAAAGTTATTCAAGCGGCACTAGATCAGCATCGTAAGCGCTGATTGCCTCGATTGTTTGAATACTTAAGCTCAGAGAAACATTATGGCTAACGAAAATAAACCTCTAGGAATTACCGACGTAGTTTTGCGTGATGCGCATCAATCGTTATTTGCAACGCGTATGCGTTTAGATGACATGCTACCCATTGCCGAGAAACTCGACCAAGTAGGATTTTGGTCTTTAGAGACCTGGGGTGGCGCGACTTTTGATGCGTGTATTCGATATTTGGGCGAAGACCCTTGGGATCGAATTCGTCAGCTGAAAAAAGCTATGCCTAAAACTCCCATGCAGATGCTATTTCGTGGTCAAAATATTTTGGGTTATCGCCATTACGCCGACGATGTTGTAACCAAGTTTGTTGAGCGTTGCGCAGTGAATGGAGTAGATGTATTCCGTGTTTTCGACGCAATGAACGACATGCGCAACTTAGAGACTGCTCTTAAAGCCGTTAAGGATGTTGGTAAGCACGCTCAAGGTACTATTTCGTTCACGCTAAGCCCTGTTCACAATCTAGAAATGTGGGTTGATATGGGGAAGCGTATTGAAGATACCGGTGCCGATTCGATCGCCATTAAAGACATGGCTGGGCTCTTAAAACCTTATTATGGTTATGAGTTGGTTAAGCGCCTGAAGGAATCTTGCTCGATTCCAATCCATATGCAATGCCACGCGACAACTGGTTTATCAACCGCTACTGCATTGAAATGTATCGAAGCAGGTATCGATAACATTGATACCGCCATTTCTTCTATGTCGATGACTTATGGACACAGTCCAACCGAATCCGTTGTGGCCATTCTTGAAGGAACCGAACGCGATACCGGCTTAGATTTGAATTTACTCGAAGAAATTGCAGCGTATTTCCGCGAGGTTCGTAAAAAATACGCGAAATTTGAAGGTTCGCTTCGTGGTGTAGATTCACGAATTTTAACGGCGCAGGTTCCCGGTGGCATGCTCACCAACATGGAAAACCAACTCCGTGACCAGGGTGCGACCGATAAATTTGATGCGGTTTTAGAAGAGATCCCTAGAGTTCGTGAAGATCTCGGTTTTATTCCTTTGGTAACTCCAACCTCTCAAATCGTGGGTACTCAAGCGGTACTGAACGTGTTGACTGGCGAACGTTACAAATCGATCTCTAAAGAAACTCAGGGCGTGCTCAAAGGTGAATATGGTGCAACTCCAGCACCCGTAAATGCCGAGCTACAAGCTCGCGTGTTGGATGGTGCCGAAGCAATTACTTGCCGTCCGGCAGATTTACTTGAGCCTGAAATGGACAAGTTAAAAACCGAGTTACTAGAGCTTGCCGCTGAAAAGGGCATTGCGTTGACCAAAGGCGAAGGTCAGATCGATGATGTATTGACCTACGCTTTGTTTCCGCAAGTTGGTCTTAAATTCCTTGAAAATCGTGATAATCCTTCTGCTTTTGAACCTAAGCCGGGTGTGCCTGAGCCTGTTAAAAATGAAGCTGGCGAAGAGATTTACACCGTCACCGTTGACGGTAAGAGCTACACCGTTGCCGTTGCTGAAGGTGGTGATATTTCGTCATTGGCGCCGATTGGTGGTGCTGTAGTGCCTTCGGCATCCGCGGCAACTCCGGCACCTGTAAGCGGTGGTGAGCCAGTAGCAGCGCCTCTGGCGGGTAACATTGTTAAGATTGTTGTGAAACCCGGCCAAGCTGTTGCTGCGGGCGAGGTGCTTATAATTTTGGAAGCCATGAAGATGGAGACCAATATTTCTGCGCCAAAAGCCGGTACGGTTACAACTATTGATGTTAAGGCGGGTGATTCGGTTGCTGTCGGCGACTGTTTACTCAGCCTCGCCTAAACCGGAGGTTACACGTGGAAAGTATGCTAGCCCTATGGCAAGACTCCGGTTTGTACAACATGACCGGCGGCCAGATCATTATGATCTTGGTTGGAATGCTGTTGTTGTATCTTGCTATTCAGAAAAATTTTGAACCACTACTGCTGATTCCAATCGGTTTTGGTGGAATATTAGCCAATATTCCTGGGGCTGACTTGGCGCTCTCGGCTGCCGAGGCGGCCATTGCCAGTGGTGATCCTGAAGTTTTAAAAGCCATGGCTCAGGCTTTAGGTGTTGAGCAATGGCAAAACCTTAAACTATTAAAAGCGGCTTACGGGAATTCTACCGCCGAAATTCACTTGGCGGCTGTGCAAACGGCGGAGAACTTTGGTTTCACCAATGGCATGTTGTATAACTTTTACTCGGTTGCTATTGCGTCTGGTGTTGCGCCCCTAGTAATTTTTATGGGTGTTGGTGCAATGACGGATTTCGGCCCGTTATTGGCGAATCCTAAAACATTGTTTTTGGGTGCTGCCGCTCAGTTTGGGATTTTTGCCACAGTGCTTGGTGCTGTGGGCTTAAACGCTGCCGGTCTTATGGATTTTTCCATCGCAGATGCTGCGGCCATTGGTATTATTGGTGGCGCGGATGGCCCAACCGCGATCTATGTTGCGTCTTTGCTGGCTCCAGATTTACTGGGGGCGATTGCTGTGGCTGCCTATTCCTACATGGCTTTGGTACCAATGATTCAGCCGCCGATCATGCGTGCGTTAACCACGCAATCGGAACGCGAAATTGTTATGAGTCAGCTGCGCGAAGTATCTAAGGCTGAAAAGATCATCTTCCCAATTGTGATTTTGATTTTGGTCGCATTGTTCCTGCCATCAGCGGCGCCACTGCTAGGTATGTTCTGCTTCGGTAATCTTATGAAAGAATGTGGGGTTGTTAATCGCTTGAGCGATACTGCCCAGAATGCATTGATCAATATCACCACTATTTTCTTGGGTCTTTCGGTTGGCTCTAAGCTAGCGGCTGACAAGTTCTTAGATCCTAAAACCTTGGGTATTTTGGCGTTAGGTATTGTGGCCTTTGGTATTGGCACCGCAATGGGTGTTTTGATGGCTAAACTTATGAATCAATTTAGCAAGCATAAGATTAACCCGTTGATTGGTTCTGCCGGTGTGTCTGCGGTACCCATGGCTGCTCGTGTGTCCAACAAGATTGGTCTTGAGTCTAACCCACACAACTTTTTGCTCATGCATGCCATGGGGCCAAACGTTGCGGGTGTTATTGGTTCTGCGGTTGCCGCTGGTGTGATGATATCCATGGTGCAGAGCTTTTTAGGTTCTTAATTAACACATTCAGCACTATTCTAAATTCAGTACTATTCTAAAAAGAGTATTGTTCTAAAGAGCCTACTGCGGTTGCGTGGTAGGCTTTTTTGTTTGTGGTTTATAAGTTGATTTTTGATTATGTATAAAATCATTGTTTATGTTCCCAGTGAGTCCAAAGAAACCGTTAAATCTGCATTATTTGATGCGGGGGCTGGAAGAATTGGCGATTACGCCTGTTGCTGTTGGGAGGTGCTAGGTCAGGAGCAGTTTTTGCCTTTGCCAAATAGCCAACCATACTTAGGGCAAGAGGGCGAATTGGAGCGAGTGCCGGAGTTTCGATTAGAGCTGGTTTGCGAGGCGGCGCTGATTAAAACGGCAGTGTTAAAAATGATCGAGGCTCATCCCTATGAAGAGCCCGCTTATCAAGTGCTGCCGTTTTTAACGCTTGCGGACCTTTAGTCCAATTATTGTTGCTAATCCGTTCCTGAATAATTGCTTGCTGATGTGTCGATTGAGCTAATAAATAACTCGTGCTTAAGGGCCGTCTATTTCACGTCGATTAAAGTGACTATTTGCAAAGGAATTAGCCGTTGTTGGATGTAACAATATCGTTATGCACGGGAAAGACATTGTTCGAGTAATCAGTCAGATAGTTTTCGAGAGTGATTCGAACCACGGGGAAGGCGAGCTTATCCCAAGGGATTTGGTCGAAATCGAACAGTTCAACTTCCAACGATTCTGGCCCCGGACCAAAGTCTTGATTGGCAACCTCGCCTTTATAGAACACATACACTTGGTTTATGTAGGGAACACTAAAAACTTGGTACAAAGATGGGTTGCTGATTTTTACACGCGCCTCTTCCCAAGATTCTCGTAATGCTCCTTCTTCTATAGATTCACCGTTTTCCATAAAACCCGCTGGCAGGGTCCATAGATTCGCGCGCGGCTCGATTGCGCGTTTACACAGTAGGATCTTGTCTTCGAATACGGGTAGACAACCGGTAATAACTTTGGGATTTTGATAATGAATGGTTTCGCATTCAATGCAGACGTGACGGTTTCTGTCATCGCCTGCAGGAACTTGAATGCTGACTTTGGCGCCACAGTTACTGCAAAATTTCATGAAATAAATCCAAAGAAAGGTTTTGCAGTATATCTTAAATTATTGTGCGGCAGCTGTGGTCTCGAATGCTAAAATTTTTGCACTGATTGTTGGGTTTGTTTCTGCAGGTAAATCGTCTTGGCCCTCATTGAGTACACGGCGCAGACGGTCAAAACTGTCGTGCATCATAGCCGACAGCGTGATACAAGCTTTCATCGGCGTACTGCTGGTCTTACGTTTAGCGTCGATTTGGAATTGCAATCCACGTAAGCGACGTTGCATATTTACAGGTGAGTTTTCGATGACAGCGTTAATATATTGCTCACGAAGAGCCTCAAACGCTGTTGGATCGTTTTTCGCTAACTCCATTAAGGTGTCGAAATCGGGTAGATCTTTTTGCATTGCTCGCCTCGCTTTGTGATTTCCTATACTGGCTTTGTGTCAGTCCTTTGTAAACAAATGCTATAAGAAGCCAGAAGAACTAAACAATTCCTGATACTATCAATCAGAAATTGGCGACCTAAATAATAATTTCTTATATAGAAAAACGTTTTCGCCATTTTAAAAAGGATTTTTGGCCTCTTGTTATGACGTCTATCATTCATATACAGGTAGTCATTGATGATTCACTTGATCATCGTTAATTTCTAGGAGTTAGATAACAAATATTTCTTATGCCTAATTTTTTTAAGCAAAATTTGCTTTCTATCGAAAATCTGCTTGTTCAGCAAAAAAACATCCGAAATGCTGGCGTTTTGGTCGGATTAGTACCTTTTGGTGACGATTATTCTGTGGTGTTAACTCGACGGGCAAGTCATTTGAAGTCTCATGCAGGGGAGGTTGCTTTACCCGGTGGAAAGTGGGAGCCCCAAGACGCCAATTTAATTGCCACAGCGTTGCGCGAAACCCACGAAGAAATTGGTTTAGAGCCCAGTGCCGTGGAGCTTATGGGCTGCCTGCCACTTCGAGCGTCGAAATTGGGTGTTAATGTGGTTCCGGTGGTCGGCATCATAGAAACGCTGCCGGTGTTGATTCCTAATCAAGACGAGTTGGACGAGGTGTTTTTGGTACCCTTGAGTTTTTTAAGAGAAGACTTAAGAACACGCACAGATATTTTTCATCGTGCTGGAAAAGATCACTGGGCGCCAGCTTGGCAGTTTGAGTGCTATGAAATATGGGGCCTTACAGCTCGGATACTGGTGGATTTGATGCAATACGGGTTTGACGTTAATTTAACTCGTGAACATCAAGCCCCGGAGCGAACCTACTGACTAAGTAACCCTTTTTAAGATCGATGCTGTGTTCGCCGATTTCGCCAGATAAGCTCTTCAAGCGTGAACAGAGTTTCGATAGTGTGTTATAACTCGGATCGATTCCACAACCTACGCCGTTTGTAAGCAAATGACCTTTAAATCATTCAAACCAAGTCAAGATTCATCAGATACTGGTGCCCGAGCTAAGCCAATCAACTCGCCATGTGTTTCTGTTTGTGTATTAAACGATGAAGACGTCTGCGTTGGCTGTTATCGAACGGGGTCGGAGATTTCGCAGTGGGGAAGAATGGCCGATGACAATAAGTTAGCCGTGCTTGAGCATTGCCGTGAGCGGGCAAAAAAACTGAATCCGTTTTTATAGGAGCTTCAGTTTTAGGCGCACTTTGCAGATGTCTATGATTGATTCATCCGTGATCTAGCCGGAGGCCGAAAAGTAATTGCGTGATAGCCAAGTTTTGGTCAAGTTCGATGATTTATGCTTGTTGGATTTGGCTGTGCATCCTTGCTGTGCTCAAAGCTCTCATTGATTCAAAGCTCTCATTGAATTGAGGTATTAAATTAGAGGCTTCTTGGATTTGGATTTTTTGACTTTTGCCTTAACAATAACCTTGTCACTCAGTTCGATGACTTCGAATATATAGCCATTAAGTTTGAAGCTGATCAACCCGTCAGGGATGGATTGCAGGAATTCAACCGAAAGCCCGTTCAGGGTTTTTGGACCTTCGGTCGGTAATTTCCATCCCAAATGCTTGTTAATGTCACGAATTGACGTAGAACCATCAATCTCAAACCAGCCTTCGCCTACATCGGTAATTTCTTCGTAAGAGTCTTCGGCTGTATTGGTGGTAAAGTCGCCAACAATCTCTTCGAGAATGTCTTCTAGAGTTACCAATCCCTGAACTTCACCGTACTCATCGACCACAATTCCCATGCGGCTTTTTTCTTTCTGGAAGTTTAGAAGCTGATTACTCAGTGGTGTGCCTTCATGCACGAAATAGGGTTTTCTGGTGTAACGGCGTATCGCTGCATGCGTGACCGTGCTGCCTTCACTGGTAATAATGCGTGATGCATGGCGCAGGTGCAGGGTACCAATAACATTATTGATGTCGCCTTCATACACAGGTAAGCGGGTGTAGTCGGTGGTGCGAATTATGTTCATCAAGTGATCGATATCGTCATTAAGATCAAGGCCTACTACCTCATTGCGAGGAATCATAATATCTTCGACAACGGTCTTCTCAAGATCGAGTACGTTAAGCAACATGCCCTGGTGTTGATCAGGGATTAGGTCACCGGCTTCGTCAACTACGGTTCTGAGTTCGTCTGGATGTAACTGATCTTGTTTTGGAGCCTTGTCGGGGTCAACGCCAAACACGCGGGCTAAAGAGTTGGATAAGAAGTTAACCAACAGCACAATTGGATAAAACAGTTTAAGTAGCGGCTGTAAAACCCAGCTAAAAGGATAGGCTACGCGCTCAGGGTGCAGTGCGGCGACGGTTTTTGGGGTTACTTCTGCGAAAATTAATACGACGACGGTTAGGATTATGTTGGCTACCCAGATATAGCCTTCTCCGTATAAGCGTAAGCAGATCATGGTTGCCAACGCTGCGGTAAAATTATTGACTAAGTTGTTACCAATTAGGATAACGCCAATTAAACGATCTGGTCGATCGAGTAGGCGGGCAACACGCTTAGCGCCTTTATTACCTTTATTGGCGGCGTGTTTTAGTCGATAGCGGTTGATGGACATCATGCCTGTTTCTGAGCTTGAGAAAAAAGCTGAGAGAACAATTAAAAAAGCAAGAATGCCAAAAAGGGTGCTAATGGGTATATCGCTCAAGCGGGGAAAACCTGTGTTGATTAGTCAAGAGTGGCAGTGACGATAGTCTCTGTTTACCGTTATAAAGTACTTCTATGAAGAATTAATTCGATAACCAATTTACTTCCAAAATATGCCACCATTAGTGAGCAAAAGCCCGAGAGGGTCCAGCGAATTGCGCTGTTGCCGCGCCAACCTCTGACGTGTCTGCCCCACAATAACGTGGCATAAAGCAGCCAGGCAAAGATCGACAAAATAGTTTTGTGCACCAGCGACTGCGCGAACATATCTTCTAAGAAGATAAAACCAGAAACGATCGAGAGTGTAAGCGTTATTTCACCCGCCCAAACAATATCAAACAGTAAGGTTTCCATGGTTTGGAGCGGAGGTAATAATCGGATTCGACCGGTTGCATGCTTGTTGCGTAGCTGATGGTTTTGCCATGCCAGTAAAATAGCCTGAAGAGCTGCGATCATCAAAAGGCTATAAGCCAGAACCGACAGCGAAATATGAATAAACAGGCCGTGTGGAATATTGTTAAACGGTGTAACTGGGCCTTCTGCTAATAAGGCGGCAATAATCACACAGGCTGAAAAAGGGAACAGGAAAACAAATAAATTTAATATCGGTAGTCGCAAGCCGCTGATGGCGATTAAAAAATTCACTACGCAGGTGATCAACGACAGGGCGACAAAAAATCCCAGTCGGTAGCCGTCTTCGGCAAATACCAAGTGATAAATACTTAGGGCATGGGCGATAACGGCAAGACAACAGGCGGTGATTAGCCAAGACTTTTGGACATTCTTAAGTTTTGCAATTTGAAGTGAGATATATCCGCCAGACACTAAGTAAAGAAACACGGCAGCTATACTGGGGGCGAAGCTTGACATTACAGTTTGTAAATCACTCTCAGACTTGAAAAGTTCGTCAAAGACGAGAGTGTGTCACAGGAAAGCGGCATTTAGAAGGGACAAAGTTTGTAAATTTCTACAGACATTAGTCCTGTATCTACAAGTGATACGCATAACTGAGCAGAAAACGCCTCAAAATCAGGATTAGTCGTGCATTTCCCTAAGCATTGGGTATACTCTGCGGCCAATTTTATTCGTGTAATCATCACAACATACTGCATCTTATGTTTGAAAATCTTTCTGATCGACTCACGCAATCCTTACGCAGCATTACTGGTAAGGCAAAAATTACCGATGACAACATCCAAAAGACCTTACGAGAAGTTCGTAAAGCGTTGCTTGAGGCAGATGTTGCGCTGCCGGTAGTTAAAGATTTCGTATCACAGGTTCGCTCTAAGGCTCTTGGTCAGCAAATCTCCAAGGCGTTGAATCCCGGCCAGCAATTTCTAAAAATTGTTGAGCGCGAACTCGTCCTAACCATGGGCGAGTCCAACGAGACCTTGGATTTGGCCGCACAACCGCCTGCTGTAATTTTGATGGCGGGTTTACAAGGTGCTGGTAAAACCACTTCTGTTGCCAAGTTGGCGCGTTTTCTTAAAGAACGACAAAAGAAAAAGGTGTTGGTTGTTTCTGCCGACATCTATCGTCCAGCAGCGATTAAACAGCTGGAGACTCTTGCGGGTGAGGTTGAGGTTGAGTTTTTCCCTTCTACTGCTGAAGAGAAACCGGTAACCATCGCACAAAATGCCATTGCTCATGCCAAGCGTCAGTTTTTCGATGTGCTAATCGTCGATACCGCGGGTCGTTTGCATATTGATCAGGCGTTGATGGGTGAAATTAAGGATCTGCACGCCGCAATTAATCCTGTCGAAACCTTGTTCGTGATCGACGCGATGATCGGTCAAGATGCCGTTAATACCGCAAAAGCATTTAATGATGCTCTACCTTTAACGGGTGTTGTTCTTACCAAGGCCGATGGTGATGCCCGTGGCGGTGCAGCCCTTTCGGTTCGCCATGTCACCGGCAAGCCCATCAAGTTTTTGGGTGTGGGTGAAAAGGTTGACGCGCTTGAGCCATTTTATCCTGAACGTATTGCTTCTCGTATTTTGGGCATGGGTGACGTTATGTCACTTATTGAGCAAGCTGAGCAAAAAGTCGATCGAGAAAAAGCTGAAAAATTGGTTAAAAAAGTCCAAAAGGGTCAGAAATTTGATCTTGAGGATTTACGCGATCAACTCCAGCAAATGGCTAACATGGGTGGTATGGCATCCATGCTTGAAAAGCTGCCCGGAATGGGTGGTATGGCCAAGATGGCCGAGCAAGCGGATGTCACCAAACAATTCAAGCAAATGGAAGCTATCATCGGCTCCATGACTCCAGAAGAGCGCCGTAATCCGGACGTTCTTAATGGTTCACGTAAACGCCGCATCACCATGGGTTCCGGTACCGACATTCAGGATTTGAACCGTTTGCTCAAGCAACATAAGCAAATGGCGAAAATGATGAAGAAAATGAAGGGCGGTGGTATGGCGAAAATGATGCGCGGCATGGGTGGCATGCTTGGCGGTTTACCCGGTGGTGGTGGCCTACCTCCTGGTATGGGTAAATAGCCGCAAAACTCTCTGGCTCCTCTATACATTGGCACGCGGTTGAAATATAATCGCGCGCCTTAAATTTTTGGGTAAATTCTTACTCAAGAGTTACCTTTCAGAAGACTATCTTCTATTAGACATAAATGTGTGGCATTGCCGTGAGGCAAAGTCCAGCTTAACAAAAACAGGAATCTTAAATGGTAAGTATTCGTTTGGCTCGTGGCGGTTCTAAAAAGCGTCCTTTCTATCATGTGACTGTAACTGATTCACGTAACACCCGTGATGGTCGTTTTATCGAACGTTTGGGTTTCTTCAACCCAGTTGCGCGTGGTCAAGAAGTTCGTTTGCGTATCGACAACGAAAGAGTTGAATACTGGTTAGGTCAAGGCGCTCAAATGTCTGATCGCGTTAGCCAATTGGTTAAAGAATCTCAAAAAGCAGCAATTGCGGCTTAATTTTTTGAGCGCGCGCTGAGTATGTCTGGTTTGGTTCCGGTTGGCCGTATAGCCGGTGCATTCGGAATTAAGGGTTGGGTTAAGATTCTGTCTGACACCGAGCCCAGAGAAAATATCTTTCAATACACACCTTGGTGGTTAAAAACCCGTCATGGTGTAAAGGTCTTTGAGTGTGATGAGTTTCAAAATCACGGCAAAGGTCTAATTGCTCACATTAAGGGCGTTGATGATCGCGATGCCGCTGAGTTATTGGCTGGTGTTGAGATCGCTATTGATCGCGAGCAATTGTCACCGTTAGAAGACGGCGAGTACTACTGGAGTCAGTTGATGGGTTTGAGAGTGATAACCCATGTTAATGCTGAAGCCGGTGACGCCGATTCAGGTTCTTTACAGAGCGTGGATCTAGGGGTGGTAAAAAAACTGATTGAAACTGGTTCTAACGACGTACTTGTTGTTATGCCAGATGCACAAAGTTTTGATGATCGAGAACGGCTGTTACCGTATTTGCCCGGGCAATTTATCTTAGAGATAAACCTTGATGCAGGCACGATTTTGGTTGATTGGGACCCAGATTTTTAGAAGTCCTTGGAAAGAGAGTCGAGTAATCTTGCTCGCAAGATTACCTGCTACGGATTGGTTATGCGAATCGCGGTTGTGACACTATTTCCAGAGATGTTTAACGCTATTACGCAGTACGGTGTTACGTCTCGAGCAATCAAAGATGGCCTTGCGGATTTGCGCTGCTTTAATCCTCGTGATTTTGCGCAAGATCGCCACAAAACTGTTGATGATCGTCCCTATGGCGGTGGTCCTGGAATGCTCATGAAAGTTGAGCCTTTAGAAAGAGCACTAGAAACGGCTCTCGATTGGGCAAGACAAGATGAACAACCCTTAAAGGTTGTTTATATGAGCCCTCAAGGAAAACCATTGGATCAAGGCGATGTTATCAACCTAAGTTCTGTCAGTAATAATCTTGTATTAATTGCTGGCCGATACGAAGGCATTGACGAGCGGTTCATTGAATCCTACGTCGATAGTGAAATCTCGATTGGCGACTATGTACTAAGCGGTGGTGAATTACCGGCAATGGTTTTGGCAGATACTTTAATTCGCCAAATTCCAGGAGCGCTGGGTCATAAAGAGTCTGCAAATGAAGATTCTTTTGCAAATGGCCTGCTAGATTGTCCTCATTACACTCGGCCAGAGTTGTATCAAGGGCAACAGGTTCCGGAAGTCTTATTGTCTGGGGATCACGAGCGTATTAGAAAGTGGCGCTTAAAACAGTCTTTAATCAGAACCTACGAAAGACGACCAGATTTATTAAAGCAGAGGGAGCTCAGTAAAGAAGAAAATTCTTTGCTGAAAGAATATCTCTCGCAAGCAAGCGATTTAGATTCGATAAGCAAACCTTAAGAATATTTTCGCAAAGACTCATCCGCCAGGTCGGTAGTTTTTGATGAGAACTGAATTGATGGTCTAGCTGAGAAGCTACACCGATAAAGAGTTAGGAGCAAAAAATGACTAACAAAATTATTCAAATGCTAGAAAACGAACAGCTTAAAAAAGATGTTCCTGAGTTTTCACCGGGTGACACCGTAGTTGTTCAAGTGAAAGTAGTAGAAGGTAGTCGTGAGCGTTTACAGGCTTTCGAAGGCGTTGTAATTGGTAAGCGTAACCGTGGCTTAAATTCAGCATTCACCGTGCGTAAGATTTCTCACGGCGTTGGCGTTGAGCGTACTTTCCAAACTCACAGCCCATTGGTTGATAGCATTAGCCTTAAGCGTCGTGGTGATGTTCGTCAAGCTAAGCTTTACTACTTGCGTAACCTTACTGGTAAGGCTGCTCGAATCAAAGAAAAACTCAACTAAGTTACAGGTTGATGTTTCTAAAAAGCCGACTTTATGTCGGCTTTTTTGTGTCTAAAATTTAAGAAAATAAGTCATTTGAAAAAAAACAATTTTTGCGGAAAATTTTTGGAACCTCGTTAATAACATGAGTTCCAATAGCTCGAATTATCGATTGTTAATAACCGTAAAAATATATCTATAGTCTTTTACAGGCTTGCTCATGATAAATAAACACTATGGACGAGGTGCAGCTTGAATTTTCTTAACGTAAAACACAGTCTTGGAGCCCTAATGACACGGTCTATGCCGAGATTAAAATTGTATAAAGTATTAGGTGCAACTTTGTCTGCGCTTACCTTTTCATTGGCTGCAATGACTGTTTCTGCTCAAGAGTTAGACACGTCTGTTTCCAAAGAAGTTGAATCGGTTGTAATTTCCGGCATTAACAAAGCTCGTCCGCAGCTGGTTGTTGAGTCTGTTAAGAAGAGTCCGGTGAATGGACTCTACCAAGCGAAAATTGAAAATGGCCCTACGCTTTTCGTAAGTGCTGATGGCCAATACGTGCTTGCAACTGATATGTATCAGGTAGTTGCTGGTGGTTTTGTGAATCTACAAGAAGTAGAGCGCGAAGAGTATCGTAAAGAGTTGGCTCACCGCCTAGACGAGAATCACGACGATGCGATTGTTTACTCACCAAAAGGTGAAGTAAAAGGGGTGGTGAACGTATTTACCGATGTTGATTGTGGTTTCTGTCAGCGTTTGCATCAAGAAGTGGCTGAATTGAACGAAATGGGTATCGAACTTCGTTATTTAGCGTATCCACGTAGCGGGCTAAACTCAGAGTCATACAATAAAATTGCTTCGGCTTGGTGTGCAGACGATCAGCAAAAAGCAATGAATAAACTGAAAGCTCGTGAAGAAATTGCTATGAATGTTTGTGAAAACAACCCAGTTGCCGATCACTATGCACTTGGTAATCGCATTGGTGTTCGTGGCACGCCTGCATTGTTGTTAGACGATGGTACTTTGCTACCCGGTTACTTACCTGCTAAAGAATTAGCGGCGCGTATTGGTGTTGCTTCTGCCAACTAAGCCTAGAAAAAGCCGTTATCGTTCTTCAAAAAAGCCCTTTAAGGGCTTTTTTGCGTTAAGGCCAGCGCGTGCTTTCATTGATCTGGGCTTGTTCTGTTTAAAATTAGCGAATCACCCGTTTAATTGGTCTATTGATTTCCCAGTCCTGACTAATCATGTCGCACTATTTTGTATTCTAAAATACACATTGTCTGATTAAACTGCCTATTGAATACATTGCCACAGCGAAAGGCTTCTTTAATATCTTGGCGCAAGGAATGATCGACATTGAGTGGACTACAGCAAACAGCATTTCGTCGAGTGTTAATTATTGGTTGGGTGTGGCCAGAGCCTAAAGCTTCAGCCGCCGGTGAGCAGATGCTCGCAATCATTCGACTTATGCAATCCGTGAGTGAAGAGATTCATTTCGCAAGCCCTGCACAAAAGACGGAGTTATCTTTCCCGCTTGAGAGCATTGGTGTTCAAACTTCAGCTATTGACGTAAACAATTCTTCCTTTGATTTGTACCTTGCAGATTTGTCGCCTGATGTTGTGATTTTCGATCGTTATATGATGGAAGAGCAATTTGGCTGGCGAGTTGATCTTAATTGCCCAGACGCGATACGAATTTTGGATACGGAAGACTTGCACAGCTTACGAGAAGCTCGGCAAAAAGCACTAACAAACGGTTCTAAACTTGACTTAAACACTGAGAAAGCACTTCGTGAAATTGCTTCTATTCACCGGTGCGATACATCCTTAATTATTTCACGCGACGAATTTGATTTATTGCAGCGCCACTATCAAGTTCCTCAGTCTTGGCTAGTGAACCTTCCTTTGCGATACGGTGCCGGTGACATAAACCCCGATAACTCTCATCTAGCAAAGATGCTCGGATACGAACATAGAACCCATTTCATCTCTATTGGTAATTTCCGACATCCGCCCAATTGGGATTCTGTGTTGTG
Source organism: Sessilibacter sp. MAH1 (assembly GCF_054658315.1). Taxonomy (NCBI): domain Bacteria; kingdom Pseudomonadati; phylum Pseudomonadota; class Gammaproteobacteria; order Cellvibrionales; family Cellvibrionaceae; genus Sessilibacter; species Sessilibacter sp. MAH1. The sequence goes on from NZ_BAAGIC010000003.1 coordinate 374,419, forward strand.
GCTCAGAGAGCTGTGGCCAAGCATTAGAGCGCAAATTCCCAATGCTAAACTTCATATTTACGGTGCCTATTTACCGGCAAAAGCCAAACAACTGCATAATGAAAAATTGGGTTTCTATGTGCACGGCTGGATAGAAGACGCATTTTTAGCGATGTCTCGTGCTCGTGTTTGTCTTGCGCCATTGCGTTTTGGTGCTGGGCAAAAAGGAAAGCTAGTGTTGGCTGCAATGGCTGCAACACCCAGTGTGACCACTACAGTTGGTGCTGAATCGATGATGTTGGAAGAGACACTTTGGCCGGGTGTTATCGCTGATAAAGAATCTGAGTTTATAAATGCAGCCGTTCGGCTTTATACCGATGAAGATTTTTGGATCAGCGCTCATTCGCGTTGCGATGCCTATGATCAGTATTACAACAAAAAGCCAAACTGGGGTAATGAGCTAGTTACCCGATTAATCTACCTCAAAGAAAATTTAGCTCAGCATCGTAATAGCAATTTCGTTAGTTTGATGTTGCGCCATCATCATCATCGGTCAACGCAATTTATGTCGCAATGGATCGAAGCTAAAAATCAGCTGGCTGATTTGAAAGACTCAGACTAGGTTTGGAAGAGTTGTGAGGCGAGCTATTAGCGCGATAAATCAGCGTTAAATTTGACACAGCAACTCAGCCTAAGTAATGTTGCCTACCCTTTTTCGGGCGCCAAATAAGGTAAATGTTCACTCATCATGAAGGCGTCGTTAATCCAGAGGAAGTTAATTTTGAAACCGGTAAAAGTTGGTATCTGCGGTCTAGGAACCGTAGGAAGTGGCACTGTTAATGTTTTAACTCGAAACGCGACTGAAATCAGCGCTCGTGCAGGTTGTGAAATTATCATTACACAAATTGGCGCTAGACGAGATAACCCTAACTGTAATACTTCTGCCTTTAATGTTACTCGTGACATTTTTGAGGTAGTAACCAACCCGGAAATTGATATTGTTGTTGAATTGATTGGCGGTACAACCATTGCGAAAGATTTGGTTTTGCAAGCCATCGCCAATGGCAAGCATGTTGTGACGGCAAACAAAGCATTAATCGCTGAGTTTGGTAACGAAATATTTACAGCCGCGAAAGAAGCTGGCGTCACTGTAGCCTTTGAAGCCGCCGTCGCTGGTGGTATTCCTGTTATTAAAAGCATCAAAGAGGGTTTGGCCGCCAACAAGATTCAATGGCTAGCGGGAATTATTAACGGTACTGGCAACTTTATTTTGACAGAGATGCGCGACAAGGGCCGCGCCTTTGATGACGTATTGAGAGAAGCGCAAGCGTTAGGTTACGCCGAGGCAGATCCTACCTTTGATGTTGAAGGCATCGATGCTGCTCATAAGTTGGTGATCTTGGCGTCTATCGCCTTTGGTATGCCGTTGCAATTCGACAAGGTATTCACCGAAGGTATTACCAAAATTACCGCCGAAGACGTGTCATACGCCCAAGAGTTGGGTTATCGCATTAAACACCTTGGTATTGCCCGCAAAGTTGGCGATGCGGTTGAATTGCGAGTTCACCCAACATTAATTCCAAAAGAACGATTGATTGCGAATGTTGATGGCGTTATGAACGCGGTTATGGTTAAAGGTGATGCCGTTGGCCCAACTATGTATTACGGGCCAGGTGCGGGTGCTGAGCCAACTGCTTCGGCTGTAATTGCCGATATCGTCGATCTTGCTAGGACTTTAACTGCTGACCCCGAGCACCGAGTGCCTCATTTGGGCTTCCAACCCAATGCGCTGAATAACTTTGAAGTGCTGCCGATTTCAGAGGTGCAAACCTCTTACTACATTCGCTTAAATGCACTGGATAAGCCGGGCGTACTTTCGACCATTACGCAAATTCTAAGTGATGCAGGCGTCAGCATTGAAGCTTTGATCCAAAAAGAACAGCCCGAATCTATCGAAACCTCTCCAATTATTTTGCTGACCAACCGAGCTGTGGAAAAAGATTTAATGCGAGCTGTGGAGAAAATTCAAAACCTATCGTCGGTGGTTGGTGAAGTCTTCCAAATTCGTATGGAATCACTGGGTAAGTAATCTAATTTTCTGGGAAAAAAGTTGTGAAATACATCAGTACGCGCGGACAGGCGCCAACGCTTAATTTTGAAGATGTGGTTTTGACAGGCCTAGCCAGTGATGGTGGCCTCTATGTGCCTGAAACCTTACCCAAATTTAGCGCAGAAGAGATTCAATCTTGGGCCGGATTGAGCTATCAAGAACTCGCGTTTAAGGTAATGAAGCCTTTCGTCACCGAAACGCTAAACGATGAAGAGCTTAAAGGTTTGATCGATAAGTCTTACGCGACTTTTCGTCACGATGCGATTGCGCCTTTAGTGCAATTGGGTAAAAACGAATGGGTTCTAGAGCTGTTCCAAGGACCAACCCTTGCGTTTAAAGACTTTGCGTTGCAGTTTTTAGGCAATCTTCTTGACCATATTTTGAAAAAGCGCGATCAAAAAGTCGTCGTAATGGGTGCAACTTCTGGCGATACCGGTTCAGCTGCCATCGAAGGTTGTCGTCATTGCGAAAACGTTGATATTTTCATTTTGCATCCGTATCAACGTGTCAGCGATGTACAGCGTCGACAAATGACCACAGTTATCGAAAACAACGTTTATAACATTGCTCTTGAAGGTAATTTTGATGACTGCCAAAACATGGTGAAAGCCAGTTTTGCTGATCAGTCATTCTTGCCAGATGGCCGCCAATTGGTTGCCGTAAATTCAATAAACTTTGCCCGCATCATGGCGCAAATTGTTTATTATTTTTACTCGGCTTTAGCGTTGGGTGCGCCGCACCGTGAGGTTTCTTATTCGGTGCCGACCGGTAACTTTGGTGATATTTTTGCCGGTTATCTTGCCAAACAAATGGGTCTGCCCATTAAGCAATTGATTGTTGCAACCAATCAGAACGACATTTTGCATCGCTGTATTACCAATAACGATCACAGTAAGCAAAGTTTGGTTCATTCTCTATCGCCGTCAATGGACATTATGGTTTCGAGCAACTTTGAGCGTTTGTTGTTTGACCTGTACGGTCGTGATGGTGCTGCAATCAAGCAACTTATGGAAGACTTTAAATCGGGGCCAATTACGCTTTCCGATGATGTATTTACTAAGCTAAAAGCGGGTTTCTCCAGTTATCGCTTGGATGACGAAGAAACCACCACGGTTATTGCTGATGTGTTTGAAAATACCGGATATTTGCTAGACCCGCACACGGCGATTGGCGTGCAAGCGGCCCGTAAAAACAATCAATCGCCAGAAACACCCATGGTTTGTTTGGCGACTGCACATCCTGCAAAATTCCCTGAGGCAGTCAACAAAGCGGTGGGCATTGCAAATCCTGAATTACCGCATCACATGGTCGATTTGTTCGAGCGTGAGGAGCAGTATCAGGTACTAGCGAATGATATTTCCGCAGTACAACAGTTTATGTCTGCGAATATCCGTTAGTAAAAAACCGCTCAATGTGGCCAGGATTCTTCTGGCCACTTTCAATCTAATCGCTCCGTGTAATCCAGTAATCCAGTCTCTTCTTGATCGCTCAAGTTTCTTTGTTTGTAGATTTTCAACAGAAGACGGTGTCCTGTGAGAATTTCCCAGATTGTTGCCTGATCCCGTGGTTCAGGATCACGTTGCAACACTTATCTGCTTCGCACTTTTGCTTAGTGATCCCCTAAAAAAAGAATTTAAGTTGTTTTACCGCACTCATGCCAATAATCTGTACCAGTATCTGATATAAATTTTATTCATGTTGGATTAAAAGCGTCTGTAATCGGTTTGAGGTTTTTGTGTACCGAAAGTACAAGATTATGGCGCTAAGTTTGCTGGGTTGTTATTCACTTATTCGTGTTTGAACAACATGAGGTCGCTATGAATTTGACGCAAAGTTCGGAAATTCTTAATTTGTTGCTGCCGTTAATAAAACGGTTTCCCAGTTTTCCAACGGCCAATGCTCTGTATAACAGAAATTTTGTTTCTGTTTTTCGCGCAGCCATTGAGCGCTTGCGTGCTCAGGGCCAGTCTGTACAGAGCAGTCACACCGAACAGCTGACCTGTTGCCATATCCACTTTTCGGAAAGCGTCACCGGCAGGCACGATCAAGATAAACTTCAAGCGCTTAATAAACTGTTAACCGAAGAGGCCGCGAAGCTTAAGCGTCATTTAAAAAAACTTAAATCTATCGAGCAAGATTTAGTTTATTTAAAAAATCTGGATGATCGATTTGATCACAATAGTAAAAAATTAATTCGTTTAGCACCTTTTTTATACGATCAAAACGGAAAAGCCATTAATGCTGCTGGTTTGATACATTTTTCTTGCAAACACTATTCGCCCACAGAAATACAAAATGTATTTGATGATCACTTTCGCCTTTATTTAGCACCAATTATTGAAAATATTGCTAAAAAGAAAGGTTTTGGTCAGCTGCAAAAAATTACCAATAACACCTTAAATCAATTTATTCCCAAGCACGTACTTACAGCTACGCAAATTTATAATGCAACTCAAGAAAAAGTTGCTTCGAGACATATCCTACTCGAAGAAGTACCGGCTTTGTATTCAACATTGCGCGGGGCTGTTGCGAAAGATTGCAGCATGGTCTCTGTACCGTTTTACGGATTGTTAAAACAGGTACGTGTTTTTTGGATATTTAAATCCCAGAATTCTCAAGGCGTACCAGAAGGCTATGTTTTATTACTGGAAAACGAACATAACAACTCCATTATGCCCTGTGTGTTAACCATTAACGGCCCCAATCTTACGCAATCAGATGTTCATGCAGTCTTTAAGGCACTTGCGGAAATTTATAACACTGAAACAATAACGGTTGCGGACTGGAATTACACTAAATTTTTAGTGAATTATTCTCCCATTCGCGAAGCTTTAGATCAGTGTAAAACACAGCTCGCCGATGTGTTCAAATTGCCGGAACACTGGAGTGAAATGACCGATGAATCCTTTAATTTTGATTGCTATAGCGAAAGCCATTTAAGTCGATTTTTATCGTTGAACATTAATGATTTACCGCTGAAATCTTTTTCCTCAAAAGTTTCGGAAGTTGATGATCTATACCCAAACGTATTTGAGTCAACGTCGTTGCCGGTTATTGATAGGGCGATAGTGGGTTATTATTTTAAACAAGATAATTTAAATTCAGCGCTGCTGGCCTGTCAAAGCGGTAGGTCAAATGCTTTGGTAAAATCTGAGGATTACAATGACGTAGAATGGAATTATTGGATTGAGAGCCAGTTGTCTATTAGTTCTAATCAATTGACCAGCATTAAGCATTTTTTTGACTTATATGTGAATAAAACATTTACTGTAGAAGTTTTTTGGATCTTAAACAGAGAATTTAATTTTAATTTAATGGATTTACTTTCTATTGATGTATTGTTACGTGCACCAGTAATAATTGAATTGATTAAGCTTGAAAATAATGCAATTGAAAGTGTTTTTTCAAACCAGGCTCTTAAGAAAGTTTGCCAAAACACTTTTCAGCAGTTAAATGAAAAATTACAAGATACTACGCTTAATCCAGAGACGCATTCGTTTATAAAAGACCAGCTTACCGCTCTGCCTGACAAGTATGTCGAAAACTACTGGGGTGTTGTTCGTCAATTCTTATATAACTCCTCAGGTCATTTGCCAGATTATTACGCGCTTCAGCGTATGGTAAAGCATTTGAAATCTAAGAGCGCTATTGAGTCTATGATGTCGTTCTTTTTAGAAGAAACTGTGTTTTTAACGTTTGTGCGACCGCAAGACAAACGCTGGTATGAATTTTTTAAACAAGCCGAGTCCGTACAGGTAGATGACATTGTTTTAACTAAAGTCTTGTATGAGTCGTATTTCAAGAAGATGCTGAGTACTGACTCTAATCTTGCGATATACGAAACGGCAAAGATATTTGCATTTTCTCTAAAGCTTAATTTATTTAAAAAAATTTTTCTGCTGGATGACGCTGATCTGTCTGATGTAAATGTGTTTGAAGCTCATGATAACTATGAACACTGGCTAAATGTGGTTGCCAATGCCCAAAATTATGAAGGTGATGTGTTGGTGGAATTTCAAAATCGAGTCGATACAGAGCTAAAATCACTGGTCAAAGTTTGATGAGAGGAGAACAGAATGTGCATCCTACGCTCACTTTAAAACGAATAAATTAAATCCAATAGAGAAATTTACGTCTGTTATTGGTCGTTTTTGTCTAATGTTATTAACTGCCAATCGCTGCCTTTTTTCAGTTCAACACTTTTGATTTTGCCAAAACCTTCTACGTTGACTAAGTTGGTCTGTTTTGGCCATATCTCTTGTAAAGCCGTTTGTTTAACCGATATAAACTGAATCGCTTCGGGTTTTTCTACTTCTTGGTAGACCCAAAAATATTTCTCGTCGGATTCAAAACCAACGTTAACCAAAACGGGTTCTTGATCTTGAAGTTTAATTTTAAAGCTCTCAATTACATAATCGGCGAAAGCTTTTTGCGTTTCTGGCTGTTTATTAAAATCGGCGGTAGGTTTAAAGAGTTGTTTCACTACGTGTTCTGCATCGTGCACTAGAAAGCGATGTATTATTTCTAGATTTTCCGTTCTTGGGTTTAACTCAATGGTGGTGATTGCGTACTTCTGTTGATGCGCCTGAACCTGAGTTACAGCAATAATTGTGGTTAATATCAGTAATATAAAAGAAGAAAATTGTTTTAGTTTCATACGATAAGTCATTGAAAAAACGCCACTAAAAAGTGGCGCTATAGGGTGTAATTAAATAATGCTGGGTTCAAACTCTTTTTAATTTTGCAACATTATTTCTTTTGCTTTTTCTCTTTTGGTGGTTCTACTTTGGTTTTGATGTCGTGCATTATATCACGCGCAATTGGATGCTCATCTTTCTCGTCTTTGAATGCTTCAATACGTGAAGGAATTATTTGACGTGGGTAGTGGTTATTTTCGACATCCACATCGGCGGTTTCCCAACCCGGATCAACAACAACAGACTTAAGAAGCTTGTCTTTCTCGGTGACGATCAGTTTGCGAACCGCTTTGGGTGAGCGACGCCAGATTTCCGCAGGAATGTATTGATCTTCAACGGTGCCGTCTTCATAGGTTAAACGAAGAAGAATTGGCATAACTAAACCGCCGATATTAGAAAACTCCATCAAATAATAGTTTTTGTCTTCTTTAACCGCCCGAGCCAGTGCTTCACGTTCCCAATCTTTTAGGTCGGCAAGGTCTTGCTGGTATTTATTGCGTTCCTTATTTGTAACAGTAAAGCGATCGTTTTCGTCGTAAAAATCACGAATATCGGGGTTTTTGTCGATCCACAATTCGCGGCCTTCGGCTTTGTTGGTTTCAACAAAACGTGATGGCGGTTTATCGGCTTCTTCTTGGCGTAGGCGCTCAAGATCAACGTCTGGATTCCAAGTATCCAAACGTAATTTAGAAACTTTATCGATGGAAATATCTACATGATCGGTGGTGTAAAACCAACCGTACCAGAACCAGTCGAGATCAACACCCGACGCTTCTTCCATGGTTCTGAAAAAGTCCGACGGAGTAGGGCGCTTATATTTCCAGCGTTGTGCGTATTCTTTGAAGGCGAAATCGAATAATTCGCGACCCAAAATAACTTCACGAAGAATGTTTAAGGCGACCGCAGGTTTGGTGTAAGCGTTTGGTCCTAGGCGCAAAACGCTGTCTGATTGAGTCATTACCGGAACCTGAACGTCCGATTTCATGTAATCAACTACGTCACGAGGCTCAACTTGCCATGGGATATTCGGGTCCCATTCGCGACCAGCAATTCCGTCTAGGAAGCTGTTTAGACCTTCGTCCATCCAAGTCCATTGACGCTCGTCAGAGTTCACCACCATTGGGAAGTAGATATGACCAATCTCATGAATCACCACACCAATTAAGAAGCGTTTTTCCTTTTGAGTGTAGGTTCGAGAATTATCACTTTCATTCCAGGTTGTTCTTGGGCCATTAAAGGTGATCATCGGGTATTCCATACCACCTACAGGGCCGTTAACACTCTGGGCAACAGGGTATGGATAATCAAAAGAGAAACGAGAATAGACTTCTAAGGTGTGAACAATGGCTTCTGTTGAGTACTTTTTCCAAAGATCGCCGCCTTCTTTAGGGTAGAAAGACATGGCCAATACTTCGGGCATGTCTTCGCCACCTTGCTGGTAACCTTTGGCGTCCCACATAAACTTTCGAGACGATGCCCACGCAAAATCGCGAACGTTCTTAGCTTGGAAGTGCCAGGTTTTTTTATCGCTGGTTCCTGCTTTTTCGTTCTCAAGGGCTTCTTTTTCAGTAACGATGAATACTGGGCGTTTTGCGGTTTTAGCTTGCTCAAGACGATCTAACTGGGTTTTGGTTAAAACATCAGCCGAATTTTGCAGCTCACCGGTTGCCGAGACAATATGATCGGCAGGAACGGTGATAGAAACGTCGTAATCACCAAATTCCAGTGTGAATTCACCACGGCCCAAGAATTCTTTGTTGTGCCATGCTTCGTAGTCGGAATAGGCTGCAACTCGCGGATACCATTGTGCGAGCAGAAAGATGTCGTTGCCGCCTTTGCGCTTATCATCTGGGAAGTGTTCATAGCCGGCGCGAGCGCTCACGGCGTCTTCTTCGACGATATTAAACGTGTAGTCGATATTGAAGGTAAGCGACTCATCGCCTTTTAGAGCTTTAGGTAAATCTAGGCGTAACTGCGCGCCGTTGACGATAAACGGAAGCTTGTTGCCTTCAGAGTCGGTAATTTCTAGAGACTGATAGCCCAAGTCATTATCGGCGTAAAATTGCTGACGGCGAAGCTCACCCAGCGATACTCCGGCAGGTTTGCCACCTTCAGCGGCGCGAGTACCGGGGCCTCTGCGTCCTTCTCCGGCGAAATCCAGCGTGCGCTCGGCAATAGATTCAGGTTTAAAGCGGTTTTGCTCTAATTGAATCCAAAGGTATTTGAGGTTGTATGGTGAATTGTTGTGGTAGGTGATGGTTTCTTTTGCGCTAAGGGTGCGCTTGTCTTCGTTTAAAACAGCATCAATTTTGTAATCAACTTGCTGCTGCCAGTAGTCGATACCAGGCTCACCGGAAGCACTACGGTAGACGTTAGGTGTTGGCAGAATTTCATCGAGCTGGCGAAATTTATCTTCAAAATCGCCTTTACTTTGTTTAACAACAGTTGCGTGACTTAGGCTTGAACCAGCACACAAAACCGCGGTGAGAATAACCATCGAATGAGGGGTAAAGCGCACTGAGTGCCCTCCTAGATATTGAAGAGTCCGCTGGTGGTAGCGGTAATCCTTGTCTTAATGTATTGGGTCATCAGTCTGAAACAGAAGCGCGGCGATGCTCTCACTTATTAGCAGATCAGCTGTAACACTGTCAGAGAGACGCCTAAATGAGCAATTGCCTCATAAACTTCGCGTATCTTATTAGTGCAAGTAAAGTGGTGAAAAATACCAGTAGACTCAAAAATACTTTTTAGGCGACATGTGCTTGAGCTTTTTCTGACCAAAAATACGTGCAAAATAGGTTCTCCTGTAGATTTAGCTCGATTTCTAGCAACCTATAGGAACCTCTGATTAACTCATCCTTGATTTAATCAGAGGACAGAAATTGAAAATGTGATTTCTAATTTCTTCACAATTTCAATCACTTACAGTTCTTGAAATTGACGACACATCCTTGTGTCGCGAGAAACTCTAGGTTAATCAGAGTTTCCTATAATTTGTTGAGCGACGATAACTCTGGCAATGATATCTCCGGCAATGATATCTCCGGTAATTTCGTTTCCAATATTCGTTGTATTCGCAGAGCGCAAATTAGACGTTGTTTGCAGGCTTTTTACGAGTTGATACTTGATTTAGGACGATAATAATGGATTTTAAATCGATTCTTTTTGAAGCGATTAAGACCTTATACAGTGAAGCCAATGCAGACATTACGATGAAATTCATCGTTGACTGTTGTTAAATGTTTCTTAATTTTTACCGTAAATAATTGAAGATCTAATACCTTGAACACTGTAAATACCGTCATCAAACGAAAGTTAATTCAACCAGACAGTTCATTGTCGAATTATTCGCCATTGATGCAGCGATTACTGGCAAATCGTGGAATCACTCATCCCTGTGATCTCGATTATGGGCTCAATAATTTGCCGTTGCCGGAGAGTTTATTGGGTATTGATAAGGCCGCAGAGGTTTTAGCTCAAGCGATTATTCACCGGCAAAAAATATTAATTGTGGGTGATTTTGATGCCGATGGTGCGACCAGTACATCTCTGGCAGTTCTGGCATTAACCGCAATGGGCGCCGTGGATGTCGGTTATTTGGTGCCTAATCGTTTTGATTATGGCTATGGACTGACCCCAGAAATTGTTGAGGTAGCTGCGCAGCGATCGCCAGACGTTATTGTTACGGTGGATAACGGCATATCATCAATAGACGGTGTAAATCGAGCGCAAGAGCACAACATTAAAGTTGTGGTTACCGATCATCATCTTCCCGGAGACCGTCTTCCAAGTGCCGATGCGATTGTGAATCCGAATCAGCCGGGCTGTACTTTTCCAAGTAAAAATCTCGCCGGAGTGGGTGTTATTTTTTATGTGTTAAGCAAGGTTCGATCGGTATTAGACACTCTGAATTGGTTTGCAGATCAGCACATTGTGAAGCCTAACTTGGCAAATTATTTAGATCTAGTTGCGTTGGGCACAGTTGCCGATGTGGTTAGCTTAGATTCTCTGAATAGGCGTTTGGTGCATCAAGGTTTACTGCGTATTCGAGCCGGACAGGCGCGTCCGGGAATTCAAGCGTTGATAGAAATCGCTGGTCGTAATGGTCGAAATTTAACATCCGGTGACATTGGGTTTTCAATTGCGCCACGTATTAATGCCGCTGGACGATTAGACGATATGAGTTTAGGTATTCGTTGTTTAATGAGCGACGACTACACCGAAGCAACCGAGTTGGCTCGGGAATTAAACGATTTAAATCAGGATCGCCGCTCTATAGAAGCCGCTATGCAACAAGAAGCTTTGGCATCTTTAGGTAACCTAGACCAGTTACAAAACACCGAGTTGCCTTGGGGAATGTGTCTGTATCAGGCGGATTGGCACCAAGGTGTGGTAGGAATCTTAGCGTCGCGTATCAAAGACCGTTTTCACCGACCCGTAATTGCCTTTGCGCAATCGGACCAAACTGGAGAGTTAAAAGGTTCGGCACGATCCATCAAGGGTTTGCATATTCGCGATGCTCTTGACAGTATTGCTACCAAACACCCCGGATTAATTGAAAAATTTGGCGGACACGCCATGGCGGCGGGATTAACGCTTAAACATGAAAACTACGCGCAGTTCGCGCTGATGTTTGATGAGCAAGTTCGACAACTGATTGATGCAGATGCGTTGGAAGCAGCCATTATTTCGGATGGATTACTTGAGGTTGAATATTTTAATTTGGCGACTGCAAGGTCTTTGGCTGAATTAGGGCCATGGGGCCAGAATTTCCCGGAACCTTTATTTGATGGTGAGTTTAATATTCTTACGCAAAGAATCGTCGGTGAAAAACATTTAAAGCTGACGGTTGCCCCTATAGCAAGTCCGCAAGATGTTTTTGATGCAATCGCGTTTAACGTAGATACTCGTGTTTGGCCCGATAAAAATATTCGACAGGCACACTGTGCGTATCATCTTGATGTGAACGAATTTCGTTCACGTGAGTCTCTTCAGTTGCGTATGGTGTGTTTAAATCCTAAAAATTAAAAAACGTGTAAGGAGCATTAAAAATGCTGCTGACCATATTCACTGTTAAAGAATCACAAATTAACGGAGAAATTTTTAGGGTTCCAGAAGTATTAATGCTTTGTTCGTATTGAACCTTTATCGGTTTTCTTTCAGGATAATTACTCGTATACATAAACGGTAAAAATATTTAGGTATCGATTTTGAAAAATAATCACGTATCAGAAAAATCGTCTTTTAACGTTATCTTTTTAATTATTGCGGCTTTGCTTTTGATAGCAGTGCTAGGGTTCGTGTATCTAAATTTAACTGGCAAGCCGGACGACAATACAACAAATTCGGTAGGTAGCGAGGCCATACCTGAGGTCGAATCTTCGAGGGAAGATTTTGCACCGCTTGAGGCAGTCACAACACCGGATATTCCTGTGCAAACACGTGAAGAAGAAACACCTGAATTGCAAGCGCCGGAGCAGGTGCGAGCGCCATTGCCACCGTTGACTGAAGCAGATCCTTTTATTCGCAATTATTTTCAAGAACTCGGCTTTAGCGAACAACAAATACTGTGGTTAAGTTCATCGGAATTATTCCAGCGTTGGGTAACCGTTATAGACGGGTTATCACAAGGGCAATTAATTCGTGGTGTGGTTTCAGTAGAACCACCAAAAACTACCTTTCCGGTGAAAAAAATTGATAATCGTTATTTTTTAGATGAGAAAGGTTTTTCTCGATTTGATTCTTATATTGCAGGTTTAGAAATTATTTCTCCGAGTGCTCTTGCAGATACATTTCATTATTTCAGACCTCTGCTTGAAAAAACCTATGGGCAACTCGGCTATCCTCCCGAAAATTTTGATAATACGTTAATTTTGGCGCTGGATAATATTCTAAAGGCACCTGTTTATCCTGGGCCTATAGAGTTAACGTCCAAATCCGTGGCGTATCTTTTTGAAGATCCCGAGTTAGAAAAATTGACGCCACTTGAAAAGTTTATGATTCGAATGGGGCCTGAGAATACGGCGCGCATCCAAACGTATGTTGCTAAATTTAAAGAGAGTTTAATTAGTGGCCGGTAATAGAGAGTTTCTGGTTGATTGCATTCTGTTTAATTTGTATTGCATATAGGAAACTCTGATTAACCTAGAGTTTCTCGCGACACAAGGATGTGTCGCCAATTTCAAGAACGGTAAGTGATT